>JAUXXD010000062.1 GCA_030681265.1 Candidatus Didemnitutus sp. | reverse complement strand
GATCCGGGGACATAGGTAACAGATAGTCCAAGGACATGGGTTACACTTTCAGGCTATGGCCTGGAACGAAGTAACCCCAATGGAACAGAAGCATCGATTCATCAGTCTGGCTGGCACGGCAGGTTTACCCTGACCGAGTTGTGCGCGGATTTTCGTGTTAGCCGGAAGACCGGGTATAAGTGGCTGCGGCGATATCAGCAGGAGGGTGTGCGGGGCTTGCAGTGCCGCAGCCGCCGACCGCGACACTGTCCTCACCACACGGCCGAAGAGATCGGGCCAAGCGATAGGGGCCAAGCGATAGGGTCAGGCTTTGTAGTTTGTAGTTGACGGCGGGGAGAGACTGGGTGGACTGGGGGCATGGCGCGACCATTGCGAATGGAGTCCGAGGCCGGGGTCTATCATATCCTGAACCGGGGCAATTACCGGACGGACATCTTCCGGTCGGACAAGGCCAAGATGGCCTTCCTCACGTGCCTCGGCGAGGCTTGTGCGAAGACCGGCTGGCTGGTCCACGCTTGGTGCCTCATGTCGAACCATTACCATCTGGCTGTCTCCACTCCCGGGGCCAATCTGGTGGACGGCATGCGGTGGCTGCAGGGCACTTACTCCACCCGGTTCAACCGTCTGCGCAACGAACGCGGACACCTCTTTCAAGGCCGTTACAAGAGCCTGCTGGTGGATCCCGACGGCGGACTGGGTCCACTCTGTCACTACATCCATCTCAATCCCGTCCGCGCAAAGCTCCGGCCCGTCGCCGACCTGCCGACTTACCCGTGGACCAGCCTGCGCTGGCTGCTGAATCCAAAGCTCCGACCTGCTTGGTATCAACCCCAACCCGCCCTGGACCACGCCGGCGAGCTGGCTGACACTCCCACCGGTCGCAGAAAATATCTCGATTACCTCGGTTGGCTGGCCGAAAATGAATCGGAACGGAAAAAACAGCGCTTCACCGAAATGTCCAAGGGGTGGATTATCGGGACCAGCGACTTCGCCAAGACCATGATCAAGGAGAACCAGGAACTCGTGGGACAGGGACGCCGGATGGCCGCCGAGACCAAGCAGACGAGAGAAGCCCTCTGGCAAGAAGAGTTGACCAGACTCTTGCGCAAGCTCCGCCGCACGCCGGCCGATCTCGTTCAGACAAGCAAATCAGCCGACTGGAAACGGGCCCTCGCCGCCGCCCTGAAGGCCCGCACGACCGCGACCAACCGCTGGCTCGGGACCGCCTTGAACATGGGCGGACTACACGAAGTCAGCCGCCAAGCCAGTGCCTGGCAGCGCCAACCCGACCCCGCCCTACAAAAGAAGCTCGGATGGACTACAAACTACAAAGCCTGACCCTATTGCTGGACTTCTGAAAAACCCTCAATTTAAGCTCGCCTGAAAGACCGTTGCTGACCCTATTGCTGGACTCGTGACTTTGTGGTCGTCGCGCTGCCATTTGTTTACCCGATGTATGAGGAAATGATTAAGCGCGGAGAACTCAAATGAACCGTAATCGACTGGTTTGCTTTACGTTGGGACTGATTCTGACCGGCGCAAGCGAAGCGCAAGTAGCGCGCGATCTGACGCTGCGCGTGACGGACGAGGCCGGGGCGGTGCTCAATGGCGCGCGCGTGCAAGTCGTGTTTCACGGCGTTGGTCGCGACGACGTGCGGGAGGGCGAAACCAACGAGCGCGGAGAGTTTTCGGCCAATACCGCGATGACGTTGGGCACTTGGATACGGGTAGAGAAGGAGGGGTATTACCCTGCTTTTTGGGGCAACGACAACGCGGCAAATGTCCCAGTGGGCAAGGCAACGATGTCCGTAGTGCTGCCGCAGATGAGGAACCCCACCGCGCTTCACGCCGCGCGTATGCACTACGCCAAGCTCCCGGCGCAGAATGAATGGCTCGGTTTCGATCTGGAAGTCGCCGATTGGGTGTCTCCCCACGGCAGAGGCAAAGTTGCCGATGTTCGTTTCCGGTTCTTCAATGAGTTCAAAGGATGGACGCCAAGTGAGAAAAAATTGACGAGTGCCCGCTTAGCAAACCCCGACAAATCGGAAACAGAGATGCGTTTTTTTTATGGCAAGTGGTCGGGCGTCCTCGAGTTGTCGTTCCCCAACTCCAAGGAGGGCCTGATCGAGAAGCAGGAAAACTATTGGTATTACAGCGAACTGAGGCTGCCGCACGACGCCCCAGAGAACGGGTATCAAGCTGGCTTGCGCTACGAAGCGAACACCTACGAGCTGCGTCCGGGCAAACGACTGGTCGGTTATTTCCTGCGCACGCGGGTCAAATTAGACGCCCGCGGGGAAATCGTCTCCGCCAACTACGCGAAGATTTACGATGAGATCCTTTTCGACCCCCGGGGCACCGTGAGCTTTTGGTATTATTTCAACCCGACGCCCAACGACCGAAATTTGGAGTTTGATCCGGCTAAGAATCTCTTCCCGGTGGACTTTCCCGGCGCGAACGTCAGCGAGCGGTAACTGGCGCCGAATCTCGGCTCGGGTGTTGCGACAAACCGCTCGCCATATCCCGGAGCGAAACTATATCTCTTTACAATGCGCCATCAGCAGAGCCAATGCCGAGAACTCCCCGCCATCAACCTATGGACGCTCCGCCAACACCGGGAATCGCCCGCGCCTCGCTGTCATCTGTCAAGAGTCAAGGCCTGACGTCTTTTTCCGGGCTCCGTCGGGCATACTTCGGCGGCAGAGTTGACATTGGGGACGCGACGTCAAAGAATTTTTATGAAATTAAAATGGATAACACTTTGCAGCGGGCGCATGGCAGAGCCGACATAAAATACTATTCAATGACGAGTAGAAATTATGCGGCATTTCATGGTGGTGATGTGTATACTCCCGGGAGTGGGGAGTGGCTTTTCCCGGGTGGGCAATCTGTTCAAATACCCGGAGTTTTTGCCAACTGCACATATTACAACGCAGGCGATGGTCTGATTCTTTATGCTTACAGTATGCGGCCTGGCTATGTTTCTGTAGCGCAGGCTGCTGCGAAAATTCTCATATCTCCGCCACCGTCGCAGTATCAAAGTGCTCCTGTATTGCCGCCGCTTCTTCGGACGCGCTGACTATGAACGAGCCAACAGATTTCGCTAAGCGTTATTTAGGTTCTCGTTTAGAGGATGCTACCACGGCCGGCTATCTTCAAATAACGGAGATACCTTCGTCGGTAACCAGAGCCATGTTTTCTGCTTATCAAGCTCTTCCTAGTGCGGAGAGGGAAAGCTATCGGCGGGATATTGTATTGTCGAGGCTCCCTTGGTGGGGTTTTGCAAGGAGCGATCGTGAAATATCCAACACATTAGTGACCCTCATGGGGAAATTGCCCCCGGTGCCCACCCCGAGTCAGCCCGGTATCGATCATCGAACTGTTCAAGAAGTGTTCGAAATGGGCTTCGGGCAGATCATGGACGTTCATAAACGTCGCGGCGAAGAGAGGAATGAATGGATTTACGAAGGAAAAATAGATGAGATTGAATTATCAGTTCATGTGACATACATGAAGGCGGAGCTAGTTTATGCCGTTAGGTTTGAGGGACTGGCTGGGATATCACGGATATCTCCTGAATTTGTATACGGTTTTGGAAATGGACGCTGGGATCTTCTAACGAATCAAAACGTAGATGCCTCGGCGGCTCTCATGAAAGACAACTTGGTGAATTTGGTGCGGGATCACTCCGTGATGTGCGGGTTCATGAGGGGAAAGTGAATCCCACAAGCCAACCAAAGCACGGTGAAAACCAGCGTGCCAAGTGATGTGGTAATCGTCACTGGACAGCTTCTCGGTTACAAACGCTCCTCCTGCGGCGAGGTAGCAAAATGACGTCAGGTCTTGACTCTTGACAAGGAGAGGCGGTCGCCACTTGTTTTCGGTCATGCCCCGTCCGTTGCGCATTGAATTTGCCGGTGCGTGTTATCACGTCATCAACCGTGGCAATTACCGTCGTTCGCTCTTTGACGGCAAGGGTTCGGCGGAGGCTTTTGTGAGGACGTTGGGTGAAGCCGCGGTGCGATTTCAGTGGCGCGTGCATGCCTACGTGGTGATGCGGAATCATTTTCATCTGGCGGTGGAAATCACCGAGCCGAACTTGAGCGAGGGGATGAAGTGGCTGCAGGGCACTTGGATTCGCCGCTACAATGGCATGCGCAAGCTGATCGGCCGTCCGTTTCAAGGCCGTTACAAGGCGCTGCTGGTCGAGCCGGGCCATGCCTTTGCGCAGGTCTGTCATTACATCCACCTCAATCCGGTGCGCGCAGGTGCCGTCACGGCGTCCCGGTTGCCCGAATTTCAACACGGTAGTCTGGCGGTGTTTCCCGCCAAGAAGCGTCCCGCATGGCTCGCTGGCGACACCGTTCTCCAGGCGGCTGGCAGCCTGCCCGATACGGCTGCGGGCTGGAGAAAATATCAGCGCTATTTGGAGTTTCTGAGCGAAGACAAACCGTCGAAAAAGGCTCTAGCCTCACGTGAGCTGAGTCGCGGTTGGTGCGTCGGGAGTGCGGATTTTCGCAAGGAAATGCGCCGAGCGGCGAGCGAGCGCGGTGCGGAGTTGGATCGTTTTGCGGGGCTTGAACCGGAGGTGGCGCAAGACGAACGACACGCCGCATGGGAAGAGAAATTGCAGAAACTTGCGGCCTTGGCGGGGATCGCGCTGGAGCCGCTGCCGGCGGCGAAGTCCCATCCCGACAAAGTGCTACTTGCCTCAGCGCTCAAACAAAGCACGTCAGTTTCCAACGGTTGGCTGGCGGATCGACTGGAAATGGGAGAACCGGCCAGTGCCAGTCAGTTCGTGCGACGTCTGCTGCTGAAACCAGCGGGCCGCACCGCAGTGCAGAGGCTATTGGCCAGATACCAGGATGAGTAGTTTGTCGCTGATGGCCCTGCAGTGTGGGCATTTCCCTGGACTCGGTTTACGGCTAAATTGCCCTCGGCGACAACGGCGTCTTATTGTCACCCTCATTGTCACTTCGCACATTCCAGAAACAGCGAAGCGCCGTATCTCTCTCGAAATACGGCGCTTCATAAAGTGGCGTCCCCACGGGGATTCGAACCCCGGTTCTTACCGTGAAAGGGTAGTGTCCTAACCAGGCTAGACGATAGGGACGCAAAAAACAGAAGGGCGAACCTACGGCGTGCCCACGCTCGCGCAAGAATTTTTTCTTCCGGCCGCTCCGAGTTGGCGAAAGAGCGAAAAAGTAACGACTAACGCACAAAATGACTTTGTGCTTCGCCACGGTTTTGGCCGAGATGGGGGCCATGAGGTTCGCCGAACTGGTCGCCGCCTTGCCGAAAAACGCCGTCACGACGGTGGATCAGTTGCCGTTCCCGCATGTGGCGTCGGGCAAGGTGCGTGAGATTTTCGACCTCGGCGACGCGTTGCTGTTGGTGGCGACGGATCGGTTGTCGGCGTTTGATGTGATTTTGCCAGACGGCATTCCGGGCAAGGGCGCGATTCTCACGCAGATGAGCCTGTGGTGGTTTCGGCAGTCCGAGTCGCTCATCGCCAATCACCTGTTGCCCGACCAAGCAGGGGAATTTGCGCGGCGCGGCATCACGGATCGCGCGCTGTGTCTGCGGAGCATGGTGGTGCGCAAACTCAAGCCGCTTACGATCGAGTGTGTGACGCGCGGGTATTTGGCGGGCAGCGGGTGGAGTTCGTATCAAAAAACCGGATTGGTTTCCGGCGTGTGCTTGCCGGCGGGTCTGCGGCAGGCGGAGCGGTTGTCGGAGCCGATTTTCACGCCGACGACGAAGGCGCCGAAAGGCGAACACGACGCGGCGATTGATGACGCGCAAGGTGCGGCGGCCATCGGCGCAGCACTCTACGCGCAGGTGAAGGCCGCGAGCCTCGCGCTCTACCAACTCGGCCATGACCGCGCGCGGGAGGCGGGGATGATTTTGGCGGATTCGAAATTCGAGTTCGGCACCGACGAGGCGGGCAAACTCGTGTTGATCGACGAAGTGCTGACGCCGGACTCGTCGCGGTATTGGCCGGCGGAGTGTTACGCGGTGGATTGCTCGCCGCCGAGTTTCGACAAGCAGTTCATTCGCGACCACCTGCTCGCGCTCAACTGGAACCAGCAACCGCCCGCGCCGCACTTGCCGGCGGAGATCATTCAGCGCACGCAGGAAAAATATCTGACCGCGTTGCGCAATTTGCTCGGGTGAGGTGCAGCGGCGCGGTCCGCGCCCGAGTGGCGCAAGGCGGTTTGTAACGTATTATATTACAAACGCGACTGGGGGGGGCGCGCTGGTGCGCAACGTGGAGCGGCGAGAGAGCGCCGACGAAAGGGGAAGGGGCGGGAGCGGACTCGCGCTGGCGCGCCACCCTAGGTGGTGCGTTTGGACTGCAACGCGCTGAACGACTTCCGCGCGCAAACCCGCGCGTGGAGATCAACCCGCGCCACCCCAGGCGGATGCGCCGGCTTAAGCGGAGGCCTTTTGCGAAGTCGTGGGCTGGCCGGACGGTGTGCGGCCGAGGAGGACTTTGTCCACGCGGTGGCTGTCCATATCGACGACTTCGAAGCGCCAGCCGTTCCAGTCGAAATAATCGCCAGCGGCGGGGATGCGGCCGAATTGCGTGACGATGAACCCGCCGAGCGTTTGGAAATCGGCCTGCGCTTCGCCCGGGAGGGTCTTGGTTTTAAGCAGTTGCTTCACTTCGCCGATGGCGAGCGTGGCATCGACCAACCACGAGCCGTCATCGCGGCGCTTGGCTTCGGGTTGCGCGCGGCGTTGCGGGTCGGGCAGGTCGCCGACGATGGCTTCGAGCACATCGATTAGCGTCACCATGCCTTGGATGCTGCCGAATTCGTCGGTGACGAGGGCGGTGTGTTTGCCGGTCTTCTTGAATTGTTCGAGCACTTGAATCGCGCTCGCTTTCTCGGACACCATGCCTGCGGGGGTGACGAGGTGGCGCAAGTTGGTGGGCAGGCCGAAGGCGGCGTGAGCCCAAAGCGCTTTGATGTGCACCATGCCGAGGATGTTGTCGCGGTGCTTTTCGCAGACGGGAAAATGCGAGTGGCCGCTGGCGACGATCTTGCGCCAGTTGACTTCGTCGGCGTCCTCGACGTTGAGCCAAACCATTTTTGGGCGCGGCGTCATCAGGGCGGTGATGGGGCAGCGGTCGAGGGCCATGACGCCTTCGACCATGGCTTTTTCGTCTTTGTGGAAGACACCGGCGGTCAACCCTTGGTCGATGAGCGTCGCGACTTCTTCGTCGGTGATGGTGGTCTTGGGCTGGGCGCGCGCGCCCAGCAGCTTGGTGAGTGCGTCAGTGCACAAGGTGACCAGCCACATGAACGGAGCCGTGGCGTTGCCGAACAAGCGCATCGGATGCGCCAGCGCGATGGCCCAGCGCTCGGGGTTGGCGAGGGCAAGGCGCTTGGGGACAAGTTCGCCGAGCACGATGGTAACGAACGTAATCCCGAGCACGATGGTGATGAAACTGATCGCTGCCGTGTAATCGGCGGCGGCGGGCCATAGCGCCAACAGCCACGCGTTGAAATGCCCCGCGATCACGGCGCCGGCGTAGGCACCGGCAAAGATGCTCGTCAGCGTTACGCCCAGTTGCACGGTCGAGAGGAAGCGCGTGAGGTTTTCCGTTTGTGCGAGGGCGAGACGGGCGCGCGCGTTGCCGTGGTCGGCGAGGGTCTTCAGGCGCGATTTGCGGGAGGAAATAAGCGCGGTCTCCGCGAGGGCGAAGAGACCGTTGATCGTCAATAAGAGTGCGATGACGAGCAGCTCGGTGGTCACAGAGGGCATGGGGGCTCAACAGGCTACGAAGCGGTGCTGGGTTCGCAATGCAATCCGCAGTGGCGCCTGTGCTCGCGTGTGCAAAGCGGCGCGAATGAGCACTTAGGGCGTTTACGTAGAAACCGCACGCGGTGGTTTCGCGCTCGCCAAGCGGTCGCTCGCAGCTAGGGTTCGCGGCAGTTTCCACCCCACTATGGCGAGTTCCTCCGACCCCCAACTGGCCAACCGCATTTTGCGCGGCCTCGTGATCGGCTTGATAGCCGGCGTTATCACCCTCGGCATCGGCCAAATCTGGCCCGATGTGCTGACCTTCATGCAGAAGGTCGCGACGCAGATTTTTGACCCGGTTGGTCAAGTTTTCCTGCGGCTGCTGTTTTTCGTCATCATTCCGATCGTCTTTGCCTCGCTCGCGTCGGGTGTGTTGCAACTGGGGCAACCCGAACGACTCGGGCCGCTGGCCGGGCGCACTTTTTTTCTGTTTTTCATCAACATGGCGGTCGGTGTCGGCCTCGGCCTGTTGGTGATGAACGTCGTGCAACCCGGCCGCTTCATCGATGAGGAAACCACCAAGGTCTTAATGGCGAGCTACGGCGGAGCCAGCGAGACCGTCGTCGCCAACCAGAAGCAGGCGCAGGAAGGCCTGTCGCTCATGATGCTCGTGGAAATGTTCATGCCGCGGAATCTTTTCGGAGCGTTCGTCGGCAACAGCCGCGCCTCCATCGGCGATGTGCTGCCGCTCATCTTGTTCGCGATCCTCGTCGGGGCCGTCGGCACCAAGATGGCGGTGGACCGTCGCGAGAAACTTCTTGAAGCGCTCAACACCGTCAGCGAGCTCATGACGGGCATCGTGCATTTCGCGTTGCGCCTCGCGCCCTACGCGGTGCCGGCGATGATTTACAGTGTCGTGGTGCGCGTCGGTCTGGACATCGTGATCGCACTCGGCGTGTTCGTGCTCACCTGCGTCGGCGTGCTCGCCTTGCATCTCTTTGGCACGATGACGCTGTGGATCAAATTTTGGACAACGCGCAAACCAACCGAGTATTTCGCGGCGATTAAAGGGGTGCTGATCACGGCGTTTTCGACGAGTTCGAGCGCGGCGACGTTGCCCGCTTCGATCGAATGTGCGCGCGAAAAACTTAAACTCTCGCCGAGCACCAGCGGCTTCGTGCTGCCGCTCGGTGCAACGATGAACATGAGCGGCACGGCCCTCTACGAGGGCTGCGTGGTGCTCTTCATCGCGCAGATTTTCCATGTGGATCTCGGCATGGGGCAGCAATTGACGCTTTTGCTCCTCTCCGTGTTGAGCGCGGTGGCGGTAGCGGCGATTCCGGGCGGTTCACTGCCGTTGATCGCCGGATTGCTCGCGACGTTCGGCGTCGATCCGGCGGGTATTGGCATCATTCTCGGTATCGACCGCATCCTCGACATGTGTCGCACGTCGGTGAACGTCGGCTTCGATCTCACGACGGCGACGATTGTCGACGAATACGTGAAGAAAACCGAAGCGAAAGCCGCGGCCTCGCCGTAGCGGTTATCCGCCTGAGCATTGCAGATTGCGCCGACACTTTCCCGCACGCGCGGTGGCGGTGAATTGGTGGGCCCGCCGGGATTCGAACCCGGAACCAAGGGATTATGAGTCCCCTGCTCTAACCGTTGAGCTACAGGCCCGAAAACCCGAAGATAATGAGGGGACTAAATGAAGCGCGCGGCGGGGAGGCGAACTCAAATTGCCCGGGTTCGCCCGCGACCGTCCTGCGGCAAAGCCGACGAACTTTAGTCAGCCGGGTTCGCCACCTTGCGCGCGACGCACCACATGTTGTCGCTGGTCGGCGCGCGATCGAGCCAGCCGAAGCGCGTCACTTCGTAGCCGTGGCGCGTGAAGAGTTCCCGCAGGGAACGTGGCGTGAAATAGTTCACATGGTCCGGAAAACGAAAGCCGCACCAGCGTAGCCCGCGCACCACTCGATTCCAGCAGGCGTAATTGGGCAATTTCACGAGGAATGAACCGCCCGGACGCAACACGCGGTGCAGCTCGCGCAGGGTTTCGACCGGTCGCACATCGTGCTCCACAAAACTGCTGGCGATGGCCCCATCCGCGCTGTTGTCGGGCAGTTGGCGGAGGCCGTTGAGCGCATCGGCTTCGATCAAGCGCCCCGCGCCGTCGCCCAAGCGATTGCGCGCTTTGACAATAGACACAGGAGAAATCTCGATACCGAGGGGCGTGCAATTGGCGGGGAACGACACCCAAGCGGAGCCATCACCGCAGCCGAGATCGACGATGCTTCCTTGCATGCCAGCCGCAGTCATGACCGCGCGCAATTTGTCGCGTTTAGCCACACGAACGTAGATGGCACGCAAGTGGCCGAGCATTCGCGCAATGCCGGCCCCGACGGAACCGTGCGCGCGGTGGCGGCGAAGTTTTTCCTCAGAAGCACTGTTTTCCCACTCGAACTCCGTCGTCAGCGCCTCGTAGTCGGGCGGATTAGTCAGAAAACCGAAGTGGCATGAGGCGCACCACGCGAGTTCCCAAGGGGCGGGCGCAGGTAGCCGTTGAGCGGGCACAGCAGAACAAATTGGACAGGTGTTCCGTGCGACACGTTGGAGCGGGCCGGTAGTGCCGGTTTGGGGCGAAGACTCCGGAGATGGGGTTGATGACAAAGAAGGAATGGGGTGATCCGAAATCGAAGCAGGCAGAAAATATCCGACGCGCCAAGCCCACATAATTTTTGCATTTTCCGGCACGCTTCGGTTGGTTGGGCCCATGCGCATCGCGGTGATTTCCGACACCCACGACAGCTGCCCGGCCACGCTGCCGGGGCGGCTCGCGGGCGCGGACGAGATTTGGCATCTCGGCGATGTGTGCGAGCCGGAGGTGTTGTGGGGTTTGGAGCAACTGCGCAAGCCGCTCGCCGTCGTGCTCGGCAACAACGAGTCGCACAACCTCTGGCCGTTGCACCTGACGCTGGAACGCGAGGGTCGCCGCTTTTATCTCACCCATATTCCGCCGTCGCGCGCGCCGCGGGGCGTGGCGTGTGTGTTGCATGGGCACACCCATGTGCCGCGCGATGAGACCGACGCGGCGGGAGTGCGCTGGTTGAATCCCGGTTGCATCAGCGGCGCGCAGCGCGGCGCACCGGCGAGTTTTGCGTGGCTCACGATCGAGAAGGATCGGCTGACGTGGAAAGTGGTGAAACTTTAACCGGCGCGCTCGGCATGCGGGGTGCATCAGCCCGTCCATGAAAATCATTCTGTGCTCTGCGGCAGAGTGTGAGCGGTGCCAACCTGAGTTGGTGGGACTTCTGCGCGATGCCGTGCAACACGGCGCGTCGATGGGTTTCACGTGGCCGTTGGCGGAGGACGAGGCGGAATCTTTTTGGCGCGGCGTGGCGGAGTCGGTGGCCGCGGACAACAAGCGTCTGCTGCTCGCGTTGGACGAAAACGGCAAAGTGCTCGGCGGCGCGCAACTGGCGTTGGAGCGGCGCAGCAATGGCCGGCATCGCGCCGAAGTGCAAAAAGTGCTCGTGTGGCACGCCGCGCGGCGGCGTGGCGTGGGCGCGGCGTTGATGGCGGCTCTCGAACGCGAGGCGATGGTGGAGGGGCGCACGTTGTTGTTTCTCGACACGAGTGTCGGCGCGGGCGGCGCGGAGGAATTTTATCGGCAACTCGGTTATCAGGTCGCGGGCGGGATCCCGGATTATGCGGCGGATCCCGACGGGCAATTGCGCGCCAACGTGATTTTCTACAAACGCCTGCCGCGCGCGTCGCCGTCGTGAGTTTTTTCGACCGCGCGGGATTGCAGTGGAATTTGCGGGGCGGAGCCGTTTACTCGCGCTCGTGAACGGCGAGCAACAAGCCATGTTTGAACTCACGGCGGAGCCGGTGGCATCGGCCACTCCCGCCGTCGTGTTCGTGCGCAGCGCGCAGGCGCAGCGCTACCGGTTGACGTTGCGCCGCGACGGCACGGCGGTGGCAACAATTCCGCTCCACGGTAACGAGCGCGCCGCGGGGCGATTTGTCGAAGAACATCGCGAGTGGCTGGAGCGCGCGCGGACGCGGCAGGCCAGGCGGCCGCGCGCCGCCGAGGTGTGGACGATCGGCACGCGCGTGTTGTGGCGCGGCGAGTCGGTGCCGGTGCGCATCGCGGCCGAAGGCGCGCGGCCGCAAGTGAGTTTGGCGGCAGACGTGTTTCGCGTGCCGTCATTTGAGGGAGATTTGCGGCCGACGTTGGAAGCGCAGTTCGCGCGGCGGGCGAAGATCGAGTTGCCCGGCCGCGCGTGGGAACTGGCGGCGGAGACCGGCGTGGATCTGAAGAGCGTGAGCGTGCGCAACCAACGCGCCCGCTGGGGTTCGTGCTCGGCGGCGGGAACGGTGTCGCTCAACTGGCGGCTGGTGCAAACGCCGGAGTCCGTGCGCGACTACATCATTTATCACGAGTTGATGCACCTGCGGGAAATGAATCACAGCGACCGCTTCTGGGCGCGTGTGGCGGAGGTGTGTCCGGCGTGGAAGGCGGCGGAGCAATGGCTCGCGCGCAACGGCAGCCTGCTCGGTTTGTGAGTGAGGGTGCGGGTGGCGCGCCGCAGCACTTGCAAAGCACTGGATTTGGGTAGTGTGTGTCATGCGCATTTTCCCCCTGAGCGTCCTGCTGTCCTTCGCGATTCTTCCCCTCATGGCCACCGAGCAAGCCTTCCCCCCGACCGCGCCCGGCGTGGCCGAATTCAAGACGCTTCCCGCCGGCGTCCTGCTCAAGTCCACGGGACGCGGCTCGTATTTCGACGAGTCCAACGGTCTCTTTCGTCCGCTGTTCAATTACATCTCGTCGCAAAAGATTGCGATGACGACGCCGGTCGAGGCGCAAATCGACCAGGCGGCGATGTATTTTTGGATCGCACCGGGCGAAGTGAGCAAGGTGGTCGGCGATCGCGGCGGCGTGGAAGTCCTCCGCTTGGCCGAACGGCGCGTGGCGAGCCTCGGCGTGCGCGGCGGCTATGGCCGCGAAAATTTTGAAAAGACGCGCGACAAGTTGCGGGCATGGCTCGAGGCGCAGGTGGAGGCGGAGGCGGCGGGCGAGGCCTACGCGGTTTACTGGCACGGACCGTTTACACCTTGGTTCGCGAAGCGCTCCGAAGTGCACATTCCGGTGCGGCCCAAGTCCGCCCAGCGTTGAACCCGCGGCGCGGTGACGATCGCGCAACGGCCGTGCGCCGCGGCCTTGAGCCCGCTCAGGCGGAGAGGGAGGCCGTGCGCAGCGCGCCGGCGAGCGTGGAGATATCGAACGGTTTTTGCACGAAAGCAGCGAGGCCTTTGCCGGTGAACCGGCTCACCGCCTCGTGCTCGTTGAAGCCGCTCATCAGCACGACGCGCACCCCGGGGTTGAGGTGGCGCAGTTGGCGGAAGGTCTCCTCGCCGTCGAGGTGGGGCATGGTAAGGTCGAGCAGGACGATCTGGTAGCGGGCGGGATCGGCCCGATATTTTGCCACGGCTTCCCGCCCGTCGCTGGCCACCTCAGCCGTGTAGCCGAGACCCTCGATAATGCGCGCCGACACGTTGCGGATCGTCTCCTCGTCATCGACCACCAGCACATGGCCCGAGCCGCGCACGGGTTGTTCAACCGGATCGATCACTCCGGGAAGGGCATCGGCGGGTCCCGGGGCGCACGGGAGCAGGAGCCGGAAGGTGGTGCCGCGACCGGGCTCGCTGTAAACCTTAATGGCGCCCTTGTGCCCGCGGATGATGCCCTGCACGGCGGCGAGCCCGAGTCCGCGCCCTGTAAACTTGGTGGTGAAGAACGGGTCAAAGATTCGGGTGATCGTCTCGGCGGTCATGCCATCGCCGTTGTCGCTCACCTCGAGAAACACGTAATCGCCCGGGGTGAGGTTGGGGTCGGGGCTCATGGACGAAAGGTAGTTCTGGTCGATCCGGGAAACACCCGTGGCGAGGGCGATGACACCGCTGCGGGCGCCGATGGCCTCCGAGGCGTTGATCACGAGGTTCATGACGATCTGCCTTAGCTGGGTGGCATCGGCCATGATCGAGGGCAGGCGCTCGGCGAGATTGAACCGCAGGATGCAGGTCTTGCTGATCGAGATGCCAAGCAGGTGGGTGGTGTCGTTGACCAGAGAATTGAGGTCGAGGTTCTGCACGACGAAGCGGCCCTTGCCCGAATAGGCCAGCATCTGGCGGCAGAGATCAGCGGCGCGGCGGGCGGAGGTTTCGATCTGCTCGAGCGAGGACTGGCACTGGGAACCCGGGGGCAGATCGAGCCGGGCCAGCGAGGCATTGCCGAGGATGCCGGTCAGCAGGTTGTTGAAATCGTGCGCGATGCCGCCGGCGAGCACGCCGAGACTCTCCAGTTTCTGCGTCTCGAGAAAGCGGCGCTCGAACTGGCGTTGTTGCTTCTCGGCCTCAACGCGGACCGTGATGTCGGTCATCCGGCCCACCAGGCGGGTGACCGCACCGTCGGCATTGCGGAGCACGACGGCGCGTTCGGCGACTGGTCGGTAGGTGCCGTCGTTGTGGCGCAGGCGGTATTCACCCCGGCAGGGTTCGCCGGTCTGCAGGCTGCGTTCGAGGCGTGCCACGGCCTCATCCCGGTCCTCCGGGTGGAGCCGATCCTTCCAGCCTTGCACGCCCTCGCGGGCAAATTCCTCCGGCGTGATACCGATGATATCCCGGAGGGCGGTGGGCCCGAACCAGCGGATTTCGCCAGTGGTCACCGTGAGGTCGAAGATCATCTGGCCGGTTTGATCGAGCACGGTGCGATAGCGAAGCTCGCTCTCGACCAGCGCAGCCAAGGCGAGGTGGCGGGCCGTGACATCGCTCAGGCGGCCGAGCCAGCGGTCGGGGCTGCCGTCGGGGTTGAACAGAAAAATGCCGTGGTCCTCGATGTGGCGGTAGGTGCCGTCTTTGTGGCGGAAGCGGTATTCCACGGAGTAGAGTTTATGTTCGGCGATCGCCCGATCCATCGCGGCGATGGCCCGGGCGCGGTCTTCCGGATGGATCATCCCTTCCCAACGGGCGAGATCGACGCTTTGGAACTCGTCGAGCGTATAGCCGGTGATCGCCAGCGTGGCCTCCGCGCCGAACCACTGGGCGGTGTTGGTGGCGTAGTCGAGATCGTAGATCATCTGGCCGGTCTGATCGATGACGGTGCGGTAGCGGTGTTCGCTCTGCACGAGCCGTGCCTCGGCCTGGCGTCTCGCGGCATTCATCCGGTTGAAGGCTTGCGCCAACTCAGCGACCTCGGCGGGACCTTCCACGGCCACGGGTTTCTCAGACAGGGCGGAGACCTGGGCGTTGGCGGCGGCGGTCAGCGCCTTGATGGGGTTGGCGATGATCCCGGTGGAACGCAGGAGCAGCCAGCCACCGAAAAAGAAAATCACCGCGCTGACAGCCAGCGTCCGCCAGAGGTTGAACCACGCGTCGCCGTATATTTCGTGGGTGGGAACCGAGGCGTAGAGAATCCACGGGGTGCCGGCGAGCGGCGCGAAGGAGGCGGTGCGCAGCAAGCCGTCCGCACCCGGCAACTCCAGATCGAAGCGCTCGCCTGCGGCCAGACGTTCGCGCAAGTGGGCGATTCCAACCCTGAAGGTGCCGATGAATTTTTCCGGCTCGGGCAGGCGCAGCAAGACGAGGCCGTCGGCGTCGATCACCCCGACGCTGAATTTTCCGCCGTTCTTCGGCAGCACCAGACCGCTCGACAACTGTTGGAGATTCAGCGGGAGAATAAGGGTGCCGGCGCGCCCGCCATTGTCGTCCAGCACGGGGTGTGAGGCGAAACAGGCCCAGCGCTTGCTATGGATACCCTGATACGGCGCGCTGATGTGCCCGGCGGGCGCGAGGGCGGCTTCGCGGTAGACCGGCAGGGCGGCCAGCGCCGCCATGAGCTCGGGCGAAAGCCCTTCGACGGCGGAAACCAGTTTTAAGTTCTTGTCGAGGAGCCGCGCATGGATGACTTCGGGTTGCGTGGCGGAGAATTCGCGCAAAAGTGCCTCGGCTTGTGTCGGGTCGAGCGAGCGCACGCGTGGGTGGTTCGCCAGATAGGCGAGATTTTCGCGAATTCTGGTCACCTGCGCAGCTAGCGCGTGCGCATTTACCTCCTGAATGTAATGGATGGCCCCCAGCGCCTCCTTGCGGTCGGCTTGAAATTGCTGGAAGAGCGCGAGCGCGACCATGCCGCCGAGGGGCAGGGCCACGGTGAGGGTCAGCTTGAGTAGACGGCGGCGGATGGGGGTGGAGTGAGCCAAAAAACCTCCTCGGTGACGACGGAAGGCGAGTGTTTAGCGGACTTCCAGCAGGTCAACGTCGAAGAGCAACGTGGCGCGCGCGGGAATCGGGCCCTTGCCCGCCGCGCCGTAGGCGAGCCACCAGGGGATGATCAACGTGCGTTTTTCGCCTTGTTTCATGGTGGAAAACGCCTCGTCCCAACCCTTGATCACCTCGCCGCGACCGACGCGAAACTTGAACGGTTGTCCGCGATCATAACTGCTATCGAACTTCTGTCCGCCGAGCAGCGTGCCTCGGTAATGCACAGTTATCTCCGCGCCGAACGACGGCGGCGAACCCTCGCCCGGCGCGTGCACGATATAGCGCAAGCCCGAGCGCGTGACGATGGCGTCGGCGTATTTCTGCTGGATGACGGCGATGTCCTCCGGCGTGAGTTTCTCCGCTTCCTGCTGCGCGCGGACGTATTTGTTGGCGGGTTCGCCGGGGTTTTTGCTCCGCAGGATGCCGGTGCGCGCCTGGAACGCGATGAAAGCAAGCAGACCCCCGAGCACGAACAGAATGCCGAATTTGCGCATAACCGGGAGTGGATGGTAATTGGGTCCGTTTGGAAAGGATAGGAACGGCGGCGCGTGCAATTATTCCGCCGTATTATCCCCCGCGCACCTGCGCTCATGGTTGCCGCCGCGCCCGGTTTTGCCTTGGGTTGTCGCGGCTCTCCCGCCTTTCTTGTCCCATGCAGACCCACAAATTTCCCCAAAGCCTCGCCGCCGAAGCCGTGCGCGGCGCGGATATCGAAAATCGTTTCAAGATCCCGCGCAACGAATTCGGTCCCGAGTGCATCTACCGCATTTTCGACCCCGCCGACAACACCACGTGGGGCTTCGTCGCCGTCGATAATCTCGTGCGCGGTCGCGGCCTCGGCGGCTTGCGCCTCGCACCCGATGTGTCGGTGGACGAAGTTTACGGCCTCGCCGCAGCGATGACGATGAAGAGCGCCGCGGCCATGCTGCCGCTCGGCGGCGCCAAGAGCGGCCTGCGCGTCGATCCGCGCTACTTCGCCAACAAACCAGAGGAGAAAAAGGCGTTGATCACGCTGTTCGCCGACGCGCTGTGGGCGATTCCGGAATACATTCCCGGTCCCGACATGGGCACGAATGAAACGGACATGCAGACGATTTACGAAGTGTTCGCGCAGAAAAACGGCGCCCCGAACCACGGTCGCGGCGGTGTCGGTCGTCCGCCCGCACAAGGCGGCTTCCCGCTCGACGAATGGGCCATCACCGCGCACGGACTTTTCGCCGCCGCGGTCGCCGCGGAAAATCATCTCCCCGATTTTCGCATCAAGGATTCGAGCGTCGTCATCCAGGGTTTTGGCAACGTCGGCGCGCCCATCGCAGAAAAACTAGCCAGCCTCGGCGCGCGCATCGTCGGTGCCTCCGACATCAACGCCGGCCTCTACAATCCCGACGGCCTCGACGTGGACCACCTGCTCGCGATTCGCCGCACCCCCGAAGGCCTCGGCGCGTATTGCGGCCCGCTGCGCGAGCGCTTCGACGGCGAGCACGTTGATCGCATGTTGGAAATGCCCTGCACGATTCTCGTTCCCGCCGCGCGCCCGCACGCGATTCACCCGGAGAACGCCACTCACATCCACACGCGCCTCGTGTTGCAAGGGGCCAATAACCCCGCCGACCTCGTCAGCGAATATTTCCTGCAACACCGCCGCGGCATCGTCAGCCTGACGGATTTCATCGTGAACTCCGGCGGTGTGATCGCGGCCTTCATCGAGGCCAAGGCCGACGTCGATGCTGCCTTCCGCGATCAAGTGATGGCCGAGGACGGCAAGGGCCGCGCCTACATCGAGAAAGTCGTGACGCGCATCATTACGGAGAACATCGACGAGATGTTCAGTCGTCAGGCCAACCACCGCGCAAAAGACGTCACGTGGCGCGAGATCGCGCACGAAATCGCCCGCGACCGCCTGCGCCCGGGAGCCGATGGCAGTTTGAAAATCCTGCCCGAGTTGCTCTGAGCGCCGCACCTTGGCGCTGTAGGGGCGGACCTTGTGTCCGCCCGCTTAGGCGTGGGCAAGCCTCGCCCCTAAAATAGCCGCGAACTCGGACGAGCGGAGTTCGCCTCCACTCGCTGGCGCTCGCGCCCACGGTTTCGCCGCTCAGAATTTTATTTTTCGAGAGCAAGTCCAGCGCGGCGGCGCTCATGATCCGCTTAGTCGAAGATCGGTGGACGGTGACGCCGCGAGATCGCGCCAGCGTCCTGTTTGCTCAAAGTGATGCCGGCCAATTTCGCCGCCGCCGCCAGCACCGGATCGTTGCCCTCCGCGAGATCAAGCGGTGACGGCACCAACCACACTTCGGGCGTGACGCCGATTTTCTCCAGTGGCTGACCGTCTGTCATGAGGATCGCGGCATTAGTCACCGAGACTCCGAACAAAATCAGATTATCGTCCGGGCCGACGTCGAGGTTGTGTGCCAGACCTCGATTCACCTTTCCGGCTGACCGGTCGCCGAGAATCAGGCCCCGCTCTGTGAGCTGGATCGTTCTTGCGAGCACCTCGCTGGCGCTGGCTGACCCACCGTCGATCAACACATACAGTTTTCCGCGCAAGGAATGCCGGCTGCTCGCCTCGAGCGGCTCGGTTTTGTGGCGCAGGCGGATTGTTCCAATAGTGGTTTTTTTCGGAAAAAACGCGCCAATCGCCTCGAGCATCACGCTGCTCAGGCCGCCGGGATTTCCCCGCAAATCAAGAATAACGTGTTCATAGCCCGCGGCCTGCCGCAGGCCTTTTTCCAAATGCTGGATTTCGCTGAAACCGGCCAACTTCCACCACAGAACGCCGGGTCCCAGTTCCTGCCACACACTGCGACGTTTGCGCGCATGTTTTTCTGATTCGAGTTCGACGAGTTGGCGGTCGCGGCCGTTGTAGAATTCGAGCCTTTGCGGTCTTGCTGTAACCTTGGCGGCAAATTCCACTTCGCGTTGACTGCCGTCGTGCCACTGGAGTTGTGCACGGATACCGGGCTGTGGATTGAGCGCATTCAACGAGTAGCGAATCAAGTTCAGCGTGTCGCGCGTCGCGGGCATGCCGTTGACCCGGAGCACTTGTTCGCCGGGTCGCACGCCCTTTTTTTCGGCATCACTGCCGGGCTCGACGGCGCCAACCACGACGTTGCGACCAGCGATATCCAGTGCCCACCCGTATTCGACCTCGAACGGTCGCGGGGGCGACATGAACGAGGTGTGTGAATCGCCGAAATTCTCGACAGATTGCGCGATGATCGAGAGTGCCTCGGCCAGTGATTTTGCACCAGCGAGCTGGCGCTCGGCCCCCTTTTCCAAAGCGCCGATGTCAACGCCACCGAAATTCGGATCGTAATAGTTCTCACGAATCGTCTCCCACACGGGCCGAAGCATCATGGTGCGCACCGTTTCCAACTGTCGTTCAGCCGGACCGGCGTGCAACGCAACGGCGCTGACAGCGAAGATTAAACCCCAACGAATAGATTGATTCATGATGGCGGCCCGTGCCGCCACTAGACTATTTTTTCCCGAGCAAGTCCAGCGCGGCGGATTTAGGCATGCCCGGATGTGAGGTGAAAGTGCGGGCCGGCATGGCATGGATTACAAAACCGTAATCCAGCGGTCATGAATTTGATCAGACCGAGGGTGCATAATCCGAGCTTCAAATTCCGAACTCAGCGTTCGCTAACGACAGCGGGCCATCGATGGAGCCGCCAAGTGGAACGAATGCGGATTCGGGTGAAACACACCATGAACTCCAAGCCCCTCCTAAAGGTCGCCGCATCCGTTGTGTTGTTGGCGTTGGTGGCCGCACCACTCCAAGCCAAGCTGGCGTGGAACAAGAAAGCTAAGAAATACGACTCGTCGATTACGGCGTGCACTGCTTGTCACGTGCCAGAGAAGCCGAAAAAGAACGATCCACTCAGTGAGCGAGGTCAATGGCTGGTGGATGAACAAGCCCGTCGTGGCGCTAAGGAAATCAACCTCGAATGGCTTAAGGACTACCCAAATTTCGGAAAAAATTCCTAACCGGAGAAACCCATGAAAACTAATCGATACACCGCGCTCATCGCGCTGGCCCTCCTAGTGCCGGCCACGAGCTTTGCTATCCCAGCTTGGTCGCGCCAAGCTGGCGCGTCCTGCAACGCCTGCCATGCGACACCCACGTGGCAACTTAATGCTACCGGACTTGATTTCCTCAAGAGCGGTCACCGCGCCGAGCCGTTCAAAATGCCCGAAGAAATCAAGTGGGACCACTACCTGAGTCTCATTTGGAAAGGTCGCGCATGGTATGAGCAGCTCGACACCGCGCGCACCGGTAACGCTAACACGCAAAAGCCGCGCACCAATCTGGAGCAACACTCCTTCGCGCTCTACACAGGCGGACCGATTGCGGAACGCTTCTCCTATTTTACGGAGATCTATTTGAGCGAAAACACGGGAGCAACTTCGGGCGCAAACATTGTGCAAGGTGAAGCCGCCCGCAAGAAACTCGCCGAAGCATTTCTCCAGTATAACCATCCGCTCAACGACGCGCAGGATGTTTACCTCGCGGTGCGTGCGGGTGAAATCCTTCCGGCGATCATTCACGTCTTCGGTGTCGGCGCCCGCAGTGCCGAACAACGCGCTTTGCCGCTGAACGACTCCCTCTCGGGCAATCCTAATACCTACAAGCCATTCAGTCGCCAACAAGGTATTGATGCGGCTTTGACTGGCAAACATTACGAAGTGGCGGTTGGCCTAGTGAACGGATCGGATGTCTCGACCACGAACTCGATCGACGCAGATTCCCACAAGGACCTCTATTTCTCTGCGCTCTACAGCTTTGACGAACACGAGTCCGCTATCGGCATGTATTACTACGATGGCAAATTCTCGACCTACACGGTGAAACAGGACTTCTCCACGGTTTTGCTATTCAAGAATGATTTCTATCGCACGGGAATTTTCGGACGCTTCATTCGTGATAACTGGCGCGTGGTCGGTGCTTACCTTGTCGGCGAAGAAACGCTCAACGCGGCTGGCGCAAAGGCCGACAACCGCGGTTTCTATGGTCTCATCGATTACAACTTCACTGATCGGCATGGCGCTTACATCCGCTACGACCACGTCGATCCGAATACGGCCATTAGCAACAATGAGACCTCTATGTTCCTCGTCGGCTACAACACGCTCTTCTTCCAATCGGAAAACGCCGCTGTTCGCTTCGGCGTCGAATACACGAACAAAACCAGCTATTTGGGTGGCAACATTACCACCGCTGGCACGACGAAGTATTCCGATAACCGCCTGACAGCGCAACTTACTTGGGCGTTCTAATAAAGGCTTTGGTTTGAAAAGATAGTGTTAGTGTGCTCCGGCCAGCGCGGTTTTGGACCCGCGCTGGCCATTTTTCTTAGCAAGGACGCTCCTTCCGCGCGGGAGCTTCCCAACAATATCTCGTCATCTCAGCAGAACATTCTTTATGTCAGCCGTCATGCGCATCTTGGTGGTGGAGGATGAACGAAAGACCTCGGACTATCTCAAAAAGGGACTGTCAGAGAGCGGCTATGTCATCGACGTAGCCAATCACGGAGAGGATGGACTGCACCTCGCAATGACCGAGTCCTACGACGCAATGATTTTGGATATCCAACTTCCGGGGCGAGATGGTTGGTCCATTTTGCAATCATTGCGCCGTGCTGGTCGGCAAATGCCGGTTTTGATTCTGACGGCGAGCGACAAGACCGAAGAGCGCGTAAAAGGACTCGATTGCGGGGCTGACGATTACCTCGTAAAGCCATTTGCGTTTTCCGAACTGTTGGCGCGTGTGCGTTCGATTCTGCGGCGCGGACCGGCGCGGCAGGCGGAGACAATTACGATTCTCGATCTCGAACTCGATCTGCCGCGACATCGCGCTGTGCGGGCGGGTAAACGCCTAGATCTCACGCCAAAGGAATTTGCTTTGCTGTCCCTCTTGGCCCGCCGACAAGGCGAGGTGCTATCGCGCACCATGATCGCTGAATTGGTGTGGGAAATGCATTTCGACAGTGACACCAACGTCGTCGATGTCGCCGTCCGCCGTTTGCGGAGTAAAGTAGATGATGCTTTCACGTGTAAATTGATCCAAACTGTCAGAGGAGTTGGTTATGTCCTTGAAGCTAGCTGATGGGACGGTGGGTGCGGTTCTCCGCGCATTGTTTTCCACGCAATGGTCGATCGCCGGACGCCTCGCGCGGCATTACATTTTGGCAACGGTGTTGCTGCTGTTTTTTTCTGCAGGTTATCTTTACATTGGGCTGCAGCACAGTCTGGCGCAGCAGGACCGTGTGATGGTGGCGAGTAAGATTCGGGTGTTGCAATTATTGTTGAAGGAGGGTGCCGTCCGCGAGCATGCCTTGGAGAGCGAAATTGAGCACGAAGCTGGAGAGGAGAGCGTGCTCAAATACTACTTGCGGGTGCTTGAGGCGGATGGGCGGCTCGTGATTGAGACGCCCGGGATGGGCGCGATTCTTCCGGCGGCTCAGTTTCCCGCTCCGCCGGCCGAAGCCGAAGGAATTGCCGAACGTGAGCTGTCTTATGGCGGCCGGTTTCTCCTTGCAACGGCGCGCGCGCCGGATTCGGCGGACACTAAACCGGCGAAGCGGCTGCAAGTCGCTCTTAACGTTGAACACAATGACGAGATTCTGATGAACTACCGGACGAATCTCTTGAGTGCGCTGCTAGTGGGTGTTTTCATGGCAGTCGTTTTCGGCGTAGCAATTGTTCGCGCAGGTTTACAGCCGGTGGTGGGTATTACTCGCGCGACTCAGCGGATTACGGCCAACCATCTTAACGGTAGGCTCACGGCGTTGCAGTGGCCGGCCGAACTGGTGGTGTTGGCCAAGGAATTTGATTTGATGCTCGAGAGATTAGAAAGCTCCTTTGCGCAACTTTCCCGGTGTTCGGCCGACATGGCGCATGCGTTGCGCAATCCGATCAACAACCTCCGTGGCGAAGCGGAAGTGCAACTGGCGCGGACGCGATCTCCGGAGGAATACCAGCAATCACTTTCTTCGAGTTTGGAGGAACTCGCTCGTCTCTCGCGCTTGATCGACGGGTTGCTCTTTATTGCCCGCGCAGATGACGTCAGCGCGGCCATCGAACATCGTCCTTTCCCTGTGCGCGAGGAAATGGTCGCGGTCATGGAGTTCTACGAAGCGCTGGCCGCGGAAAAGGGAGTTCACGTGGTTTGCGAAGGTGATGCGACGCTTGGTGGCGATTTGATGCTAGTGCGCAGAGCTATTAGCAACCTCCTCGCCAACGCCCTAAAACATACTCCCATCGGCGGGCGCGTGACGCTGGCTGCTCGCGTGACCTCCGACGGCGCTTGCGAGATTTGTGTGACTGACACCGGCTCGGGCATCGCACGTGAGCATCTTCCGCGGGTATTTGATCGATTTTATCAGGCGGATCGGACGCGCGAACACTCCACTCAGGGGGCCGGACTTGGATTGGCGATAGTGCAGTCCGTCATGCGGCTCCACCATGGCCTGGCCGAAATCGAAAGCGAAGTCGGTCGCGGCACACGAGTTGTCTTGCGCTTCCCGCCTGCTCGCGCCGGTGGCTAAGGCAGATTGAAAAGCGCAATTGCGGCGTTGAAAGGGCCCCAATCGATTATTTTTTGCCGAGCAAGTCCAGCGCGGCGGCGCTCATCGCGAGCACGGAAGTCATGATCGTCGGACCGGGCACGGGTGCCCAAAATGCGGAGTGATTTGATGGCACGAGTTGCCCCTTGGCGCGTCCTTCGGCGAGCTTCACCGGATCAGTGCCGCCGACCCAGAAAATCGTGATCGGCACCTTGTGTTGCGTGCGGCCGTATTCGGAGAAATCCTCGCCATAGGTCGCGGCGTCGACCGCTTCGAAGCGCTCGGCGGGGAACCAGTTGCGCAGCGTGCGATCGACGCGCCGCGTCAGAGCCGGATCGTTGTAGGTGAGCGGCGTGCGTGAACCGTAAACCGTCACGACCGGCAGCAGATCTTCGGGCAGGCCGACGGCCCGCGCCGTATTTTCGCAAATGCGCTTGATCGACGCGATCAGGTGGTTGGCCACCGATTCTTCGTAACTGCGGAGCGTCAACTGCAGCTTCACCTCAGCAGGGATGATGTTGTGCTTGGTGCCGCCTTGGATTGAGCCGACGGTGACGACGGCGGGCGTGCCGGGCCTGAGCTCGCGGCTGACGATGGTTTGCAGCGCGGTGACGATTTGCGACGCGAGCACGATCGGGTCGCGCGTCGAGTGCGGGCGAGCGCCGTGGCCGCCGATACCGCGCACGAGCACGTCGATCGAATCCACATTGGCGTAACTCGGCCCTTCCAGCGTCGCCAGTTGCCCCGCTGCCATGTCGCCGCCGACATGCAACCCCAACACAAAATCCGGCGTCGGAAACTTGGTGAACAATCCGTCGGTGAGCATCGCGCGGGCGCCCGCGCCGATTTCCTCTGCGGGTTGCGCGACGAATAGCACCGTGCCCGACCAATGCGCGCGGTGCGCCGCGAGAATGCGCGCCGTGCCGATCAATCCCGTCGTATGCGCGTCATGCGCACAAGCGTGCATCGACGGTTGGTCGTTGCCCGCAAAATCCTTCACCATCGCCGTGCTCGCGTAGTCGAGGCCGGTCGCTTCCTTAATCGGCAACGCGTCCATGTCGGCGCGAATCATCACCGTGGGACCGGGGCCGTTGCGCAGCACGCCGACGACGCCGGTGTTGCCCACGCCCTCGGTCACTTCGCAACCGACCGCGCGCAACTCCACCGCGACGATGCCAGCGGTGCGCGTTTCCATGAATGACAATTCCGGATGCTCGTGCAGATCGTGGTAAA
This sequence comes from Candidatus Didemnitutus sp., assembly GCA_030681265.1. Lineage (GTDB taxonomy): Bacteria > Verrucomicrobiota > Verrucomicrobiia > Opitutales > Opitutaceae > Didemnitutus. The sequence continues at coordinate 15,536 of JAUXXD010000062.1, read as the reverse complement.
TCGTCGCCAGCGACGGATACTCCGCCGCCACGCTGGCGATGACGGCGTTGCGGAATTCCGGCGATGCGGCGACAAGGGAGAGCGGCGCGAACAGCGTGCCGACGAGAAGATAAATGGCGGTGAGGGATTTCATGGGGCGTGGGAGGAGTTGCGTGAAAATTTAGCGTTGGGCGGATGGCTCGAAACGGACGATCAGCTCGTCGAGCACTTCATCGACGATGAGTTTGATGCGTTGCGCGTCGCTCACCGTGCGGCCTTCCGCCATCGCTTGCGCGGCGAAGGCGGCACCGCGCGCTTTGGCGCCGTCGAAGAAATCATGCTTCCGATGCATCAAGCCGTCGTTGGCGAGGAACTCATCGCGAGTGCCGCTGCGACCCATGAAGAGCGGTAACTGCGCCTCGGCGATCCAGATCATCCATTGATCGAGATCCGCGAAGTAACTCACGAGCACGCCGTCGTCGACCACGCCGAGTTGTTCGGCGAGTTCGCGGTGATACGCGCCAAGTTTCTGGCCTTCGCGCAACGGACGGAACTCTTTGAACACTCGCCCGTAAATCTTGCGGCCGGTGAAGCGCTCGAAGTTGGCCAGTTTGAAATTGAACGCCTGCGCGCGCGGAGGCTCCTGGGGCAACACGAGGTCGGGATCGTCGAAGTGCGCGGTCGGCCCCGGCGTCTTGGCGGCGGTGTATTTGACGGCGGCAGTCACGCGCGCGGTGAAACTTGCTTCGTCGGCGCGGAAATTACGCGCCGCCTCGCCGATGCGATGAATCGTAATGGTGAAGGCCTCGTCTTGCGGAATCTGCGGGAGCCATTCGCCGCCGCGCACCACGCGACCGAAGACGCTGTGCAGGTAGTTCAGACGGTTGGTGTCGCGCAAGGTGAGGAAAAATTCACTGCTGTTGGTATCGGGCCCGCCGTTGGCCATGGAGAGCACGCCCGCGCTGGTGTGATGCAGGCCGGGCGCGACTTCGTCGGGAAACGAAAACGGATGTCCCGCGGCATCGTCTTCTTCGGTGAGCTTCGCGCCTGGCGCGGCGGCGCTGCGCACGGGGTCGCCACTTTGAATAACAAAATTAGGCACTACGCGATACCAGCGCAGACCGGTGAAAAAGGGTTTCCCCTCGCGCGGCGCGAGGGTGCCCTCGGCGCGGCCGACGAACGAGGCCACGGTCATCGGCACGCGATCGTAGTGGAGGGACACAAAGAACGAACCGCGCGGCGTGGCGAACTCGGCGTAGAGTCCGTCGGGCAGACCGTGGTCGTCGGCGTAGAGCAACGTGGCCGCAGCCACCGTGAGCAAAAGCAGGAATCTCCGCATGAAGAGGAAGGGGTGTCGCAGCATTCTAGTGGTTCGCGTGACGTTGGCCAGCGCGCACTTGAGGCGACGGCGCGAGGCGTCCCTGAATTCGAAAGTGCGTCGCGTCTGCATGGTCGCCCATGTAGTCATGATTGTCCGGAAATTATCCGTCATTCGTGGCGTAGTCCTACGCCACAAAATTGGGTTGGCGGGTTCGAAGCACGAGTGCAAGTTGCCAGCGATGTTTCTCCACCGCCTGCTACTCCTCGTATTCGTTCTAGGTCTGGGAATTTTGCCGACGCTGCGCGCGACGCCACCGCCCGGCTACTTCCTGCCGGCGGGCACGACTTACAATCCGCAGGTCCCGACGCCGGAGCAGTTTTTCGGCTTCGCGCCGGGCGAGTGGCACCTGCGCAGCGAATTGATCACCGCTTATCTGCGCGCGGTCGCGGCGGCGGCACCAGAGCGCGTGAAGTTCGAGATCCTCGGCTACACGCACGAACAAAAGCCGCTCATCTTACTCACGATCACGTCGCCGGAAAACCACGCGCGCTTGGAGCAAATCCGCACGGAGCACCTTGCGCTCTTCGATCCGGCGCGGCACGACTCGCTCAATTTGGAAAAAATGCCGGTGATTATCGATCTCGGTTACAGCATTCACGGCAACGAGCCCAGCGGCGTGAACGCGATGCCGTTGGTGGTCTATCACCTCGCGGCGGCGCAGGACGCGAAGACGATCGCGACGTTGCAACAGGCGGTCATCCTCGTGGAAGCGCAGCGCAATCCCGACGGCGGCGATCGCTCCGCACAATGGTTCAACCAACACAAGTCGCTCACGCATCCCTCGGCTGATCCGGCGGACCGCGAGCACAACGAAGTCTGGCCGCGCGGCCGGTTTAACCACTACTTGTTCGACCCGAACCGCGACTGGCTGCCGCTGGTGCATCCCGAAGCGCGTGCGCGCGCCGAATTGTTCCATCGTTGGCGCCCGAGTGTGCTGACCGATCACCACGAGATGGGCCCGAACACGACGTTTTTCTTTCAGCCCGGCGTGCCGAGTCGCAACAACCCGAGCTCGCCCGCGCGCGTCTTCGAGTTGACGCATCGCATCGCCGCGTTTCACCAAAACGCCTTCGATGGCCAAGGCGTCTTTTACTACAGCGAGCAGGGCTTCGATGATTTTTATCCGGGTAAAGGTTCCACCTATCCTGACTTGCTCGGCACGGTCGGGATCTTGTTTGAGCAAGCCAGCGCGCGCGGCCACGCGCAGGACACCGACAACGGTCGTCTCACCTTCGCCTTTGCGATTCGCAATCAAGTCATCACGTCCTTCAGCACGATCGAAGCCAGCCTGACGTTGCGCCGGGAACTGCTCGCCGGCCAACGCGATTACCCGAAGGAAACCGCCGCGCTCGCCCGCGCGTCGAAAATCAAGGCCTACGTGTTCGGCGACGACGGCGATCCGGCGCGCGCGTGGGAATTTCTCGCACTCCTCGCGCGTCACCGCGTGGAAGTGCGCGCGCTCACCGAAGTGCTCACCGTGGCGGGCCAAACGTATCGTCCCGGCACGGCATGGGTCGCGCTGACGGAGCAGGCGCAATTCCGTTTGCTCACGGAGATGTTCGTGCAGCGCACCAAGTTTGCCGACAACACCTTCTATGACGTCTCGGCGTGGACGTTGCCGCTGGCCTACAATCTGCCGTTTGCCGAATTGGAAAAAGCACCTGCGGTCGGCGCCGTGGTGGGCACGCCCCCGTTTCCGGCCGGCCAGCTCATCGGCGGCCACAGCAACTACGCCTACCTGTTTCACTGGAATGCTTATTATGCCCCGCGCGCGTTGCAGCGCTTGCATCGCGCTGGCGTGATGGTCAAGGGCCTGACCGCGCCACTCGAAGCCGTCGCCGCCGACGGCACGCGGCACTCCTTCCATCCCGGTGCCGTGCTCATCCCCGTCGGGATGCAACCGGAGAAAGCCGCGCTCATTCGCAGTGTGATCGACACTATCGTGCGTGAAGACGCGGTTGTCGTGGGCGGCTTTTCCACCGGCCTGACGCCGAAGGGCGTCGATTTTGGTTCGCCCTCGTTCATTCCCCTCGTCGCGCCGCAAGTCGCGCTCATCGTCGGCGACGGCGTGGACCAACAAGACATCGGTGCGGCGTGGCACGTGCTCGACCAACGCGTCGGCCTCGTGCCGACGCTGCTCGAGGTCAACCAGCTCGGCCGCGCCAATCTCACGCGCTACAACGCCATCGTAATGGCCGACGGCCGCTACGACGACCTGAGCGAAACTGTCAGCGTCGCGCTTAAGCGTTGGGTGCGCGAGGGCGGCACACTCGTCGTCATGGGCCGCGCCGCCCAATGGGCGGGCAAAAAGGAAATCGCCGCGCTCGAATTCGCTACCGCGCGGGCGCCGGCCGCGCCCACCAACGACGGCGAGAGCGGTCGCTTCCCCTACGGCAGCGCGTCCGATCGCGAAGCGCAAAAACTCGTGGCCGGTGCGTTGTTCGCCGCGTCGATCGACGTGACGCATCCGCTCGGCTACGGATTCTCCGGCGAGCGCATTACGTTCTGCCGCACCAATACGCTGATTCTCAAGCCCGCGAAATCGCCTTACGAAACGCCCGCCGTCTACACGGCGCAGCCGCTCAAGGCCGGTTTCGCGTCCGAAGCGAATCAGAAACAAATCGCGAATTCCGCCGCGCTCGTCGCGTTGGCCACGGGCCGCGGCGCGGTGGTCGCGTTGCCCGACGACCCGAATTTCCGCGGCTTTTGGTATGGTGGCAACCGCGTGTTTTTTAACGCGCTGTTCTACGGCAGCGCGATTCGGCCGGTGCGCTCGGGCAGCGATTTCGAAGAGACCGACGACGCGCATACGCACTGAGTTCCGCGCCCCCGCCCTCGCCGCGCACGATCTTTCCGCTCGTCGCGCGGTCGCGTTGGACCGGCGTAACTCGCTCTTGCGCAAGCCATGCGCAGGGAAAGCCCATGCGTGCACAGGCGTGACACAATTCGGCGTTGAGTCTGCTGCCACGGTGTTTTTAAGTCCGCCTTCCTCCCACGCGCAGCACGCTCACTACTTTATCGCATTCACATGAAAGAACGCATCGGCATTGTCACGGGCGGCGGAGATTGCCCCGGCCTCAACGCGGTCATCTACGCCGTTGTCAAAGCCGCCGATCGCCGCGGCTGGGAAACACTTGGCATCTACAGCGGCTTCGACGGCCTGCTCTCACCGGTGCAGGCGCGTCCGCTTGATTATCGCGAGATGGACGGCCTGCTCTATCTCGGTGGCACCGTGCTCGGCACATCCAACAAAGGCCGGTTCACCGCCAAAGTAGGTCACGGTGAAAGCAAAGCGATCGACCCCGCCGTCCTCGCCGAAGCCAAACGCAATTTCGACGCACTCGGGTTGCGCGCCCTTGTCGTCCTCGGCGGTGACGGATCGCTCTCCATCGGTCTGCAATGCATGGCCGCCGGCATCCCGATCGTCGGTGTGCCCAAGACCATCGACAACGACATCGACGGCACGAGCGTGACCTTCGGTTTCGATTCCGCCGTCTCGTTCGCGACCGACGCGATCGACCGCCTGCGCACCCACGCGCAAAGCCATAGTCGCGTCATGGTCGTCGAAATGATGGGCCGTTACGCGGGCTGGATTGCCGCTCACGCGGGCATCGCCGGCGGCGCCAGCGTCGTGCTGATTCCGGAAATTCCCTTCAGCTACGAGAGTGTGGTGAGGAAAATCCTCGAACGCGAAGCCGAGGGCAAACGCTTCACCATGGTCGTCGTCGCCGAAGGCGCGCGGCTCAAGGGCGGCGATTTCATCACGCAAGGCGGCTCTTCCGAAGCCAACCGCGAAGCACGACTCGGGGGCGTGAGTTTGGTCGTGGCCGACGAAATTGCCAAGCGCACCGGCAAGGAAACCCGCGCCACCGTGCTCGGTCATTTGCAGCGCGGCGGCGTCCCCACGACGCTCGATCGTCTCCTTTGCACGCGTTTCGGCGCGAGCGCCGTCCGCCTCATCGACGAACAGAAATACGGCCGCATGGTCGCGCTCAAGGAGCCGGACATCGTCGATATTCCGATTGAGGAAGCCGTCGGCAAACTCCGCACCGTGCCCACGGACGGCGACCTCATCCGCACCGGTCGGGCCCTCGGCATCTGCTGGGGCGACTGACCATCTCCGCGTGGCGCGCGGCCGAAACTCGCTTTACTCAGCCGCGCCGCGCGCAATCCTTCCGCCAACCCCGCCACCCCATGAAGGAAATTATCCGCAACACCTTTGCCGCGATGGTCGGTGCCGTCACCGGCGTCGTGCTCATCAGCATGCTCCAGATTTTCAGCCAGCGCCTTTACCCGTTGCCCGAAGGCGTGGACTCGTCGAACAAGGAAGCGATGGGCGAATTCATCCGCAACCTGCCGGTCACCGCGATGCTGCTCGTCCTCGCGAGCTACGCGATTGGCGTGACGGCCGGCGCTTGGCTGGCCGGCAAACTATCCTACAACGCCGATCGCCGCCAAGCGGTGATGGTAACGATCCTTTTCGTCGCCGCGAGTGTGATGAATCTCCTCGCGTTCCCGCATCCCCTTTGGTTCTGGCTCGCCAACTTCGCCGTCGTAATTGGCGGCGGCTGGCTCGCGGTGCGGTTGTTGGAACGGCGCCGCATCACCGTCGACCCCAACGGTGGTTGAGGGCGCGCCGATTCAGGCGCGTTCCGCGTAGTAGCGGAACAATACGTGCGTGCCGCACTCATCCCAGCCGCACGCGCTGACCTTTTCGTAGAGCGCCTGCGCTTGCGCGAGGCCGGGCAACGCGAGCCCGAGTTCGGTCGCCGACTCCAGCGCGAGCCGCAGGTCCTTGCGGAAATGCTTCACGTAGAAACCGGCCGCGAAATCACCACGCAGCGCGCGCGGTCCGTAGTTGTTGAGTGACCAGCTGCCCGCCGCGCCGCCGCCGATGCTCTCCAGCACGCGCGCCGGATCGAGTCCGGCCTTTTGCGCGAAAAGCAACGCCTCGCACCACGCGAGCATCCCCGCCGCGATCGCGATTTGATTAGCGAGTTTGCAATACTGGCCCGCGCCGGGGCCGCCGTGCCGCAGAATGTTTTTACCCATCACGGCGAAGAGCGGTTGCCCGCGCGCGAACGCCGCTTCGGCGCCGCCGACCATGATGACGAGCCGCGCTTCCTTCGCGCCGATGTCTCCGCCCGAAACCGGTGCATCGAGCGCCGCCAGCCCGCGCGCACCCGCGTCGGCGGCGATGCGTTGCGCCAGCGCCGGACTCGAAGTTGTCATGTCCACCAACACCGCGCCGGCGTGCGCGTGGGCCAGCACGCCGTGTTCGCCGTAGTAGGTTTGCTCCACGTCCTGCGGGAAACCGACAATTGTGAACACAAATTCCGCCGCGGCTGCCGCGCGGCCGGGCGTGTCGTGCCACGTTGCGCCCGCGTCGAGCAACTCCTGCGCCTTCGCGCGCGTGCGGTTGTGCACGTGCAAGGTGTGCCCGGCGCGGAGGAGATGTCCGGCCATGCTGCGGCCCATCACGCCGGTGCCGATAAATGCGATCGAATGCGTTGCCATGAGCGGCACGGCAACAATTTTGCCTGCGCAAGGCGAAACCAAAACCGTGCCAATATTCGGCGTGGACGCTCGCCCGCACCGCTTCCACTGTCGCGCCACTATGCTCGTGCTCAACGCGCTCACACCGGTCTTTCTCCTCGTGGTGCTGGGCATGTGGCTCCAGCGCTCGTCGTTTGTCTCGGCGGGCTTCCTGCGCGAGGCGAATCGCGTGACCTACTGGCTCGGATTGCCGGCGCTGTTGTTCAGCCAGCTCGTGTCGTCGCTACACGACGCGGCGGGCGCGGAGCGGTTGGTGGGAGCGATGTTCCTCACCACGGCGCTCGCGGTGCTCGTCGGCTACCTCGTCGCGTGGCTGTTGCGTGTGCCGGGCCCCGTCACCGGCACGTTCGTGCAAGGGGCGTTTCGCGGCAATCTGGCCTTCGTCGGCCTGCCGATTATTTTTGCGCTGCCCGACACGCCCGTGCTCGTCGGCCTCTCGTTGCATGCCGCCGCCGTCATCGCCATCGCACCCACCATGGTGCTCTACAACATCGGCGGCGTGGTCGTGCTGACGGTCAGCCAACACACGTTCGGTCCGAAAATGATTTGGCCGATCCTGAAGCAACTCGCCGTCACACCGCCGTTGCTCGCGACGCTCGCGGGCATCGGATTTGTTGCGATGGGATGGACGTTGCCGCGGTCGATCGCGCACACCTTGGAAGCGCTCGGTGAAATGGCGTTGCCGCTTGGCCTGCTCGGCGTCGGCGGCTCGCTCATCACGGCAAAACTCAGCGGGGCGTGGCGCGCACCACTTGCGTCGGCGTTGCTCAAGTCCGTGGCCGGGCCGTTGCTCGCCTACGCGGCGGCGCGTTGGTTCGGACTCGGTGTGCGGGAAACCGTGATGATCATGATTCTCGCCGCCGCGCCGACCGCGATCGTTTCCTACACGATGGCAGTGGAAATGAAGGGCGACGAGAAGCTGGCTTCCGCCACCATCGCGCTGAGCGTGGTGACGTCGCTCGTCGCGCTCGCCGTCGTGGTCAGTCTGTTTCCCGTTTGAGTGCGGGCGGGCTCAGGGAATGCGCAACGTCATGCCGACGCGCAACGTGCCTTGGGTATCGAGCACATCGCGGTTGGCCGCGAAGATTTCCTGCCAGCGCGCGGTCGTGCCGTAATACTGCTGGCTGATGCGGGAAAGGGTGTCGCCACCAGCGACGGTGTGCGTGCGGCCGTTCGTCGTTGCCGCGGCGCTGGACGCCACCGGCGTCATGACGCGCGCCGGATCGCGGGCGAGCGCGGTCTTCAATTGCAGATTTTCCTGCGCGAGCACGGTCTGCGCGCCTTGCACTTGTTGCAACAAGGCGCGGAGGGAACCGGCGTCGTTGATCGCCTGCGCACTGCTGCGTTGGAGCGCGGCGGAGGATGCGGTGAGACGGGCGATTTCGGCTTGAGCGGCTTGCAAGGATTCGGTGGTGGCATTGAGCCGCGCAGCCAGATCGTCGCGCTCGGCGCTCACGGACGCCATCGCGCCGGTGGTGCTTTGGCGCGCGTCATTGTGCTCGAGCTGCAAGAGGGTGTAAGCGCGCAGCGCGGTGCTGAGTTTGGCTTCGGCGGCTTCGCGGGCGGTTTCGAGTTCGCTGACACGGGCCGAGGAATCGGGCTGCACCATCGGCGAAGTGGCGGCGAGTTGGCTTTCGAGTTCGAGCACACGGGCGCGCCAGGCGATCAACTCTGTTTCGACGCCGCTCTTGGCCGTGGCCAACGCCGCCAGACGCGTCTCGGCCGCATCGAGTTGTGCTTCGAGCGACTGCACTTGCGCGCGTTGGTCGGTGAACGCCGGCGGCGCATCGCGCAAGGCAACGACCTGTGCTTCGAGCGCATCGACGCGCACGAGCAACGCATCGCGTTCGACGCGAACCTGGTCGGACTCGGCCGTTTGACCGAAAGAGAACGGCGCGCTAAGCAGCGCGGCACTGAGGAGCGATAGAGGAAGAAGACGAAAGGTTTTCATGGCAGGAATTCTTAAGCGCCATTCATGCCCGCCCGCCCGCCAAGGCGCAAGCTTCACGCGGCCGTTAGTGTGCCGTCATCCCCGGCACGGAGAGATTGGCCACGAGAAACACCAGAAGCACGAAAAGGGGCTAGCGCCTTTGCCGTCGTGCGTCGCCAATCTACGATCATCGCGAGCGAGCTCGCTCCCACGGGGTATTGATCCACCGCGATCGTGTGTCGCCTATCCGCCGCCAGTTTTATTTGTAGATCTGTAGCTGCGTGTCGCCCGATTCGTCGCGGGTGAGGAGCCAGTCGGTCTCGGTGATTTTCTCCAAAAACGCTTCGTCGTGGCTCACCAGCAGCATCGCGCACGGGCAGTCTGCCAGCGCCTCCTCCAGACACAAAATGCCCGGCAAATCCATGTGGTTCGTCGGCTCGTCCATTACGATGAGGTGCGGGCCGCGCACGATGCCGAGTGCGAGGAGCAGCTTTCTGACTTCGCCCGGACTCGGCAGCGCGCTTTCCAACAGCCGCGCCGGACGCGAACCGAGGCGGCTGATCGTGATCATCACGCGGCCAAGTTCGTCGTTGGGCAGGCGCTTGATCGAGTCGAGCAACGCGCGTGAATCCTCGGCCGAAATCTCCTGCGGCACACTGACCAGTTTCTCGGCGGGGACTTGCAGGTGCGTGAGCAGATGGCGGAGCAGGGTGCTTTTGCCGAGGCCGTTGGCGCCTTTGAGCGCGATGCGACTCCGCCCGCCCATTTCCAACTCGGGAAGATGCAACTGCCGCCCGCCGCCCAACGGCAAACTCGTCGCGGGCAACCGCAGCAGCGTATCGCGCGGCAAAAACGACGCGCCATCGACCCAGATGCCGGTTTCGTAACGTTTCTTCACCGTCAGCGCAGCGCGTTCCTTCGCGACTTTGCCCGCCTTCTGATTCATCTGCGCCACCATCTTGCCGGCGTAGGCGTCCTTGCCGCTCACTTTGGCGAGGTTGCGCATCGCGCGGCCATCGTGGTCGTGAATGGGGATTTTTTTCGATTTCGAGCCTCGCGCAGCGGACGACTTCTGATCGGCGATCACGCGGCGGCGTTGCGCCTCGGCTTGGAGCCGCGTTTCGGTGCGCCGCATGACTTCGTTGGTGTGGCGGGCCGACTCCTCCTCGCTTTCCTGCTGTTCCATCGCCGCCGTCACGCCGCCCGGCCGCAACACCGCCACCGGCGGATCGAGGATGAGACATTGCCCGCACAACTCGTCCAACAAGCCGCGGTCGTGACTCACCAACAGGCCGACTCCGGCAAATTCCCGCAACGCCTCCAGCAGCAACCGCCGCGCATCGGCGTCGATATGGTTGCTCGGTTCATCGAGGGCCAGCACCGCGGGTTCACGCCACAACGCCACCGCGATCTGCGCGCGTTTGCGTTCGCCGTGACTGAGCGTATCCCACCGTTCCGGCCAGTCTTCGCTGACCCGCAACCGCGCTTTCAACACCGTGGCATCGGGCGCCCAGATAAAATCCTCGAACTGCTCGGGCGCGTCGTCGGTGCGCTGCGCCACATACAACGCCAGACCGCGCGTGGTCACCGTGCCGCTCTGCGGAGCCAGATCGCCCGTGACGACTTTGAGCAACGTGGTTTTGCCTGCGCCGTTGGGTCCGACAATGCCCGTCCACCCCGCCGGAAATTGCACCGTCAGGTCGCTGAACAGCGCCGCGGTCATCCCCGGATGAGTGAATTCGACGGCTTGAAGAGCCAGTTGGGCAAACGCCATGCCACCACCGTGGCCGCGCCGCGCCGACGCTCAACGCGAATCTCCGCGACGTCGCGATCGCCACTTCGCGTTCAACGCGCCGCGCCCGCCACTGCGCGACGTGATCGTGCCCACACCGCCACCGCCGCGCGGCCGCCACACGCGCGACACCGGCCACCGCTCACTCGTTGAGATTGAAGACCACCGGCACCGTCATGCGAAAGCCCACGACCTTGCCGTGGCGCTTGCCCGGCTCGAACCGCCATTTCGCCACCGCGCGCAACGTCGGCTCCTCAAACGCCCGCGACGACGATTCGATGACGCGCGCATTTTGCACGACGCCACGCACATCGACTGCAAACTCCACCACGACCTCACCGGTGATGCCGTGCTTCTTTTCCTCGAACGGATAAATCGGCGCAGCTTGCGAGCGAGCCCGCGGCGGATTGTCCAGCACCGCGCCCGTGATCAAGGCCCCCGCCCAACCGTCGCCGACGCCGCCATCGCCCGGCCGAAAATCACTCGGCACAATGACGCGCGCGTCACCACGCGTCGTCGCCCGGATCGGGGGAACGTCGATCGGCATGCGCATGGTGTGATCAAACGCCACCGGCTCGGCCCCCCTTGGCCGCGGCGCTTCCGGTGGATTGGGCAACGACTCACCGCGCCGCGCCACCGGGACGATTTCAATTTTTTCGGGCTCATACACGACCGGAACATACCGGGGCGGTTCAGGTTCAACCGGTGCCGCAATGGCCGTGATTGGACGTGTCGAATCAGAAAACGCAAAGAACAGCGCCCCATGAAAAGCCAGCGCGAGCGAAGCAGGGAGGACGAATCGTGTGTTCATAGGAGTGAGTCACGGGTTTCACTCACTCCACGCGGCAGGGGCTCAAATGTTAGAGCAGTCCTGCGCGCATTTTCCGCTGCGCAGTGCGGGATTGATTCGGGTGTGTGCTTACTGACGAAGCTCTCTCCCGTCACAGGCACTCGTCTCGTTGAGGCTCGTCGAGACGTAATCAGGCCGATTCAGCGACATATCTCCTGACGTAACGTTGTCAGTGGATTGTGGTATGATTCTGGGATGAAAATTGTCGTATTGTTGGAACTGCATTCATCGATTGTTCGATATCTTAGAAGACACATCGACCGCAGTTATTTCCCCTGACGCTTGGCGGCGATGGCTCGTAGCTCTTTCGCGGTCAGCAAATCTTTTTCGCGCCCCATCGCTTCCTTGGCGGTGATCAAGTCCCCTAGCGATATTACGTGGAAGCGTCGGCCATCGACTTCGAATTCTTCCGCCGAGGCGCGCAGCCGCTGGAAGTCTCCCACTCCTTTGATTGAGGTCAAAATGTCCACCATGCCCATGTCGGTTTGTAGGTAGAGATTGTTGACCGCTTCGCCGGCCGAGGGATGCCGCAAGAAGGACAACTTCTGTGGCGTCATCCGGTGCGTCGGATTCCACTCGCCCAGGGCTTGCCGCAGCTTCGCCACATTCTCCTCGGTGAGCACGGCGCAGATATCGACATCGCGCGTAAGATGGAACGAGCCGTGGGCCACGGCCGCGAAGCCTCCCACCAACACGAACTCCAGCCCGGCATCAGTGAGTCGTTGCAGGAGGTGGCTGAAGTTTTGCATCCCGATTCTTTCCCGCTTCTTCGAGTTTCAGGGCCAGTTCCAGCGCCGCATCGTGCTGGCTCCAGCGCTCCTTGACCGTCAGCGCTAAGTTTGCGTCCAGCAAGTCGAGGTCGATCCCCGCGCGGCGGGCATCCTCTAGGGCTTGGGCTGGATTATCCATGAGCGGAGTATTGGTCATTCCACGTTCCCCGCAAAGGCTGTTTTTCCAGACAAGGTTTTCCGCGCCTTAATCTTTCGTGCCCTTCAGTGTTTTTCGTGGGCAAATGTTTGAGCATCCGGACCGCTGCGGTTGCGCCAGAGGAGCATGAGCAGAAAACCGATCAAGGCGCCGCCGAGGTGGGCGTAGTGGGCGATGCCCGCTCCGAAGAGCGAAAACCCCGTCACACCGGAAAACAAATCGAGGAGCAGCAATCCCGGAATGATGAACTTCGCGGCCACCGGCACCGGAATGAACATCAGCGCGAGTTTCGCGTTGGGATGCAGAAAGCCAAAGGCGACCAGCAACCCGTAAATCGCTCCCGACGCCCCGACCATCGGCGTCGCGTAGAGACGATAGTATTCGAACAGCGCCTTCTTCACCGCCGCATCCGTCGGGAGCACGCCGCTGCCGGTCGCGAGCATCGAGGCGAGTGTGTCGGGCGACAGTCCTGACGCGACCAAGCTGGCGTGCAGTCCGTGGAATTCCTGCCAGTTGATGCCCACTTGGATCAACCCCGCACCGATGCCACAGAGAAAATAAAACACCAGGAAGCGTCCTGCGCCCCACTCGCGTTCCAGCACCGTGCCAAAGGAAACCAGCGCGAACATGTTGAAGAAGATGTGCCCCATATCCGCGTGCAGAAACATATACGACACCGCCTGCCAGAGGCCAAAGTGGTCGTTGGCGGGAAACCAGAACGCGCCCGCGTTGGCGATCAAGTCGCGTCCGTTGGGCAGCAAAAACCCGGCGGCAAAAACTACGAGGTTGGCGATCAACAGGGTGGCGACCACCCGCGGCATACGATTCATCGCGCCACCGTTGCCATCCCCGCGCCATTCGCAACAGCGGAGGCGCGCCCAGCCTTTTTGCCCCCGAATCCTCCGGGCCTATCGGCGTGCTCTGTGGGGAAAGTCAGTTCGCGCGCACAAGCACGGCACCGAAGAGAGTGCGCAGATCAGGCATGGGAAAAAGAAGCATGACCCCGCGCAAGATCCCCGCCCCTTACACCACGCTTACGGCAAATGCTGTCGCACCAGCGCGCGGAACACCGCCAATTGCTCCGCTTGCCACGCCTCACCACGGCCATGTGCGGCCGCCAACGTCGCCGCGACCAACGGCGCCAATTCGCCCGCTCCCCGCGCGTCGCGATAGAGCGCCAATGTGCGCCGCGACAACACATCCTCCACCGTGCGCGCCATACTCGTGCGCGCACAGGCGACGACGTCGGCCGCCGTGAGATTATCGCCATTTCCGGCAAACAATTCCGGCGCGGGCAAGGCGTGCGACTCCGTCCGACAGACCCGTCTGGGCAACGCGCCCACCTCCGCCGCGCGATTAATTACCGCTTCGGCCATTTTCCGCGCCGTCGTCCACTTGCCGCCCGCGATGGTGACCAAACCGCTCGGTGCGACGCGAATCACGTGGTCGCGCGACAGCGCACTCGTCTTGCCGCGACTGGCGCGCACGAGCGGACGCAGCCCCGCAAACGCGCTGAGCACATCCGCCCGCGTCGGCGCGCGCGTGAGGTAGAGCGCGGCGTGTTCGAGCAGAAAATCAATTTCCTCCGCCAACGGCACCGGCGCGCGCGCAATCTTGTCCACCGCCGTATCCGTCGTGCCGACGAGCACGCGGCCTTGCCACGGAATCACGAACAGCAACCGCCCGTCGCTCGTCTTCGGAATCATCAGCGCCGTATCGCCCGGCAGAAATTCGCGCGGCAACACGACATGTGCGCCCTGACTCGGCGCGATCGTCGTGGCGGCGCCGGGTTCGTCGAGTCGGCGCACTTCATCGGAGAACACTCCGGTGGCATTGATCACCACGCGTGCCGTGACGGCGTGGGTCGCGCCGGTTTCCTCGTCACGCAACTCCACGCCACACACGCGTCCCGCCTCTTTGCGCAGTGCGACCACGGCGGTGTAATTGAGCACAGCGGCACCGTGTTCCGTCGCCGCCCGCAGCAACGCCAGCACGAGCGCAGTGTCGTCAAATTGTCCGTCGCTGTAACGCACACCGCCAGTGAGCCGGTCGGTGCGCAACGTCGGCAACGCCGCCGCCGCTTCCGCCTTCGACAAAAGGCGCGAGGGCGTCGGCTGATGTCCGCTCGCAAGGAGATCGTAAACTTTCAGGCCGATGCCGTAGTAAAGTTTTTCCCAACCGGAAAATACCGGCACCACGAATGTGCGCTCGTGCACATAGTCGGGCGCGTTTTGCAGCAGCAGCGTGCGCTCGCGTAACGACGCGCGCACGAGTCCGGGCCGGCCTTGCCGCAAATAACGCACGCCGCCGTGAATCAGTTTCGTGCTCCGACTCGACGTGCCGCTCGCAAAGTCCCCGCGCTCCACCACCAACGTGCGGTAGCCGCGGCTCGCCGCGTCGAGTGCGGCGTAACTGCCGGTCGCGCCCCCGCCGATGATGACGACGTCCCAGCTCTCGCCCGCCGCGACCCGCGCGCTGGAGTCGGCGCGGTTCATCTCAGGCGGAAACATCCCACTGTTGCGCGCGCGTCAAGGCGCGTTGCCAAGTCGTTTGCAATTTGCGCACGGCCGCCGCGCCCGTCTTGGCCTTGAAGACCTGATCGCTGCGCCAGAGCGCGGCAATCTCTTCGCGGTCTTTCCAGAAACCGACCGCGAGTCCGGCGAGATAGGCGGCGCCGAGCGCGGTGGTTTCCGTGGTGCGCGGCCGCACGACAGGCACGCGCAACAAGTCGGCTTGAAATTGCATCAAGGCGTCGTTCACCACCGCGCCGCCATCGACGCGCAATTCCCGCAGGCGCACGCCGGTGTCGGCGTGCATCGCGGCGAGCAGGTCGGCGCTCTGATAGGCGATGCTCTCCAGTGCGGCGCGGGCGAGATGGCCGGCATTGCTCCCGCGCGTCAGGCCCACGACCACGCCGCGGGCGGCGGCATCCCAGTGCGGCGCGCCGAGTCCGGCGAACGCCGGCACAAGATACACGCCGCCATTGTCCGCGACTTGATTCGCGAGTTTTTCGATATCGACGGAGCGTTTGATCAACCTGAGTCCGTCGCGCAGCCATTGCACGACCGCGCCGCCGATAAACCCGCTGCCTTCCAACGCGTATTCCGTGCGCCCGCCGATG
>JAUXXD010000049.1 GCA_030681265.1 Candidatus Didemnitutus sp. | reverse complement strand
TGATGTTGCCACTGCGCGCCATCTACCGTCTCGAAGACCTGATCACGCAGTATCACATCGACTGCATGTGTAAGATCACGTTGGCGACCGGCACGATGGTCGGCTACGCCTACGGGATGGAGTTCTTCATCGCGTGGTATGGCGCGAATCCGTATGAAGGCTTCGCGTTCATCAATCGCGCCTTCGGTCACTACTGGTGGGCTTACTGGATCATGGTGACCTGCAACGTCATTACGCCGCAGTTCTTCTGGTTCAAGCGTGTGCGCGAAAACACGACGCTGGTGTGGATCCTCTCGATCTTCGTCAACGTCGGCATGTGGTTCGAGCGCTTCGTGATCATCGTCACCTCACTCGCCCGCGATTTCCTCCCGTCGTCGTGGGGCTATTATTCGCCGTCCATCGTCGAAGTCTTCACCTTCTTCGGCACGTTCGGCGTCTTCTCGTTCCTGTTCCTCCTCTTCATCCGTTTCGTGCCCATCATGCCGATGTCGGAAGTGAAGGCAGTTATCCCGCAAGCCGACCCTCACGGGACGGGACACTAAGGAGGCCTGACCCATGAAAAAAACTTACGGACTCATCGCCGCCTTCGACACCACGCCGGACCTTTATCACGCCTGTGAGAAGGTGCGCGACGCGGGCTACTCGGACTGGGACGCGCTCACGCCATTTCCCGTTCACGGCCTCGACGCGGCCATGGGCATTCGCCGCTCGAAAGTGCCGCGCGCCTCGCTCTGCGGCGGCATCATCGGCTTCTGCACCGGCATGTCGATGATCTGGTTCACCAGCGCCTACGACTACCCGCTGATTGTCGGCGGCAAACCCTACTTCTCACCTATGTTCGCCTTCCCGGTGAGCTACGAGTTGACGATTCTCTTCACTGCGTTCGCGACGGTCATCGGTATGTTCGTCATCAACGGACTGCCGCGCCACCATCACCCCGTGATGAAGGCACCGCAATTTGTGCGCGCGCTCGACGACCGCTTCTTTATCGTGATTGAGGCCAACGATCCAAAATTCAGCCTGACGGCGACGCGCGAATTCCTCGCCAGCATCGGTGGTCAGGACATCGCGGAGCTGGAGGACTAACATGCGTTACGCCTACTACACGCTCACTTTTCTCGTGGTGCTGACGATTTCCGTCATGGGTTTCCGCGGCATGCGCTCGACGCAACCGCCCATCGAAGTCTTCCCGGACATGGATCGCCAGGCCCACTACAAGCCGCAAGCCGCGTCGAAGTTCTTCGCCGACGGCCGCGCCGATCGCCCGACTCCCGCCGGCACGGTGCCGCGCGGTCGCGCCGAAAACGGTGCCGCCGATCCGGCCTTCCTTCGGGCGGACGACGCGCATTACCTCGGCAAGAATGCCGACGGCTCTTTTGTGCGCGGTATTCCGATCGCAGTTGGCGAAACGATGATCAAGCGCGGTCAGGATCGCTACATGATATATTGCGCACCTTGCCACGGTGCTTTGGGCGATGGCAACGGCATCACCAAGCAATACGGCATGGTGGCCACGCCGACTTTCCACGATGCCCGTCTACGCGACATGGCGGTTGGCGAAATCTATAACACCGTCGCTCATGGCAAAAACACCATGCAAGGCTACGGCGACAAACTAACGCCCGACGACCGCTGGGCCGTCGTCGCCTATTTCCGCGCGCTCCAACGCGCACACCATGGCTCGCTCAACGATGTGCCGCTCGAACAACGGGGAGAGCTGAAGTAACATGACAACGCGTTCCGATACTCTTCCGCTTTCCGCCGCCGCCGCTGCGCCGGCCGCGCCCGCCGCCAACAAGGCCACGACCGCTCTCGGCATTGGTGCCGCAGGCATGGCGTTGACCCTCCTCGGTCTCCTCGTGGACAAGCCGGCGACGATTGCCGTCTCCTGGCTCATTGGCATGACCTTCTGGACTGGCATCGCTCTGGGCGTGCTCTTGCTGGTGATGATTCACCACATCTTCGACGCCGGTTGGTCCACGGTATTGCGCCGCCAATACGAGCACGTGCTCGCGGTGTTCCCGTGGCTCTTGCTGCTCTTCGTGCCACTGCTCGTCGTCGCCTGGACGCAACCCGCGCTCCTCTGGAAGTGGATGGATCCAGCCTTTGATCTCGCCGCCGTTGGTGGCCACGGAACGGTCGGTGACGATCCGCTGTGGGTGAAGAAAGCCGCGTTCCTGAATCGCGAATTTTTCACCGGTTTCACGATTTTCTCGTTCCTCGCGTGGTGGTTCCTCGCTTCGCGCTTCCGCCGCAATTCCTTTTCGCAAGACAGCGATGGCGCGCTCAAGTGGACGTTCTCCTCGCGCATGTGGTCGGCCGCAGGCATTCCGCTCACCGCGATTACGCTCTCCCTTTGCATCATTCTGTGGGTGAAATCCATGGAGTATCACTGGTTCTCCACGATGTATGGCGTGTGGTTCTTCGCCGGTTGCATCCGCGCGGCCTTGTCGCTCGGCGTCGTGTTGCTCGTGTGGCTCTGGTCGCGCGGTGACCTGAAAGGCATCCTCAACAACAACCACCTGCACAGCATCGGTCAGCTCATGTTGGCCTTCACGGTCTTCTGGGCCTACGTGACGTTCTCGCAGTATTTTCTAATCTGGAACGCCAACATCCCGGAAGAAACCTTCTGGTATAACGTGCGCGAAATGAACAACAGCGACGGGCAATTCAACCAATGGGGTTGGGTCGGCATGTTCCTGCTCTTCGGTCATTTCTTCTTCCCGTTCTTCCTGCTGCTTTCGTATCGCTTCAAGGTTTCCAAGAACATCATCCCCTGGGTCGGCGTCTTCATCGCCTTCGTGTTCCTGATCGATCTTTGCTACAACATCATGCCGTCGAAGAAATTTGCGAACGGCGACCCGTATCCCTTCCTCCAAAGCGGTCTGCTTTGGACCGTGACGGCAGTCATCGGCATCGGTGGCGTCTTCATCTGGTCTTATCTGCGCAGTTTCCCGCACACCAAACTCATTCCGATTCGCGACCCGCGCATCGGTGAATCGCTGACCCACCACGAGGCTTCCGCGCTATGAGCGACGCATCCCAAGCTTTTCCGCAACGCACTCCGGTCTTCACGGCCGTGATGGTGATTCTCGCCGCAATTTTTTGCGGCTGGCTGATCAATCGTGCTTACCAGCCCGCGCCCGCGTTCAACAACCGTGGCACCGCCAACGCCGCCGATTTCGAAGAAGGTCAGCGCTGGAAGTTCTCCATCGAAGGCCGCGCGCAGGCGCTCGCTGATTTGCGTCAGAAGGAAAAAGCCGCCGCGACGACCTACGGCTGGATCGACCAATCCAACGGCATCGTCCGTTTGCCGATCGACCGCGCCATGGCCCTCACGGTCAAGGACCACTCCCGCCCGTAATATTTGCCGATGAATTCCCCCGACACTAACGCTCGCGCCGAGCAACAGGAGATCGACGCCTCTGCGAAGTGGCCCGTGCTCGTGTTTGTCAGTCAAGCCCTCGCGTGGCTGCTGATCGGCGGCGCGCTCCAACTGATCGCCGCCATCCAATTGCACACGCCGGAATTCCTCGCGAGCTGCGAGTGGTTCACCTACGGCCGCGTGGCGGCGGCGGCGCAACATGTGCTCGTTTACGGCTGGGGCTTCAATGCCGGTCTCGGCGTCGCTCTATGGCTGATGGCTCGTCTCTCCTCTGCCGTGCTGCGTCACGGTGGCTGGTTGATTGTCGCCTGCAAGGCGTGGAATATCGCCATCGGCCTCGGTATGCTCGCCATTTTGCTCGGCGGCACGACCTCCTACGAATTGCTCGAAATGCCGCGCTGGGTGCGCCTCCTGATGCTCGGTGCTTACGCGCTGATGGGCGTCTGGGGCATCACCACGTTCAGCCTGCGCAACACCGAAAAAGTTTTCGCATCACAGTGGTATATTTTCGGAGCGCTCTTCTGGTTCCCTTGGCTCTTCGCCGTGGCGCAACTGATGCTCTTCACCGCTCCAACACAAGGCGTCGTCCAGGCGTTGGTCGGCGCATGGTATGTCAACGGTCTCTACGCCCTCTGGTTCCTGCCGCTGGCTTTGGCCGCGATTTACTACTTCCTGCCGAAAGTCACGGGTAAGCCGATTCACGATTACTACCTGACGCAACTCGCGTTCTGGTGGCTCGTGCTCACCAGTGCTTTTGCCGGCGGCTCACGCCTGATTGGCGGACCGGTTCCGGCGTGGGTGGCTACGCTCGGCACGGTCGCGAACTTTATGCTGATCGTCGCGGTGATTATCATCGCCAAGAATTTCTTCGGCACGCTGCGTGGCAACTTCGGCGCGCTGCGCGGGAGCATGACGCTCAAGTTTATTTTCCTCAGCATCCTCGGATTCGTCGTGGCGGCCGGACTCAACTTCGCGCTCTCCGCACGGGGCGTGGCGCAGCATTTGCAATTCACGCTCGTCGGTGAATTGCGCGATTGGGTCATGTTCTACGCCTGCTTCTCCACCGCAATGTTTGGGGCCGCTTACTTTATCCTTCCGCGACTCGTCGGCGTGGCCTGGCAATCTACCGGCTTGATCAAGGCGCATTACTACACGGCGCTCGTCGGCATCATCGTGCTGGTTGTCACGCTCGGTTATGGCGGCTGGCAACAAGGTCAATGGCTTAACGCGGGCACGACATCGTTCAGCGACATCACTGCCGCGCTCAAGCCTTGGTTGGCGGCGCGCTCGATTGCGTTCATCGTGCTGCTCGTTGGTCACCTCGCCTTCGCGATCAACTGCGCTTGGACCGTCCTTGCGTCGTGTTGCGGCAAAAATTCTCCTGCGGCGTTTTCCAATCCTCCGGCCATGGCCGGCGTGAATGCAGGAGGGAGCCACTAATGAAAAACGGACTGACTCTCTTTGTCGGCGCTTTCGCCGTCATCGGCCTCTCTTCGGTTGCGGTGCTCTTTTCCGCGCACAACCAATTCGGCGGCCTGACCCAATACAAGGACCCCGTCGAGGAGACGCTCCATCCGGCCCCGCTCAGCGGCATCGCCGATCGCGGACGCCTCGTTTATCAGGACCTCGGTTGCATTTCGTGCCACACGCAACAAGTGCGCCGCGACGGTTTTGGCTCCGATATCGCCCGTCAGTGGGGCGTGCGCCAAAGCGTGGCGCGCGACTACATCCGCGAACGCACGGTGTTCCTCGGTTCCAATCGTCTCGGACCCGACCTGCGCAACGTCGCCGCGCGGCCCTACGCCGACGCCGAGTATTTCTATAAATTGCTCTACGCGCCCCAGAGTGTCGCGCCCGGCACCAACATGCCGAGCTACGATTTCCTCTTCGACGTGCGTCCGATTCGTCCCGGTCAGCCGTCACCGCACGCGCTGCAGCTCTCGGGCAAATACGCGCCGCCAGCCGGTCACGAAGTCGTGCCGACTGCCCGCGCCACGGCGATGGTGGCTTACTTGCGCAGTTTGAACGACAGCTACGAATATCCCGAGGCCCAACCTTTCGTGCCCGCGGTCAAGCAAGGGGGAGGCCATTAAGATGAGCTCCGACAATCATTCTCACCTCGAGCAATCCGGCGCGTCTGACGCGAGTCTGCAGCAGGTTCACGATCAGTTGCAGTCGCAGAAGCCCGAAAAGGCCGACGGCAACCCGAGTTACCCGCTCATGCTGCTCGGCATCATGTGCGCTGCGGTGTTCTTCGGCTCCGTCTACCTCGCGCATTATTCGTCGCATTTTGACGCCTCCATTTTCAACGAGAACCAAAAGCCGACGAAG
This sequence comes from Candidatus Didemnitutus sp., assembly GCA_030681265.1. Lineage (GTDB taxonomy): Bacteria > Verrucomicrobiota > Verrucomicrobiia > Opitutales > Opitutaceae > Didemnitutus. The sequence continues at coordinate 1,459 of JAUXXD010000049.1, read as the reverse complement.
CAAGCTGCCACCGGTCCGGTCATCACGCCGGCCATGCTCGGCAAGCGCGTTTACACGGCCAATTGCGTAACCTGTCACCAAGCCACCGGTCTCGGCCAAACCGGCATCTATCCACCGCTGGCCGGCTCGGAGTGGGTGCTCGAACCACAGCACGAGACGCACATGATTGCCATCGTGCTCCATGGTTTGAACGGTCCGATCACGGTGAAAGGCCAGACCTACAACAGCGCGATGACACCTTTTGGTGGCATTCTGCGCGACGACCAGATCGCGAATCTGTTGACCTACATCCGCTCGGAGTGGGGCAACAATGCGCCTGCCGTCTCGCCTGAACGGGTCGCCGAAGTGCGTGCCCAACTCGGTGCGCGTGGTCCGTTTACGGTCGAACAGCTAAACTCGATTAAATAAGGCACCGAGATTCTTTCAAAAAGGCCGTTCGCAAGGACGGCCTTTTTCTTGAACAAATTTTTCTATCGCCTGCCAAAAAATGTCACACAGGCTGCGCAACGGCTCCCATGTCTGTCGATTTTCCCACTAACTCCCACTTGCCTGCCGCATCGCTCGCGCCAAACGCCTATCCTCCGCACGAGGAATTGGCCAATCGCCTGACCCATGGAATCGGTGCCCTGTTGAGTGTGACCGGCTTGGTGTTGATGGTGGCTTATTCAGCAATGTTTGGCGACGCTTGGATTATTACCAGCACGGCGATTTACGGAGCGACACTGGTCCTGCTGTATGCCTCATCGACCCTCTACCACAGTGTAACGAGTCCACGCTGGCGGCGGATTTGCCAGCGCATCGACCATGCGGCGATTTACCTGCTCATCGCGGGCACCTACACACCGTTCGTGCTCGGACCGTTGCGCGGAGCGTGGGGCTGGAGTCTCTTTGGCGTGGTGTGGGGCCTCGCGATTGTCGGCGTCGTGCTGAAATTTTTCTTCGCCGGTCGCTTCAACGTGATTTCGACTCTCGCCTACCTCGCGATGGGTTGGCTCGTCGTGATTGCGGCGAAGCCGTTGATGGCCGCCGTGCCGAGCGGCGCATTGTGGCTTTTGGTCGCGGGCGGCCTGAGCTATTCGCTAGGCACGATTTTCTATCTATGGGAACGCCTGCCTTATAACCACGCGGTTTGGCACGTGTGGGTAATGGCGGGCAGTGTTTGCCACTGGGTCGCAGTCTTCGGCTACTTGGTGCCGTCGGGCGCGGCGTGAATTTTGTTTAGCGGTTCAGCCACCAAATCGTGCTGTTGAGCACAGCGGCGAACGCCACCCATGCTACGTAAGGCAGCCACAGGAGTCCGGCGACCCGATCGATCCGGCGAAACTTGAGTTGCACGACGACAAGGCAGACGAGTAACAACTCAATCTCGACCAAAGCGAGGTCGGGGCGCCGCAGTCCGAAGAAGAGGAACGACCACAGCGCATTGAGGCCGAGTTGGGTAAAATACCAGCCAAGCGCT
>JAUXXD010000047.1 GCA_030681265.1 Candidatus Didemnitutus sp. | reverse complement strand
GCCGACAAGAGATTCGCCATCGTCTGCAGTGGTCGCATCACGATTTCCCGAGCCGCCAATGCGTAGCCCAACCAGAAGCACGCACTGAACACGCCGATGGTCCATTGCACTTTGGGGGAATAATCGCCGACGTAGAGCAGGCAGCACATCACCACGATCGCCGGCGCGCCCGCGAGCAACGCATAGAGAAAAACGCGGTTCTCGTGAGCGAAGCGACGCTGTTTGGTGGGACCCATGCGAGTGCGGCAGCTTGGGCGAAATCAGGTCTGTGGCGAGCGTGTGACCCGCGTCCGTGGACGCGCACGACTGACGGGGCAAGGACTCACAATTTGTAACGTTCCAACCGGCGATAAAAAGCACTGCGACTCAATCCGAGTTGCTCCGCTGCTTTGCGCGCATTGCCGTCACAGCGGGCCATGGTTTTCTTGATCAAGAAGGCTTCCACTTCCTCGAGACTCATGTCTTCCAGTCGCGGCGCGGCCTGCCCCGCGTTGAGTCCAAGATCGGGAGCCCGCAACACCTTGCCCTGCGCCATGAGCACGCCGCGTTCGACGGAATGGTCGAGTTCGCGCACGTTGCCCGGCCAAGCGTAATCGAGCATCGCCTGCAGTGCGCTCTCGTCGAATCCGGTGATGGGTTTGCGGTAGCGTTCGACGTGCCCCTTCAAAAAATGTTGGGCGAGTAACGCGATGTCTTCGCGCCGTTCGCGCAGCGGCGGCAAGTGCAGGTGGATCGTGTTGAGCCGAAACAACAAATCCTGGCGGAAGCGTCCCGCCTGCACTTCGGTCTGCAGATCGGCGTTGGTCGCGGAGATGAGGCGGACATTGACGCGATAAGTGCGTGACGAACCGACGCGTTCGAGTGCACCGGTTTCGAGCACGCGGAGAATTTTTGCCTGCTGGCTCATCGGGATGTTGCCGATTTCGTCGAGAAACAGTGTGCCGCCATCCGCGAGCTCGAAGCGTCCCGCGCGATCCACTTTGGCATCAGTAAATGCCCCGCGCACGTGGCCGAACAATTCACTCTCGAACACGCCTTCGGGCAGACCGCCCATGTTGACGGAAATAAACGGCTTACCGGCGCGCACCGAGACGGCGTGCAACGCCTGTGCAACCACGCCCTTGCCGGTGCCGTTGTCGCCAGTGAGCAGGACATTGGCATCCGATGGCCCGACGCGCGCGATGACATCGAGCACGGGACGCATGGCGGCGGATTGCGCGAGCAAGGTCGGGCCGCCTTTGCCGCGCAGTAATTGATTTTCCTGTTCGAGTCGCTGGTAGGCGCGCACCGCGCTGGCGAGTTCGATCTGGTTCTTCACAATCGTGATCAATCGCGGGTTGTCCCACGGTTTCGTCACAAAATCCTTGGCGCCGCGCCGCATGGCTTCGACGGCCACTTCGACACTGGCCCAAGCCGTCATGACGACGACGGGCAGGGAGCTATCGGCCGCTTGCAACTTCGCGAGCAGATCGAGGCCTTCGGCGCCTGACGTGGTGTCGCGGGTGTAATTGAGATCAATGAGGACGAGTGCGTAGTCGCGTTGTTCGACCGCTTTCAGGGCCGAAGTCGGGGACTTCGCGGTGTCGATCAAATAGCCTTCGGCTTTGAGCAACAAGCGGAGGGCTTCGAGCACATCGGGTTGATCGTCCGCAACAAGGATGCGGTGGGGCGAGGATGCGTTAGCAGCCATTGGGCGCAAGTTGACGGAGGCGCAGCGGTGGGGTCAAGTGCCTGCTGGAAATACCCGGGTGGAGTGGCGTATGCTCGGCGCGCCATTGGCCCGCGGAAAAATCCGTTGGAGGAGCGCAAGGAGAGGGTGTTTTCATCTTGGTGTTTCAATTCCTTGCAGCGCGCGTGCCAAAGAGGGCACGGCGAGTTAACGCGTTTGATATCCGGCGTTTGAAGGATTGCACTGTTCTCCTCCCAAGTTGAGGAGAACGGAATTCGTGATGATTATGGGAGCCGGAATTCCCATTAACGGGATTTTCCCCAATCCCGCCGAGCCACCGGCCCACTCGATTTTTACTCGTAGCGCAGTGCTTCGATCGGGTCGAGTTGCGCGGCTTTGCGCGCCGGATAAAACCCAAAAAAGACACCGATGATCGCACTGAAAATAAAGGCTCCGATCACCGCGGTTTCCGAGACGAGCACGGGCCAACTGTTGAGCTTTGAAATGAGTTGCGAAGAGCCAATGCCCAGCGCGATGCCGAGCAAGCCACCGAGCAGACTCAGAATGATCGCCTCGGTCAAAAATTGCAGGAGCACGTCGCGGCCATGCGCTCCGACGGCGAGTCGAATGCCGATTTCGCGGGTTCGCTCAGTCACAGAGACGAGCATGATGTTCATGATGCCGATGCCGCCCACGATGAGCGACACCCCGGCGATCGCACCGAGGAGAAGCGTCATCGTCTTCGTGGTGGCAGTGGCGGCCTCGGCGAGTTCGAGTTGGTTGCGCACCGTGAAGTCGGGCTCGCGGTTGTTGCGGCGCTGTTGCAACAGGTCGGTGATTTCCTGCTGAATCTGCGGCATCAACTCCGGCGAGATGGCCTGGATGAGAATCGAATTGAGTGTCGGGCGGCGCGCGATCGTGCGGAGATGGGTCGTGTAGGGGATGTAGACGATGTCATCCTGATCCTGACCGAAATAGTTGAAGCCCTTACTCGTGAGCACTCCCGCGACTTTGAAGGGCACGTTGCGGATGCGCATGGTCTGTCCTACGGGATCGCCCCCAGCGAAGAGTTGATCAGCCACGGTCTTGCCGATGACGCACACCTTGATCCCGGCGCGCACATCGTTGTCGGAAAACATTTCGCCAGCCGCGATGGTCCAGGAGCGGATGTCTAGCGCGGTGGTATCGACGCCGCTGATTTGCGAATTCCAATTCAGACCGTTGGCGAGGACTTGGGTGCGGTCGCGAATTTCAGGACTGACCGCGACGGCTCCGCTGATTTCGTTGCGAATCGCGAGCATATCATCGACGGTCAGCGAGCTCGCGCTGCCCCAACCGCCGCGCATGCCGCCCGTGGTCGCCGTGCCCGGAAAGACCGAGATGATGTTTTGGCCCAGACTGGCGATGGACGCTTCGACTTGGGCTTTCGCGCCGTTGCCAATGCTGACCATCGCAATGACAGCTCCGACGCCGATGATGATGCCAAGCGCAGTCAGGATGGAACGGAGGACATTGCGCCGCAGAGCGCGGAGCGCGACCGTGATGGTGTTGAGCAAGCGCATGGGAATTAGTCCGTGAGTTTGGCGGCGGCTTCCGCATTGACGAGGCGGCGGAGTTCCTCCGCCGCGTGCAGGCGATTCGTGACGGGCGTGTCGCTGACGAGTCGCCCATCGCGCATGATGAGATTGCGGCGGCAATAGCGGGCGATGTCCAGTTCGTGCGTCACCATGATCACGGTGATGCCCTGCTCATTGAGCTTCTGAAAGACGCCCATGATTTCAACCGAGGTTTTCGAATCGAGATTTCCGGTCGGTTCGTCGGCGAGGAGAACTTGGGGCTTGTTGATCAAGGCGCGGGCGATGGCCACGCGCTGTTGTTGGCCGCCGGATAATTGACTGGGAAAATGGCTGGCCCGTGGGCCCAGACCGACGAGTTCGAGCGCCTGCATTCCTTGTTCGCGCATCGCGCGCGCCGAAAGGCGTCGGGCACCGTAAAGCATCGGCAACTCGACATTTTCCAACGCGGTCGTGCGCGAAAGCAGATTAAAGCCTTGGAAAACAAATCCGAGTTTCTGATTTCGAATGTCGGCGAGTTGATTGCGGTCGAGTTGCGAAACATCGATGCCATCGAGCAAGTAGCTGCCTTTGGTCGGCCGATCCAGACAGCCGAGCAAATTCATCAACGTGGACTTGCCCGAACCCGATGCGCCCATCACCGCCACGAAATCGCCTGTCGCGATCGTGAGCGAGACACCGCGCACGGCGAGCACGGGCACTTCTCCCGAGTGATAGGTTTTATGAACGTCCTCGAGTTGAACAACGGGCTTCATGGTCAGAAGCGGCGTTGACCACCGAATGGATTATTCGTGCCCTGAGCCGGACGTGCGCCTGGCAACGTAATGCTCGTGATGAGCAGGTCTCCTTCGGCCAAGCCTTCGATGACCTCGGTGCCACTGCCATCGGTAATACCGGCTTTAATGGTGACGGTTTCGATTGGCGCGGTGGGAGATTTTTGCCGATAAACGGTGCGAGTTGTCACGGTGACTTCACCGGGGCGGGCGGATTCTCCCAAAGTGATGCCGCGCTCATGGGCCATTTTTTCGATCTGGGCGCGCTGTTCAGCCGTGGGCGGGCCACTGCGGAAATCGACGCCGACTTCGGTCATGATCGCGCGCAGCACTTGGCGCTGTTCAGAAGAAAGATCGCCAAACATGCCGCCGCCGCCACCACCACCGCGGCGTCCTTCGCCTCGTGGAGCTGAGTCAGTCGCCGGCGCGGCCGGTGCGTCTTTGGCCGCTGGGGCCGCTTTGGGGGCGACACCGGCGACGGTCACTCCTTCGGGAATGCGCACGCGCAACACGGAATTGGGGATGCGAACGACGCCGTCGCGACGGGCCACGATGATGGATACGTTGGCGGTCATGCCCGGACGCAGGCGGAGGTCGCGGTTGTTGACGTTGATGATCGTTTCGTAGGTGACGACGTTGTTGGCGGTTTTCGGCGCATTGCGCACTTGCACGACTTCGCCGCGAAACGACCGCCCCGGAAACGCATCAACGGTGAACGTCACTTGCTGACCGACCGTGACGGCGCCGATATCGGCTTCGGCGACGGAGGCGCCGATTTGCATTTTGCTTAAATCGTTCGCGATGGTGAAGAGCACCGGCGAGTTGAGGCTGGCCGCGACGGTTTTGCCTTCTTCGGTCAGCTTGTTCATCACGATGCCGTCGATTGGTGAGTTAATCGTGCAACGTTCGAGATCGACGCGCGCGTTTTCGACGGAGGCGCGACTGGTCAAGAGTTGCGATTCGGACTGCTGGAGGAGGGAGAGCGATTGATCGAGTTCCTGCTGCGTCACTAACTTCTGATCGAAAAGTGAACGGACGCGCGTGGTGTTGAGACGCTGCAAATTGGCACTCGCTTCGGATGCGGCGAGGTTTGCTTCGGCTTGCCGGAGTCGCTGTTGGTAAGTGGCGGGGTCGATTTCCGCGAGCTTGTCCCCTTTTTTGACGGGCGAGTTGAAGTCCACGTAGAGCTTCTTCACCAAACCGGAAATTTGACTGCCGACATCCACGCTGAGCACTGGGTCCAGTTGCCCGGTCGCCGACACGACTTGGAGAATATCAGCCCGCGTCGCGGCGGTGGTGGCGATAACCGGGACCGCATTCGCGAGCCCTTGCTGTGAATAATAATACCAACCACCGCCCGCGCCGCCGAGCACCAGAATGAGCCAAAGGATTTTTTTCATGCAGAGAAGAGAACTAAGAAGCAATTAGAACAAAGAAAGCAAATGCCGTCGGATGGACGGCCCAGACCACACCAGACGCTCGCACCATGAGCTTGGTTTCACACCGCGCCGATTTCCTGTTGCCAGTGCGCGAATCGACTCTTTCTTTCGCGCAACCCCATGAAAAATCTCTCGCTGGCGTTACTCTTGGTAATTGGTGGTCTTGTTCAGCCGCTTTGCGCGCAGGAAGCGTCCAAAGAGCGCAACGAAAGCAAGCCACCCGCCGCACCGGCCGAGAAAGAGCCCGCTCCGATCGTCACTGAACATGAAGTTACCATCGGCGGCAAAGTCATCCGCTACCGAGCGACCACGGGTTACTTGGTTTTGAAAAACGACAAAGGGGAACCGCGCGGGAATCTCTTTTATGTCGCCTACCAAAAATCCGACGAAAAAGACCCCGCGAAGCGCCCACTCACGTTTTCTTTCAACGGCGGGCCGGGCGCATCCTCGGTGTGGTTGCACATGGGCGGACTCGGCCCGAAACGTGTCTTGATGGGTGATCGCGGTAAAGCGGTTCCGCCTCCCTATCAATGGACTGACAACGAATGGTCTTGGTTGGATGAAACGGATTTGGTTTTTGTCGATCCGGTATCCAGCGGTTTCAGCCGCGCGGCGAAGGGCGCCGACGTGAAACAATTTCACGGTTTCACCGGCGATCTCGATTCGTTGGCGGAATTCATCCAAGTGTGGACGACGCGCAACGCCCGCTGGGCCTCGCCGAAATTTCTCGTGGGCGAAAGCTATGGCACCACGCGCGTCTCCGCTCTCGCGGACCGGTTGCAGCAAAAATACGATTACTACCTCAATGGCGTGATGCTCGTTTCCTCGATTTTGAATTTCCAGACCGCCCGCTTCGCTCCGGGCAACGACGTGCCGTTCCCGCTCTTCCTGCCGACTTACACCGCGACCGCGTGGTATCACGGCAAGTTGCAAGGCGAGTGGGCCACCACGCTCGCGGGCGCGCTGCGCCGGGCGGAAACGTTTGCGGAAAACGACTACACGCTCGCGCTGATGCGCGGTGACGCGCTGCCGCCGGAAGAATTTGAGCGCATCGCGGCGGAGCTCTCGTTGCTCACGGGATTGTCATTGGAATTCGTGAAACAGCAGAATCTGCGCGTGAGCATCTTCCGTTTTGTGCGCGAACTCCGTCGTGCGGAAGGCATCGCCGTCGGCCGTCTCGATAGTTCGATCGCCGGGGTGCTCGATGAATCAGACGGCGACGGCCCCGGCGGCAACTTCTTCGACCCGAGCATGGAGGCGATCAACGGCCCCTACGCCAACGCCATCAGCGACTACTTGCGGCGCGATCTGCGGTTCGAAACCGATCTGCACTACGAAGTGCTCGTGAGCGTCAGTCCGTGGAGTTACGCGAATGTGGAAAACAGTTACCTCAACACCGGCGAAAACCTGAAGCGCGCGATGGCTCGCAATGCGTTCATGAAAGTCTGGGTGGCCAACGGTTACTACGATCTCGCGACGCCGTATTTCGCCACGGATTGGACTTTTCGTCACATGAATTTGCCCAAAGCGGTGCGTGGCAACGTCAGCATGACCTACTACGAAGCGGGGCACATGATGTATACGCACCTGGACTCGCTCAAACAGCTCAAGGCGGACTTCAGTCGCTGGCTCAACGCCACGCTCAAAGAGCACGCGGTGCGCTGACAAAACGGCAGCGACGTCAGTCTGAGCGACGATGCCAGTCGCTCTTGCCGCCGACCCGTTTCACGCGCTTCGTTGGTTTCTGGAAGGTCACTTTCAGCGCCTCCGCCACCGGTGCAGGAACGAATTTCGTAATGTCGCCACCCAAGCGCGCAATCTGCTTCACCAATGTCGAACTGGTGTAGCTGTAGGACTCGTTCGGCATCACAAAAATCGTTTCCACCTGCGGCTCGAGATGGCGATTCATCAACGCCATGTTGAACTCGAATTCAAAATCGGAGAGCGCGCGCAGGCCGCGGATAATGGCAGTGGCATTCTGGCGATGAGCAAACTCCACCAACAGGCCGTCGAAGCTGACCACTTCGATATTAGGCATTTTGCCAATGGTCGCGCGGATGAGATCCACGCGTTGCTCCGCCGTGAAGAGTGGCGTCTTCGTCGAACTGATCGCCACGGAAACCGTGACGCGTTCAAACAGTTTAGCCGCGCGCAGTAAGACATCGAGATGGCCGTTGGTGAACGGATCGAACGTGCCGGGATAAATACAGTGGCTCATGCGGGACGGCGGAAAACCAAACGGCCCCAACTCGCCTTGGCGAGCGATTTCGCCCCCGCGTTGCGCCTTGCCGACTGCGGCCCCCCCGTTGTGTGTGGGCCACGCCATCTGGCGCCCGCCCGCCACCTCCACCTGCCGGAAGCATGGCCGCTCACCTCGTTCTTCGGATTTTTCGGCTCGTGCCAATCGCCATCTCCAAGGTTGCCAAGCTCTATGCGGATGGTTCGACTCGGCAGGTCGATGAACTTGCCCAACATTTTGACCATTTCCCGCGTGCCGCTGATGTTCATCGTCGTCGGGCTGATGTATGCGGATTTCGCCTGGTGCGCGACGATCGCGTTCTGGCTCTATATTGCGGCGGCGTTGACGGATTGGCTCGATGGCCTGCTCGCGCGGCGCGCTAACCAAGTGTCGTCCTTCGGCCGCTTCATGGACGCGGTGATCGACAAGGTCATGGTGCTGGGCCTGATGGTGGCGCTGATCAACGACGAATATTTCGTTTTCCTCGGTCGCGACTACACCATCGCGGCGATGCTCTTGTTGCTCTGCATCCTCTGCCGCGAATTTGCCGTGTCGGGCATGCGGATGGCGGCGGCGATGCGCAACATTTCGATCGAGGCGGATGGCAGCGGAAAATTTAAAACCTTCGTGCAACTCAACGCGATTGGCTGGTTGCTTGGTGCGCGGATGTTTTCGCAGGATTTCGGCGATCTCTTTCTCGGTGCGGAACACATTTGGGTGACGGGCGTGCACGGGATCGGGCTGTTGCTCTACGTCGCGTCGGCCGTGCTCACGATTACGTCGGGCTGGTCCTATTTTCGACGCCACGGACACGTGGTGATGGATTGAGATGAAACTCGCGGAACCGCGCTGGGCCGCACGTCTGCCCACTGGATTGGTCGTCGGTTTGGCGACGCTCGGTCCGCTCGGTCGCAAGTTGCCTGCACCGGGCACGTGGGGATCGGCCGTCGGCGTGCTCTACGCGCTCATTTTTTTCCGCACCGCCCACTGGGAACAGACGGTCGTGTGGACTTTAATCGCGAGCTATCTCGCGGTGGCCATTTGCGGCGAGGCGGAACGTCGCCTGCGCCTGCGTGATCCCGGCATTATCGTGCTCGATGAATTTGTGGCCATTCCACTGGTCTATCTTGGCGCGCGCAGTGGCGCGCTGGCGAGTTGGCCGGCGTGGGGAGTTATTCTCGCCGGGTTCGCCCTCTTTCGCTTCTTCGACATCGTGAAACCCTTCGGCATCGCGCGACTCCAGCGTTGGCCGGGCGGGTGGGGTGTGGTCGCGGATGATTTCGCCGCCGCGCTCGCCGCGTGTGCGAGTTTGCATGTGCTCGCGTGGTTGGCGCGCTGGATTTAGCGATACCGTCCTTGCAAAGGAGCAACAGTCGCCGCGCCGCTCTTTCGGCCCGACGCCTCAGATCAGCCACGCCCGCCGGGCGCGCAAGCCGTCTCTTTTGAATAACGGGGCCATGTAGAGCGGAGATATCATCAGGGAATCAGGTGAGATCAAGGGCGTTGGTCTGTGGTCGCTGCTGGCACGACCACCAACCCTACAACGAAACCGTCTACCTGCAGTCCTTGGAAAAACACAATCCCACCCTCCACGCCGCCGCCCTTAAAATCATTTTACCCAAGGAGAAAAAAGCCGCCTGAACTTCACTTTTCCACTTGTTT
>JAUXXD010000029.1 GCA_030681265.1 Candidatus Didemnitutus sp. | reverse complement strand
AGGCCGCCTTTGCCGCGATGGAGTCGCGCGTGACTGATATTAACACCAAGCTAGCCGCAACGAATTTGGCCGCCGGACAGGCTTATCTGACGAAGAACAAGACCAAGAAGGGCGTCACCACTACTGCGTCCGGGCTGCAATACGAGGTGATCAAGACAGGCAAGGGCAAGAAGCCGAAAGCCACGGACAAAGTCGAAGTGCATTATCACGGCACGTTGATCGACGGCACGGTATTCGACAGCTCAGTGGAGCGGGGTCAGCCGTTGGAGATTCCGCTCACCGGCGTGATCAAAGGCTGGACGGAAGCGCTGCAATTGATGCCCGTCGGCTCGAAGTGGAAACTCACGATTCCCGCCGATCTCGCTTACGGCACCGCTGATCGCGGAAAAATTGCGCCGAACTCCACGTTGATTTTCGATGTCGAATTGATCGCGATTAAGTAAAGTCGACGCGGCAATTCGCGCCTCTTTTTCAAACGGGTTCCGCCGGGAACCCGTTTTTTTTCGCGCACGTGCAAAATTAGACCGTCGGGCCCCGCTTGATCGGAACGGCGACTACTTCCACGTAAATTTCCGACACGCCCAATTGCGCGATGTCTTCGATGACGCGTCCGACTTCCTTTAAGGAGCAACGTGCTGCATTTGGCTCGTTGACACCGACCTTGCATTTGAAATCCCAGCCGTCAAATCCCTCCACGGGTGCCCGTCGGCGCGAGCGGCGCACGGTGCTGTTGACGGTCTGGCGAATCTTGTCGCGCACGCGGGCATCATCGCGACCAGTCACTTGAAGTGGGAAAGTCTTTTTCATGAACTGCAGACCCTTTGGCCGACGGCGTTGCGAATCAACGAGAATAGTCGTCCTTCCCATCGCACTTCAGGCTCGCCGCGCCTTTAGTGGATGCCGAAGCTCGCAGGCTAAAACTATGGCAACGACTACAAACCTCCGCACCTACGCCGAATTCTACATCCGTGGCCTCACGGAAGGTTTCATCTCCGCGGCGGAAGTCATCAAGTGGGCGGACGAAGTGATCGTCGCCGAGGCGAAGACAGAAGACTGGATGCTCGATATTTCGACGAGCAGCGAAGACGACCGCATGGGTGTGTTACACCATTTGCACGCGGTGGCTGGCGTGGTGGACGAAGCGGCCTTGGCCGCTCTGCTCGCGGCAAAACAATAATCGTTTGCGGTTTCGGGCGTTGAGGCGCTCTCGCACAACGTCGATTCAAGTCGCTATCCTGCATTGAATAACGCGCTTTCGCGCGCGTTATTCGAGCGTTGGCGTGCGCCGAAGCGCCACCGCCCATGGAGCGCGCAACTCTTTAATGCTCCTGTGTATCCACCGCTAATGACCTGATCGAATCCACTCAATACGAGCGAGAGTGCGCCGATGATAGTAATTACCAACATGATCACGTCGCCGATTCGTCGTGCGCAATTGCGTGCGGCACTCCTTGTTTCCCTTGGCTTCTCAAGCCTGCAACTTTGCGGATCTGCATTCGCCGCTGAGGACGCCAGCCCCGTTACTGGTGGTAGTGCGGAAACGCTCACCGCCATGCCATTGGCAGACTGCATCGACGCGGCCATGCGGCAAAACCGCAAGCGACCGGCCTCGCAATTCGCTGTGGCCATCGCCGAAGCACAACACCGCCAAGCGCTCTCTGGTTACTGGCCGCACGTGACATTGAAAGCCGCATACACGCGGATGGACGAAGCACCCAACTTCATTTTCCCCGCCGGCTACATGGGTGTGCCACCCCAAGCAATCAACGTCCCTGAAGGCACCGCCATCATCAACGTGCCCGCCGGTGTCTTCGGTCCCACGGCGATGCAATTGCCCGTCATCACTCCTGCGCAAACCATCACGACCTCCGGCCAACTTTTCCCCATCCCCGCGCAAGATATCAAATTGATGGACCCGGAATCGCTCTATGCGTCCGTCAATGCCACGTGGCTTCTCTTCGACGGTGGCATGCGCAAAGGCTATCGCGAACAAGCCGCCGGACTCGTCGCGATGATGAAGGCCGACGCGCGTCGCACCGATCTGGAAATCACCGACACCGTCAAACGCTACTACTACGGAGCGGTGCTGGCGCAGCGCTTGCACGAAGTTGGTAATGACACGCTCGCCCGCATGGAGGCGACTCTCAGTCTCACCGAATCACTTTACAAGGAAGGCTCCGGCCGCGTGCAAAAAATCGATTACCTCGACAACAAGATCATGGTCGAGTCACTCCGCGCGATGGTGTTCTCCCTCCAGAAAAACGAAGCGATGGCCCGCGCCGCGCTCGCCAACGCCATCGGTCTGCCGTGGCACGCCAGCATTCGTCCGGCCGATCGTGAGTTACCGGCCGCCCAATTCGTCGGCGACATTAGCTCGCTGGTCGGCTCCGCCTATCAATTCAGTCCCGATTGGGCGACGGTCGAAGCCGGACTCCGCTCACTCGAAGGCAGCGTCACCACCGCGCGCAGCGGACATGCGCCGAAACTGGCACTTACCGGCGAACTTCATCGCTGGCGCAACAATTACGAATCCGGCACCGCCACCGCGACGAACAAATCCGGCTACACCGTCGCACTCGGCTTTGAAATCCCGATCTTCGACGGATTTCTGACGCGGCACAAAGTCGCCGAAGCCCGCGCCCGCGTGGCCAAACTCAAGGAAGAGCAATTTCTGCTCAAGGACGGTATCGGCCTGCAGATCAAAGACGTTTTCCTCGGACTGCACGCCGCGCAACAATCCCAACAGGCCACGTTGGCCGCCTTGGAAGCCTCGCAGGAAAACCGCGACCTCACGACCCGCGCCTACCAAAACGAACTCGTCGAAACCGAAAAAATGGTGCGCGCGCAACTCGTCGAAGCGCTGATGTCCGCGCAACATCTCAAGGCGCGTTACGATCTCGTCGTTTTGCAATCGCGCCTCGCGCTCCTCGTCGGCACGGATCTCGCCGCCCGCCTCGACGCGCGATGAGGGCAAAGGCCGCAGTCTCGAAATTCTACGCCGGGATCGGTCGCACCCTTCCGCCGCGGTGGCACCCTACCCACTTCGCGCAACTTTGCGTATTCGGCCTGCTCGTAGCCGCATCGACGTTCAGTTTGCGTGCGAATTCCCCGGCGACAGGCTTCAGCTTCGGCATCTCAACGCACCTTTTCACCGACGTTAATGAAACCGACGCGCGTGCGGCGCTAAAAGTATGGTTGAAACACATGAGCGACGACCGGGGCATCGCTGGCGATCCGGTCATCAACGTGCTGACGAGTCCGGCGGAATTCATCGGGGCCTTTCAGAGCGGCCTGATTGAAGGCGCGACCCTCCCGACGGTAGATCTTTGGCACGTGCAAAAATCCGTGCCGATCTGGCCGACTATCATCGTGGGGCGGCTCGGTTCGTCGCTCTATCAGGAATACCTGCTCATCGTCCACCATGACAGCGCGGTCAGAGGCATCGCAGATTTGCAAGGCCGGCAATTGTTGGTCGTGGGGAGCACGCGCGGGTCGTTAGCGGAAGTTTGGATCGAGGTTGAGCTACTCAAAAGCGGTCTAGGGCCCGCTGATGCATTTTGGAGCAAAGTGGTGCCGGCAGGCAAACTGACCCGCGTCGCCTACCCCGTTTTTTTCAAGCAAGCGGATGCGTGCATCGTCACTGCGGAAGGCTATCTGACCCTCTGCGAGCTCAATCCCCAGATCGGTCGCCAACTCAAAATCATCGCTCGTTCGCCACCCTTAGTTGCTGCGCCGTTTTGCTTTAGTGCCGCCGCGAGCACCGGCTATCGCGAGCGCGTGCTGTCCAATATTCCTTATCTCAACACCGTCACCGGTGGGCGCCAAGCATTGGCCCTCTTCCAGACTTCCGAACTCGTGACCCGCCCGATTGGAGACCTGGACGAAACTTTTCGGCTGATCGAGGAACATCAACAGCTACGTGCGGCAACCCTGCCCTCGCCCACGAAGGAAGCGCGGTGAAATCACAACTCGACGCATTATTGCTGCAACCGCGCGCTACCGCAACTCGGCGACTTTTCTGCGCTGGACTCGGCGCGCTCGTTGCCATGTGCCTGGTGAACTCTGTCACCGCTTCGGCCGATGACGAAAACACGGATCTGCGTGTTGGTTTTTCCGCGCGCCTGTTCGTTGACGTGAACGAGAATGATGCGCGCGCTGCGCTCAAAGTCTGGTCACGCGCCATGGGGGACGAACGCGGAATTCCCGTCGATCCCAACGTCTCGATTTACAAGAGTATCGACGAGATCCGCGCTGCGCTGCTCACGGAGCAGGTCGATTGTGTGAGCATGACCACCGTGGAGCTTTGGCAGATTCACCAAACTGTTCCCGTCTGGCCGACCATTGTGCTTGGCACAAGTGATGAAGGTGTCTCATCGGAATTCGTGTTGCTGGTGCACAATGATTCACCTGTGCGGCAGTTCTCCGACTTGCAGGGCGAAAGCCTGCTCATCCACGGAAACGGCAACGATGAGTTTGCGAAACGCTGGCTCGAAACCGAATTGCTCGACGCAAAACTGGGACGCCTCGAAGATTTCTGGAGCAAGACCACCACTGCACCGAAATTGTCCCGCGCGATTCTCCCGGTGTTTTTCAAACAAGAGAAGGCATGCCTCGTGACTCGCGCAGCGTTTCGCACGATGGCAGAATTGAATCCACAAGTAGGCCGCCAATTGCGGGTGATCGCTACGTCACCTTCTGTTGTTACCGTGACTTTCAGCTTTCGCGCCAACCCCGACTCTCCGCACCGCGAACGATTGATTGCCCAAGTGGGACGGATCACGGAAACCACGATGGGCCGGCAAACGCTCGCGCTTTTCCAAACCGAGGAGCTGGTTGCCCGTCCGTTCACAGAGCTGGAGCCTTCCTTTGCCCTACTCGATCGCCACCAACGTCTGCTCCATGAATTGACTGCGGCAACAGCCGCCGCCACGTCGCCGGCCACTCCAGCCCAAGGATTACTCGCACCCAAGTGATGATACCTTCACTCAGATCGTCATCCGAATCTCGACCCGCGAACCTACGGCAACCGCTGCGTTGGTGGCGGCAACTCGCGGCTTGCGCGGTGCTGGCGACCGGCGTGGCGCCGGCCAACGGCGAGGAAGCTCGCCCCTCCACGTTTATGGAAATCGCACTTTCCCGAGCCGCCTTTTCGAACGTCAATCCCAACGATGTCGTGAGCGCGTGGAGCGTTGCCCTTGAACGCATGGGGCGGCAAAAAGGTTATCAACTCCGCTCCAACAACAAGGTCTTCACGCAAACCGAAGAGTTCGCGACCGCGCTGCGCCAAGAACGACTGCACCTCGCGATCATCGACACTTGGCAGTTCCTCGATCTCGAGCAAAATGCAGGGTTGGAGCCGCTCTTCGTGCCGGTGATCGGGAAAGAAATCGGCCGACAATTCGTCGTGCTGGTGCGACGCGGCAGCGGGATCCGCAATCTACGCGACCTCCGTGGCCATGCAGTAGCATGGCTCGAATCCTCCAAGACCAACGCATGTCGCGGTTGGCTCGAATCTTTGCTGGCGACCGACGCGCAAACAACCGAAGCACCATTATTCGACAACTGGGAAGTCACGCCCAAACCAACCAACGCGATTCTCGCCGTTTTCTTCGGACAAAAAGTCGCCTGCTTAGTCGACGAAAACAGCTTCGCGCTAATGAAGGAGCTCAATCCCCAAGTTGGCGAAAAACTCGAAGTGCTGGTCCGCTCGGAAAGATTTGTCGATGTCATCATCTGCCTCTCCACCAGCGGCTGGAATCCTCCGGCCGCCCGGAACGATGTCATCAATGCATTGGCTAATCTCGGGGTCGATGCGTCCGGCCGTCAGATATTAGCGCTCTTCAAAATTTCTAGCGTCGTGCCCTTTGCGCCCAACCATCTCGACACGGTGCGCCGACTTCGTTCCTCCCGAAAAGCCGCCGACTCATCACCGCCCACAGCGGAGGCACCTCGATGAAGCTTCCCCGTCTCAACATTGCCCTGCGCACGGCCCTCCTTTCGTGGTCCGTCACGCTCACTACGCTGCTTGTCTTCGTCATCGTTATTCTGCCGTGGCAGGAGCAGACGTTTCTGCACAATCTCCAATCCAAGGCGCGCGGCGTCGCCGTGTCCTTGCAGGGCGTCGCCGCCGGCGCCGCCGTTAACGAAGATTACAGCAGCGTCGTCGATCATGCGCATGAAATGATCACGGGCGATCCGTCCATCGCCTATCTCGTCATCACCAAGAATGACGGCTTTTCGCTTTTTCACGATCGCGATGGTTGGCATTCCGAGCTCAACGCAGATCGCGAATGGCGTCCCGCCGTCCGCGTCGCGTCGGGTCGCATCCACCCCAGTGCCCGGCTGACTACGCGGGTCTACACCTACTCCCAGCCCTTCGACTACTCCGGCATCGAGTGGGGTTGGATTCATGTCGGACTCTCGCTTGCCAACTACGAACAAAGCGTCGCCCAACTTTATCGGCTCGCCATCGGTCTCGGTATTGCCTGCGCCATTCTCAGCTTGGTCGCCTCGATACTTTACGCGCGGCGCCTGGTGCAGCCCGTGCTCAATCTGCGCGAAACGGTCCAACGCGTGGCCCGCGGTGACTTGAGCGCACGCGCCATCACGATTCGCGACGACGAACTGGGGGAACTTGCCACTTCGGTCAACTCCATGACCCAGGCGCTGCTGCGCCGTGACGAAATTCTGGGGAGCGTGCAGTTCGCCGCGCAGCGCTTTCTCGGCACAACCACGTGGGGGTCTGTAATCGATCAAGTGTTAGCGCAGATTGGACGATCAGCCGATGTCAGTCGGGCCTACCTGTTCGCCATGCGCCAAGCGCCAGACCAGACACTCCTCGCCGACTATCGTGCCGAGTGGGTCGTCAAAGGGATTAAGCCTGAACTCACCAACCCCGAACTAACGGGTGCACCATTTATCGAACTCGGTCTCGTCCGTTGGGCTGATGCATTTACGCGGCACAAGTTGATCGCAGGTATCGTGCGGGATTTTCCCGTCTGCGAGCATCCTCCCCTGCTCGCCCGCCAAATCAAATCGCTCATCGTCGCCCCAGTGATGGTAAACCAAGTTTGGTGGGGCTTCCTCGGCCTCGATGACTGCCACGAAGAACGCATTTGGTCGGCCGCCGAACGCGACAGCCTGCAAGCGCTCGCCGACATCATCGGTGCCTCCATCGCCCGCCAAGAAGCGCAACAGGCTTTGATCGAAGCCAAGGCTACCCTCGAACAGCGGGTCATGGAACGCACCGCCGCCTTGCGTCGCGAAATCGTAGAACGGCGAGAAGCCGAGCAGGCGCTCTCCCGCTCCCTCTCGGTCATCAACGCGACTCTCGAATCAACGTTGGATGGCATCATGGTCCTCGGACGCGATGGGAAGGTGAAACACTTCAACCGCCGCTTCACCGAAATGTGGCGGATCACTCCCGAGTTCCTTACCACAGCCGACGAAAACCGACTGCTCATCTACGTCTCTGCCCAATTGAAGGATCCGCGCGGATTCCTGCGCGACGCTCTGCGACTGCACTCGGATCCCAGCCGCGAGAGTTTCGACATCTTTGAGTTCAAAGACGGGCGCATTTACGAGCGCTTTACTCGCCCCCAGTTTGCCGACGGCGTCAGTGCCGGTCGCGTGTGGTCCTACCGCGATGTCACCGAACGCAAGCGCGCC
>JAUXXD010000023.1 GCA_030681265.1 Candidatus Didemnitutus sp. | reverse complement strand
GGCTGGTTCGGCTTCAACGCCGGTTCGGCGGTCGCGTCGAATCTCGACACGGCCCGCGCCTTGACGGTGACGCAAGTCGCCGCTGCGGCTGGGGCGCTCACCTGGGTGTTGATCGAAGCGCTCATTCACGGACGTCCGACGAGCCTCGGCTTGGCGTCCGGTATCTTGGCGGGTCTCGTGGCCATCACGCCTGCCGCGGGTGTTGTCGGTGTGCAAGGCGCGCTGGCGCTCGGTGCGATCGCGGCGAGCGGCTGCTATCTGATCATCAATTTGAAATCGAAACTCGGTTACGACGACACGCTTGATGCCTTCGGTATTCACGGAGCGGGTGGCATCATCGGTGCGCTCGGTTTGGTGTTCTTCATTCGTCCGCAGTGGTGGGCGGACGCCACGGCGGCCTCGCCGGGCTGGGGCCTCACTGATCAGTTGCTCATTCAACTCCAAGCGGTCGGAGCCACCGTTATTTTTGCTTCGGTGATGACGCTGATTATCGGCTTCATTGTGCAAAAGACCATCGGCCTGCGCCTCTGCGAACGCTCGGAACGCTACGGCATGGACCATGAACTCCACGGTGAACGTGGCTACGGTCTCAACAATCTCAACTAAGCTCCGGAGCAACGACCATGAAACTTATCACCGCCATCATTCGCGAAGAGAAGCTCGACGAGGTCCGCCAGGCCCTCATCGACGCCGAAATCGAACGCATCACGGTCACCCGCGTGAGCGGACACGGCCGACAAACAGAAGTCGAAGTGCAACGCGGCAAGAAGGTAATTCCCAACCTGATTCCGCGTGTGCAGATCGTCATCGCCTGCAACGCCGCCTTTGAAGACATCGTGATCAACGCGATTCTGAGAACCGCCAAGACCGGCGGGGAAGGCAAAGTCGGCGACGGCAAGATCTTCATCCAGGACTTGCAGGAATGTATCCGCATTCGCACCGGCGAACGCGGCGGCACCGCAATCTGAGCGCCACGCAAACTTCGCAACGGTTTACGCCCGGCGGCCTCGTGCTGCCGGGCGTTCTTTTCCACCGAAGTCTCCCGGGCGAGCGGTCTGGTGGCCGCGGCGGGATCGCGCCTGTGGCGATTGACACGACCCGGGGTTCGGCGATTCTGGCTCAAGCTAAACCTGCCGTGAAAGTTCCGGAGAATTCCTTTGACAGGGGCAGGGGCGCCACTCTTCTTTCTTCACTTTTATGAAAGTCGTTTCCTCCATCAAATCCGCGAAAGTGCGTCACCCGGCTTGCCAAGTGGTTCGCCGCAAGGGACGTATCTACGTTATCAATAAGACCGAACCGCGCTACAAGGCGCGGCAGGGCTGATTAACCCAACTATTTTCACCGTGAAAGCCCAAGGACATCCCGCTCTCAATAACGTGTGCTTCGTGGACGTTGCCACGAGCAAACGTTTCCTCACGAAATCCACCATGAAGTCTGCTCGCGTCGAGAAGATCGATGGGGAGGACTATTTCATCGTCATCCGCGACGTCACGATGGATTCGCATCCCGCCTACACCGGCGAGAAGCGTCTCGTCGACACGGCCGGCCGCGTCGAAAAGTTCACCACCAAGTTCAAGCGCGGTGCGGCCAAGGCCTAAAGGCCGGCAACGAACAACGACTTTCCTCAGCCCTCCCTCGCGGAGGGCTTTTTTTTGTCCCGCTGAATTGTTCGCAAGACACGGAAAAAGTTCGGCGTGCGCCGCCTCGTGCGCTTTGGTCGGTTGGTGTCAGTTACTCCTGCCAAACTAATTTGTTTCGACTGCGACTCGACGTTGAGCGCAATCGAAGGCGTCGATGAACTCGCGCGGTTTCGCGGCCCCGACTGTTTCGCGCGCGTCGAAGAGATGACGCGCGACGCGATGGAGGGGCGCATCGCGCTCGACGAGGTGTTTGGCCGTCGTTTGGAGTTGATTCGGCCGACCGCGGCGGAAATGGCGCGAGTCGGCGCACACTACATCGCGGCAGTCGAACCAACCGCACGTGCCACCATTCAACAACTACGCGCCAGCGGTTGGCGGCCGGTGATCGTCAGTGGCGGTTACACGCCGGCGATTGCGCCACTGGCTGCGTTTCTCGGCATCGAGCGCATCGAAGCGGTCAACGTGAATTTTGATGCGCAGGGCAACTACCTTGGTTACGATACCGGGCACCCCGCCACACGATGCGGTGGTAAACCGGAAATTCTGCAACGGCTGCGTCACGAGTTTA
Source organism: Candidatus Didemnitutus sp. (assembly GCA_030681265.1). Classification (GTDB taxonomy): domain Bacteria; phylum Verrucomicrobiota; class Verrucomicrobiia; order Opitutales; family Opitutaceae; genus Didemnitutus. The sequence continues at coordinate 2,344 of JAUXXD010000023.1, read as the reverse complement.
ACCCGACTCGAAGCGTGGTCGTCGGCGACGGCGTGAGTGATTTGGAAACGCGTGAAGTGGTTGACCAGTTCATCGGATTTGGCCGGTATGCCGAGCGCGCTAAGGTCAAGGCTGGGGCGCACGCCTTCATCCGGTCCCTCGACGATCTCCTTCAGCTTTTAAAATGAAACGATCCCTTCTCGCCGCGCTCCTCCTGCTGGGCCTGCCCATCTCCACGTGGGCTGCCGCCAACACCACCGGCGAGGAACCGTTTCCGGTGCCGCTGACGGAATACGCCACCGATGGCGTGGAAAATGGCGCCGGCCTGTGGACGATCCTGCAACATCGCGTTGAGCAGGAGCCGTTCAATCTGGTGGCGACGGTGATCTTCGTCCTGGCGATCGTGCACACCTTCCTGACCGCGCGTTTTCGCCACTGGGCGCATGTGCTCGAGCACAAGCATGCCGAGAAACTGCGCGCCGAGGGACGTTACCGAGACCGCAACAACGACGGCGAGCCGGACGAGGTGAGTTTCTGGGGCAAGATACTGCATTTCTTCGGTGAGGTGGAGGCGGTGTTCGGCATCTGGGTGATCCCGCTGCTCATTGCCATCTCTTTTTCCGAGAGCTGGCACACGGCGGAGGAATACCTCAACAACGGCGTGCGCTACACGGAGCCGATTTTCGTCGTGGTGATCATGGCCATCGCCGGCAGCCGCCCGGTGCTGCGCTTCGCGGAGGATGCGATGGCGCGAGTCGCCCGGCTGGGCAGTTCGACTCCGGCGGCATGGTGGCTGGCCATCCTCACGATCGGGCCGATCTTGGGTTCGTTCATCACGGAGCCCGCGGCGATGACGATCTCGGCCCTGCTGCTGCTGGAGAATTTCTACCGGTTTCAACCCAGCGAGCGGCTCAAATATGCGACGATCGGCCTGCTCTTTGTCAATGTGTCCGTTGGCGGAACGCTCACTCATTTCGCGGCGCCCCCCGTGCTCATGGTCGCGGGCACCTGGGAGTGGGGCTTCAGCCACATGGTGCTGAATTTTGGCTGGAAAGCCGTGGTGGGCATCCTCGTGGCCAATTTGACCTACTGGGCGGTTTTCCGGCGGGAACTCGGCGAGCTGGCGCACCGCACGCCCCCGCACCGCGAGGCGATGCGCGACGGTGTGTTGGTGGACGACCACCGTATCGCCATCCCCTTCTGGGTGACGGCCGTGCATATCTTCATGCTGTTTTGGACGGTGTTCACGGCGCACTACACCGCGCTCTACATGGGCGGCTTCCTGATATTTCTCGCCTTCACGCAGGCCACCACCCAATTCCAGACTCCGATCCAGTTGCGCGGACCCGTGCTCGTGGGCTTCTTCCTCGCGGGGTTGGTGATCCACGGCACCCTTCAGCAATGGTGGATCGAGCCGGTGCTGCGCAGCCTGGATACGTTTGCCCTCTTCGGCGGCGCGACCGTGCTCACGGCCTTCAACGACAACGCCGCCATCACCTATCTGGCCTCGCTGGTGCCGGGATTCAGCGACGAGATGAAATATGCCGTCGTGGCCGGGGCGGTGGCGGGCGGTGGCCTGACGGTGATCGCGAATGCGCCCAATCCGGCCGGCCAGTCGATTCTTTCGCCCTGTTTCCGCGAAGGTGTGGCGCCGGGCAAGCTGTTGTTGGGGGCCTTGCTGCCCACGCTGATCATGGCCGCGGCTTTTCTGGTCCTGCCGTAGCAAACGCGTCTAACCGAGGCCAGCGGCATCCGGGCAGGTTACGATTGACACGTCTTCGGACGGGCAAATGGTAGCGCGCTAGTCCCCATGGCCATCGCACTGCTAATCATCCTTCTGACGCCTTTGCTGGGTGCGATCGTGGCTCTCGTGGGAGGAGGCCGGTTGGGCGCGCGAACGGCGTGGCTGGCACTGTTGCCGCCGTTGCTGGCCTGCACGGCGACGCTCTGGCTGGTCGCGCAGTTTGTCCCCGGAACCCGCACCGTGATCGAGTGGGCGTGGATTCCATCGCTCGGGCTGAACCTCACCTTCGTGATCGACGGGCTCGCGCTGTTTTTCGGGCTGGTTGTCAGCGGGATGGGCGTGCTCGTGGTGTTCTATTCCGCGCATTACCTCGACCATCATTACCGCGAGCATGGCCGGTTTTATTGCTACCTGATGCTTTTCATGGGAGCGATGCTGGGCACGGTGTTCGCTGGCAACCTGCTCCTGCTGTTTGTGTGCTGGGAGCTGACCGGTGTGGCGTCGTTTCTGCTCATCGGGTTCCTCCACCACAAGGGCGAGTCGCGCGACGGGGCGCGCATGGCGCTGCTGGTGACGGGCGGCACCGGGCTGGCTATGCTGGCCGGCATCGTGTTGCTCGGC
>JAUXXD010000022.1 GCA_030681265.1 Candidatus Didemnitutus sp. | reverse complement strand
AAAACCGCTCAGTCCAGTGGGCGCGCCCCCGGCGGACAGGACGCGAAAAACTCCGGCTCAAGGGAATAGCGGAAGAATCAGAAGGGGTCAGGTCGAGTATGTTGGGATTGTTGTTCATGCCCGGTCGCTGGATCGGTGGGTGGCGGTGCGGAATTTTGAGACATGGCTGCTCACGGCTTCCGGTCGGCCCATGTGCAGGTGTTGGGCCAGCCAAGCGTTGCGAGCTAGCGTAGTTTGCTTGAGCTGGGCGGCGAGCGCAACTTTCCATCCGACATTTTTGCGCGTGGTTTCCAGATCGCGCGCTGTCTTGCCGAGCTTTTTTCAGCGCCCTAGCCAAGGCTTCACTCCACGACTCCTCGCGGATCTCCTGTGCTCCAAGCAAACCAAGAGGGTCAAGCAAACCGAGAGGATCAGGCCTTGGGGCTTGGGGTTGCCCTTGGTTCATACCGGCCATTGCGGAAGTGTCGGCACCAGTTCGAGCATGCAAGCGGGCGAGGAAGATTTGCAGCGGTCAACGACAATGACTCTCGCCCCATCAAAGACAGTCATTCCTCCCCACGGAATACGTGACGACAGTTATGATGAATGAGGGGGCGCAGGAGGAGCCCTCTACGTGCCCTCCGCGCAAGGCATGTTCCCGGCTAAGTGCGAGCAGCTGCTACGGCCCGTTCGCCAATGGCGGCGGCGTGTTTGTGCTCTTCGACCCTGATCTCTTCGAGCAAGTGGCCGACGTCTTTGAGATGGGCGGCAACTTCGGAAACAATCTCTTTTAGCCGAGCGGTGGAGAGGGCGACGCCGCGGAGGATGGAGGGATCAAATGGCAGGGGGACGTTTCCGTGCGGGGGGCGGACGCAGGTGCGAACCCATTTGGCGGTGTGCAAAAGTGTCGCGAGCTGGGTGTGGGCGGCGGTGGCGCGGGGCAGATATTGCCAGCGAACCGGTTCGGAAATTACCACGGGAAATTCCCAATGACGCAGCAGGGCGGCACCGACTTCGGCGTTGTGAAAGCCGAGTTTGGTGCGTTCGTCTTCACAGGTTTCGAGCGGGCAACCTTTGGAGACGAATTTGAATTTGGTTTTAGTGCGGCCGACCCAGTCATCGATGGCGGTTAAGCCCACGCCATAGAAAAGTCCGACGGTGTAAGCGATATCGCGATCGATATTGAAGCGGTCGGCGAGGTGTTCGGCGGCGACGGCGCAGGCAATGGAATTTTCCCAAAGTTCGTCGGGTTCCATGCCGTAGGCAAGGAGTGGGCGCACCAGAACTTGCGAGGCGACGGCGTGGGCGACGAGTTCGTAGATTTGATCGTAGCCGACGCGGCCGACGGCTTCTTCGACGGTGTAGCAGCGGAGGCCTTGGCTGTAGTAGGCGCTGTTGCCGACTTGGAGCACGCGCGCCGCCATCCCTGGATCGAGGCGCACGAGATTAACGACTTCGCTGATCGTGGAATTGCCGTCGCTGAGTAATCGTTTGAGCTTGGGCAAAACCCGCGGGGCCGAGGGGAGACTGTGCAGTTGGCGCACGATCTCATCGGGGGTCGTTTTGAGAGAATTGAGCGCAGCAAATCTGGCGGTCACGTCCTACTCATCGGCACGGTGGCAAAAATCTTTTGCACAAACCGAGTGCGGCTGCGCACGGACTTGCCCTGCCGGGCAAAATTCAGCGGTGCCGTTCGTAGATTTTTTGCAACATCGTCGGCGGGACGGTGGGTGCCTGGCTAGCGGAGGGGCGGACGCTGCTCAGGCTGAAGCGGAGCAGGAGTTGCTCGTTTTCCTTGTCCAATTGCAAAATCTGCAAAACGCGGGAGCGGGCCTTGTCCAGTGCTTGGCGCAGCGCGAGGCGGTCGGCGTCGGTGCCGGCGGTGGAGCGGAGGGCGGCCAGGGTTTCGTCGAGGCGTGTCGAGAGAGCGCGTTTGCGTTCGATCAGTGAGGGATCGGGTGAACGTTGGTGTTGTTGCAGGAAGCGATTTTCCGCGAGGGCCAGCTCGTGCAGTTCGTCACAAAGTTGCTGGTGGAGCTGCAGGGCTTGCAGGGACGTCATGGGCGGTGGGGAAAAATTCGAAAGTGGGCGTGCCGTCAGGGGCGGCGGGGAAAAACGCGTTGAGTTGTTGTTCGGTCTGGTCGAGCCAGAGCATGTTGTTGATACGCCAGGCCGACATTTTGGCGAGATCGTTCAGTTCTGCGTTATTGGTGGCGGGTGCTTCAGCGACGATTTTTTGGTAGGCTTCACGTGCGCGGTCGAGGGCGCGGAGGCGTTCGTAGCAGAGGCCGACTTGGTAGAGCACGGGCAGGCGCCACGCGGGATCGGGAGCCAGGCTGAGGAGGCGTTGGTAGATGGTGAGCGCGTGGGTTGTCTCACCGCTGTGGAAAAATTCATTGGCCAGTTGGTTGCCGGTGCGGCGTTGCCAATAGGCCCAGCGTTTGGGGTCGGCATCCGACTGCGCTTGTTCGCCGCGCAATAAATCCATGGTAACGTGGAGTGCCTCGTCGGTGCGGTTGAGTTGGCGGAGGGTGGTGGCGAGCAGATGGCGGGCTTCGGGGGCATGTTCATCATTGGGCCACTGCAAGAGATAAGCCCGCATCGCCTGGATGGAATCTTTGAGATTGCCGGCGAGCATCATGGAGTAGGAGGACTTGAAGTGGGCCCGCGCGCGATCGACCGGCGCGAGATCCAACAGGCGGAGGCGAGCGAAGAATTTGCCGGCTTCGACGAAGTTGCCGGCCTCGAAGTAGGTTTCGGCGATTTCGAACTGCGCGGTTCTGGCCAGTAGTTGGTAATGGTCGAAGCTGTCGGTGGGCAATTTCAGCGTGGAATTGATTACGCTGTAGAAGCGGTTGATGGCGAGGCGATGGGCGCCCATCGCGCGCAAGGTGCGGCCGAGGTCGAGGTAGACATCGGGCACGCGTTCGTCTTCGGGGAATTCCTTGAGGAATTTTTCGTAGATCGCGGCGGCTTTGGTGAAACTGCCTTGGCGGCGATACATGCGCGCGTAGCCAATCAGGCCGATTTGGTGTTCGGCGCGCTTGGAGTGGGGCGAGTAAAGGATTTGGCGGTAGGCAATCTCCGCCGCGGAATAGTCGCCGCGGTCGGTGAGGTTGCCGGCTAGTTTTAACAAGCTTTCAACTTCAGGTGAAATGTCGCTGGCGTTTTCGTTTTGGCCGGTGGCAATGGCGGGTGCGACCGCTGCAGGGGTCGGCTCTGTCCCGTGTCCGTGCAACACTGCCGAAAGGCAGACGAGGAGAACAGTCGAGAGGCGAACACTGAAGCGGGGGTGGCTCATAATTGCCGATAACTAGCCGAACTGGGCGGGATCGTGCCCGGGGTGGGCGCGGTGGGGGCGGCCGGCACGACTACCGTGACGTCGCTGCTCAGATTGCTCGTGCCCGGAAAGATGAAGAAGGGCAGGAAATCCTCGGCGCGCACTCGCGGACGGGTTTCGTCCGGGATAATGGGTGCCAAAGTTTTTTCCGTAACGACCTGAGTTGCCGTCGAAGTCTGGCTGGGCGCTGCCGTATCGAGCACCGTGGGTGCCAAAACGGGCAAGGGCAAATCGGGGATGGGTTGAGGAGAATCGGCAACGACAATCTCGAGGTGAGGTTGCGGCGGTGCTCCGGCGGAAGGCCGTCCGGAAAGATCGGGCGGAGGAATTGGTTCGTTGAAACGGAGGCTTGGTGCTCCGGTGATGGCCAAGTAGGCTCGCGATACAGTATCTCGCGAGGGGCGTGAGGCGGCAGACGGTGCGGTAATGGCCACCCCGGGGAACAGGGCGAGCACTAGGCGTAGTCCCACCCAGCGCGCTCCTGCCGGAGGCGGCTGATTTGCGCGTTGATTCATTTGTTTTGCAACGGTCCATGGTGTTGGATCGGTCTGATTCGCCGTCTGCCTTAATCGGGTTTCCCCGGCGGAACTTTAGGGTCAATCGCGTGGAACCCTAAATTGTGGCACGCTTTGCGCAACTCCGTGACGGTGCGCCTATTGGTGCTATTCGCGGGCGAGGAGTGTGCGCAAAATCCGGCCCAGTTCGTCGAGCGCGTAAGGCTTTTTCAGAAAGTGCTTTTGGCCGAGTCGCTCGCACTCCGCGCGGGCCTCGGGTGTCAGATGGCCGGTGATAATCAGCACGGGCAATTCCGGATTGGCCACTTTGATGACCTTGTAAACGTCGATGCCGCTGGCGCCGGGCATGTTCAAGTCGAGCAAGACGATGTCATAGCGGTGCGGGTTCGTGGCGATCCGGTCGATGGCCTCCAAACCGTCCGAGGCGCTCTCGATTTTGTAACCCTTGCGCGTCAACGCCGCTTCGAGCAGGTAGCGCAAGGGCGCTTCATCGTCGACGATCAGCACGGATTCAGTGCCACCGGGAAAATCGCCTTGTTTGAGCAATGCAGGCAGCGCCACCGAGTTTTCGGCGAGCGGCAGGTAGACCTTGAACGTGGTGCCTTGGCCCAAGTCGCTCTCTACTTCGATGGTGCCTTCGTGGCTGGTCACGATGCCATAAACGACAGCGAGTCCGAGTCCGGTGCCTTTGTTGACTGCCTTGGTGGTAAAAAATGGTTCGAAAATGCGCGCGCGCACCTCGGCGCTCATTCCTGTCCCCGTGTCGGTAAACGCCAGGCAGGCGTAAGGGCGGCCATTAACGAGTGAGCTGGGCACGGCCGCGCCTGCGACTTGCGTCGTGCTGATCGAGAGGGTGCCACCTGCCGCCATCGCATCGCGGGCGTTGAGACAGAGGTTGAGGATGACTTGGTGCAGCTGATTGTGGTCGGCCAACAGGGGCGGCAAGTTCTCGGCGAACGAATAATTGAAGGAGATATTGCGCGGAAAGGTCTCGGCCAGCAGCGAGACCAGTTCGCGCACCAGTTGATTGAGATCGACGGGGGCGAATTTCACATCGGCTTTGCGGCTGAAGGTCAGAATCTGTCGCACCAACGCGCTCGCACGTTGCGTCGCTTTCTGGATTTCGCGCATGCACTTGGCCACTAACGCGGTGTCGCCGGGATTGAGCATCGCGAACTCCGCGTAACCATTCATCACCGCGATGATATTGTTGAAATCATGCGCGATGCCGCCGGCGAGCGTGCCGAGGCTCTCCATTTTTTGCGCCTGCCGTAGCTGATCTTCGAGGGTGCGCCGGCTGGTGATGTCTTCGCGCATACAAAGGAAATTGGAAATCGCTCCCTGCGGATTGCGCATGCAGGAGACTTGCACGGATTCCCACACTTTTTTGCCGTCGGGCCGTTCGCGCATCAATTCGCCGCGCCACTCGCGACCGCTTTGCACGGTTTCCCAAAATTGCTGGTAGGAGTGCTCGTCGGGATGCCCTTCGCGCAGCACGCACACATCGTCGTCGAGCAGGTGCTCGAGGGTGTAGCCGGTGGCTTCGGTGAACTTGGCGTTCACATATTGGACGTTGCCCAAGGCATCGGTAATGACGATAGCGACGGGAGATTGCTCGACGGCGCCGGAAAGTTTAAAATTTCTCTCCTCGGCCAGATGCTGGCGGGTGATGTCGTGGCCCACGGAACGGGCGCCGTAGGGGCGTTTTTCCGGATCGAGCAGCACGGTCTCTTCCCACGCAATCCAGCGCCAACCTTGCGGTGTGAGCCAGCGGCTTTCGAACGCGGCGCAATGGGGCTCGCGAACGAGATCGGCATTGGCGTTCTGGATAGCGGACGCGTCGTCTTGATGCAGCAAGGTCGTCACACTCCGCTCGGCCAAATCACCGACAGCAAAACCGAATTTGCGCGCAAAGGTTTGGTTGCCAGCAAGGATGCGGCCCTCCCAATCGCGACAATAGACCAGCGCGGCACTGGAAGCCCAGGCTCCCAGCAACTCCTCCGGAGGCAGGAGGTTTTTAACCTCCCCAGCGACGACGCCAGACTCAGCATGCATGGGAGGATTTATCGGCCCACCGGTTGTCCGACTTAAGCCACGAAAAGGACGCACGTGATTAAACAAGGCCGTTCAACATCTCGGGGAGTCGTTGGAGAGCGTTTTCGATCGAGGCGCGGGCGAGGGCTGATTCGTGGCCGTCGTCGCCGTAAAGCACGCGCCAGCCCTCGAGGGCCAGCCAGCTATCACGTTCGACTGGCGCCACTTTTTCAAAACCACCGG
>JAUXXD010000178.1 GCA_030681265.1 Candidatus Didemnitutus sp. | reverse complement strand
CCGGTCGAGCTCGGCCCGCTGCGCCTGAAGGCTATCCAACCGCTTCTGCCAGTCGCCACTTGCCCGAGCCGCCAAATCCCGCAAATCCCGCATGATCGCCTGCAGCCCATACTCCGTGCCCACGAAATCCCTCTGCCTTTGGTCTTCAATCCACGTGAGGAGCCGATCCGCATCCGACGTCAGTTCGTAGATCGGTTCGGTCCGCTCAGGTAGCTCCCGTTTCCGCAGGAACTGCTGCTTCACATAGAACGCGATGCGTTCGGCGGGCTTCCAACCCGGATGGTTCTCCTGGTCCGCCTCGAAATTCGCCTCCAGCCATCGCGCCAGAACAGTGCGCAACTCGCTCTCCGGGACCACTACCGTGCCCAGTCCACGAAAAGCGTGGTGCAGGAACGCGATGTCATCGACGAACCGGTCCCCGCGAATCAGTCGAATCGCGGCCGAGTGCTCGGCGAAACGTCTCAGCTCCGGTAGGGCGAGGCTCATAAATCCAGCGATGACTTATTAGTCGTTAAAGTCAATGCATCGTTATTAACGACTAATCGGCGTTCACCACACCGCGTGAGAACGACCTTTACGGCCTGCGATGGAGTGGACGATTCGGGCATGACTTTGGAGTCGAAACAAAAAAAGACGCCCCGGGTTTCCCCGAGGCGCTGGCCCGTTTAAGATTGGAGCCCGTGGTATCTCCGAAATCAATGAGAAAGGACTGCCGGAATAGTCTTCGAATGTAAAAACTACACTCCTCCCAGAATCTCCTGCAATCGCTTCAAGCAGCCGCGCTCCAAGTTCTCCGCCTCAGCTCCGAAATGGGCTTCCCGATGATGTTCTGGGCAGAGGGCGATCACGTTTTCCAAGGTGTCCGGTCCTTGCTTCGCCAATGCGATGATATGATGGGCTTCAACATAGTGGTTTCCATTCGGAAGCAGGAATCCCTGAAGCCCGCAGTATTCGCAACACCCCCGAGCACGTTTCACCACATGAGCCCGCACCGCTGGGTCACGCTGGAAGACCTGCATCGTGCGCTTCGCGCGGTCGGGCGCGCCGCTGCCCGGCGGTGGTGCGTCCAGGTCATCTAGCGCAGTCTCCGGCACAGGTTTCGCCCCTATCGCTGCGTGATAACGCGCCAGAAGCTCCCGATGCCCATTCATGGCCCCACCGTTGAAGGGAATATGCAGCGCCAACGCCTTCAAGGCTTGAGCCAGTGCGGCGTCACCGTAGTCCCGCCGAATCCACTGTAGAAAGTCCTCCGTCGCCGGCGCACTCATCGCCCGCTTGTAGATTTCCCCCCGAAGCATGTGCCGCAGGATGTAGATGAAATCGGCTGCGCTATTCGCGTTGAGGCCTACTTTCACCAGTTCCAATTTGGCGTCGGTGAGCCGCAGCGTTCCAGCATCCACCCGCCTGGCCAGCCGATAGGCAGCCTCGTATTGCTGGCGGGTGATCTTGGGTTCCCGTGCCATCAGTCGAAGGCTGGCAGAATCATGCAGCGGCAGCCCAGCTCGTGCGTGCATTCCGGGTGGGGTAGTTCCGGAACCTGCGAGACCCGGTATTTCTTGCCGCTGATCTTCCGACACGCGGGACAGCTCCCGTCGCCGCAGCCGGAGATCTCCACCCGATTACACCCGGATTGGCGGTATTGCTCCAGCTTGGCCCGATGTCCGCCGGCGAACAGCACCATGCGGATGGCGGTTTCCGGATCGAGATTCGATGCACCCACGAATCCCTCGGGTAACCACTCCCGCCCACTCCGCTCGCCCCATAGCTCGACCATTGCCGCCGCCAACTGGAGCGCAGGCCAATCTGCTGAGGCAACGTCTCGCAGCAACGCCGGCTTGGCTTCAAGAATTGCCTGCAATTGCCGCAAATCTTCCGACGAAGGGCGTTGATTCCAATCCACACCCACTCCCCGTGGGAACACTTGAGCCCGCTCATATTCAGCCACAATAAGGGCGGCTTGGCGAAGATTGCCCGCTCGTAGGAGTTCAAAACTGCGCCGACGAGCCAAAGTCTTTCGCTCCTCCTCGCGAGCCAGGTAGCCCTGCGCTAACGCGCGGCCAGAATCGGTGCAAACGTAGGCGACGACGCCGGCCACTTTCGCCTCCATCCCGGCTGGGTCCGCCGCAACCAGTCTGGCCACGCCTTCGGCTTTGCGTCCTGAGGAAGGGAGGCCTCGCTCGCGGAGCAGTGCCTTGATTTCCGTAGCCTTGAGCGCGCTTTCCAATTTCGCGGCCAGCGGTGCCGACGAAAGCAGCCCCGCTTCGACGAACACCTGGATTGCCTTCCCGGTCGGCTGACGCAGGGCGTCGGCCCAATAGGATCGTTCATCGGGGCGATACTCGGCGCCGTTGATAAACCCGGCCAGAAACTTCAGGTGGGCATCACTCCATTTCCTCGCTTCATGCGCCCGAACAGCAGGCGCGGAGTCCGACGCCGGTGAGTCTGGCACGCTTGGCGTCTGGTCGATGGGCTTTTTGCCGAAGAGAAATGACAGGAACTTCATCGGCGGCTGAGATTTGTCAGGAAGCGCGCCCGGTGCGATGCGCGCCCGCGTTGTCATCCAAAGCGATCAATTCCTCGGTTAGGCTCTGTCGAACGACATGCAGCCGTGGGTTTGCCACCGCCAAGTGAGCCAGCGGAGTCGGCTTGATCTCGAAGGGAAACAAAAGGTTGCTTCCGAAAACCTGCGACTGCGGCATCGCGCTCTTCCCACTGGCGAGCAGCACGCCCTCGGTCAACCAACTGATCATCTCGGGGTCTGCCAGAGGCGTCACGCGACCCCGACGGTAGCGTTTGGTCCGCTCGTCATAACTCAGCAGTTGCCAGTCCAGCATGCTACTCAGGTTGTAGCGTGCGACCCGACTGACGAAGGCTCGATCACCGGCACGCTCCGCCAGCCGCCGAACCATTTCAGCGGCAGTAAAATCGGCGTTCAGGCGAAGCAGTCGGCCAATCGTCTCACCGGTTTGCGCAAAGAAAGAGTAAGAGGTGATCGAGAGTCCCCAAAGGACTGGGAAGGCGGCCGATGCACCGTGCTGGCGAAACAGGCCGCTGCCTTGCTCGGCAAAGGCCTCGCAGCTCGCGACCGGCTCAAAAACCACCTGCCGTAAATTCGAAAGGATCTTCGCGATGGCCGCCTTGCCCGGATTTGTTTCGGCAATGAGCTGAACCAATTCGTCGCGCGCCGAGTCAAAGGGCTCGCCTTTGGCGCGGAGCCGCAGGGCAAGGAGCAGCCATTCCCAGCGAACCTTTTTCCCGAAACCGATGCGTTGGTTGGAGCTCAAGCGGCACCTCCTTCGACCCGACGCAACAGCACGAACGGCACGGCCAGCTCTTCCAGCGAGTCGCCGCCGTGGCAGACGAGCGCGGCTCCCTTGGTGACAAAAGCCTTCCCGGCCGGAGCCACGACCGGAATGAAATTCGCCGGGAGTCCGGTGTGTTGCCAGATGCGGCTTCCTGGCACCTGCGCCACACAGTCCGCCGCGAACTTTGGTTCGCTAAAGATCCGGGCGCGCTCGCCACGCACATCGCAGAGCACTCCCTGTTTGGGGACTCCGACACCGATTGCCTCGGTGTTGCCGTGATCGGCAGTGATCAGAACGGTGAAGCCGCGAGCCAGCAGCAAATCGAGCACGTTGAGTAGCGCGTTCCCATTGGCCCACTGGGCCACTTGGTTTTGCATGCCCGCGGCGCCGAGCTGCATCCCGTGCATGATCTTGTCCACCTTGTAGAAGGTGACGGCAAGAGCCTTGGTGTCGGCCGAAAGGTAGTCATCCACGATCTTTTCGTCACCATCGTCGCCATGGAAGGACACTGCGGCGACTTCATGTCCGTAAAGGCCGCGCCCGGTCCAAAACTCCCGCCAACGACCCTCGTCCCGCGAGGTCTCGAAAATCGTATCGGCGAAGAAAGCCGGGACCTTGCCGGCGAATGTCGCCTGCCGGGAAACCGGCGTGATGGTCGGCGCCCAAGCAAACACGGCGGATTCGTCCAGCAGAGCGCCTGGCAGTTTGGGCTGCAGAATCTCCTTCACCATCGCCCACTGCTCCAGCGCCATGCCGTCAATAAGCACCAAGGCGACGCGCGAGGCAGCTCCCTGATCGAGCATTCTCGCCAAATAGGCGGGGGCGTGATGCACCATGGCCGGCGTCGCGGCGGGCACGTTGTGAATCCGCGGATAGGATTGTTCGACCCACCGAGCAAAGCGTTCCTTCACCAGCTCGGCCACCTTGCCATGGATCGCGGCCTGGGCTGCCTGCGCCTTGGCATCGAGCCCGAGCCAAAGCATGCGGGCCTGACCCCACCGCACCGCAAACTTCTGCCACTCCGCCGCCGGAGCCTCCCCGGCTGGCACAGCGTCGGTCAACTCTGCCAGCAGCTCTGAGAGCCTGAGCTGGGGATTGCGGTGCTCGTCATCCTTAAGCCCCACGCGTATCCAACTCTCGTCACTCGCGTCCTGCCAGCGCCACGCGATGGGGGTGAGCAAGCCCTCCGCAAAAAAGTTATCAATGAAGATGCGAACATCGTGGTGCTCGAAGGGGATTCGGCGCGGCCCCGGCACGCGGAGTTCTTCTCCGGTCTCCTGCACCAGGGCGCGCCCACCATCGCTCTCCGCCACGAAAAGCGGCCAACGCTCCTGCAAGAAGGCGAAGAAAAGCGCCCGGTCGCGCAGCAAGCGCCCGGTCGCCCAAGTCGGGAATCGGGGCGCGAGCATTCGATCGAGGTGCTCGACCAGCAACTCCGGCATTTTCGCCTGCGCATAGTGCGTCCGGCACAGAAAGCCCAGGAGCGCGGCCTCGGTCGCGAGCAGGCTGCCATCGACGGCGTAGAGATGACGCAGGACAAAGTCCTTGGACAGTGCGTCGCCGAGCGACTGCACGGCACTCGTTTGATAGGCCGCATACAATGCATCGAAGTAGGCCGGCCCCAGGTGACGGATCACATCGTAGGCGAGACGGGGGAAGATGTCCTTGAGGTGAAGCCGCACCTGCCGAGCCCGTGAAAGCACATCAACGGGCAGGGTTTCAAAATCATGCTCCCCCGACTCGAACGAAATCACCGCCTCCACGTTCTCTCCGACGTCCCAACGGCAGCGCACGCGGGTCTCGTATTCCACCCGGAAGGCCAAGGGATCTTCGAAAAACAAGACGATGAATCCCCGTTCCTCGACGCGTTTCAGCAAGGTTGGCTCGCGCAACAAACCATCCGGATCGGAAACCGCCAAAATCGGTTTCACGCCCGGCACGAATTGCGTCAGCAGCGATGTGCGCCAGTCAGCCATGTTTAGGTGACACTCAAGATGAGGATAGGGTTGAGTTCAGGCAGAATATTGCGCTGCGCCGAGATTTGCGCGCGCCAGACGTCCCGTTCCCGCGCGAGTTGCTTCAGCCGAAACTCCCTCACTTCGCTGAGGCCGATCTCGCCCAGCAGCTTATTTCGAACCCGATAGCTGTATTCCCCTTTTTCCTCCTCCTGCTGCACGGCCGCCAAGTGCCGCGCCTTGAGTTCAGCATACACACTGCGGAGCGCGTCACGCGCCGCGGTCTGTGATTGTTCAAACGCCTTCTCGCTGGCCACTCCCTCGACAGCGCCACTGTTGCTCCAGGGCTCCATCATCAGTCGCTCGAAGAGATACTTCGCCGTTGGTTGCAGGCTGCGACCATCCGCGTGGACAAAAACGGCACTCAGCCGGGTGCGCGTGACGGCGTCCCCGCGTAGCCGAGTCTCCCAAAGCGACCAATATCCGGTAATCCCGTCAGGCATGCCGCCCAGCCGAATCGACGGGATGGGCGCGCCTCGGGCCGCTCTCGGAAGCCGCGCGAGCAAGGCGCGCACTCGCGGATGCTCCAAACTGAGCAGGTCAGCCCCCGGCAAACGATCGCGCCCCGGCAGCGAGAAGGATTGCGGCTCCGATCCATCGGGCCAATGCACCACCAGCCGGTCCAACTCGGCCTCATAGCGTCCGCCATGGCCGTCTAGGTAGTGACACACCATTCGCTCTACCCAATGGCCAATCGGCAACTTACTCGCGCTTTCGGACGGCAGGCTTTCCGCCGGGAGCAAATTTCCGTGGCGACGCGCCTCATCCGCCTGGCTGCGAATCGCCCCCGTCAGCCGCTCCACCGCGGCCGGCAGGTTTTCCGGGTGAAGCAATGCCTCGACATACAGGCTGTCGAAGAGGTGCCCCGCCTCGGCCGAGTCCAGCACGTCGCTTGTCTTGTCCACGCCAAACTCCTCGAAAATAACACTGAGCTTCTGCTCAAGCACCTCCCGCACGCGATACTCCACGGTGTCTTCGAAAACGAAATTGAACGCCCGCACGGGATGCTTCTGGCCGATACGGTCCACGCGACCGATGCGCTGTTCCATGCGCATCGGGTTCCACGGAATATCGAAGTTCACGACCACATGGCAGAACTGCAGGTTCAGGCCCTCGCCGCCGGCATCCGTCGAGATCAGCACCCGCGCACCTTTGGCGAACTTCGCCTGCACGCTTTGCCGCTCCTCCATGCTCATCGAACCGTTCAGGCAGACGCACGAGACACCGCGCGCCTCGAAATACTCCGCGAGCATGGCCTGCGTCGGCACAAATTCGGTAAACACGAGCACCTTCAAATCCGGGTCGCGCTCGGCTCTCTCCAGCTCCGCGACCAAGCTCAGCAAGGCCTCCGCTTTGGCGTCAGCGCCAGCCGCTTCCACTCGTTCGGCCAACTTCAGCAAGCCTTCGATCTCGGCCCGCTCGTTGGCCATGCCGGCCCGGATGGCGGTGAGGGTCAGCTCGAGTTGCTCCTGGCCATCGAGTTCCTGCCACTCTTCCTCCCCGACGAAGGAGCGTGCCGCCGCCGGCACATCCGTTCCGTCCAGCGCAGCGATCCGCTTCTGCAAAGCAGAGCGGATCGCCCGGGTCGAACTCGTGACCAGCCGCTGCATCAGGATCATCAGGAAGCCGACGTAAGTCTTCTTCTCCTTCAGGGCCTGGTTGTAGCCATGCCGCACGTAGGTCGTAACGGCATCGTAGAGCCGCTTCTGCTCGTCATGCCTTTGCCACGAAACCGGCCTGAGTTGCGTCAACCGCGGCTTGAACAAGGGCTGGCCCTCGGCATTCACCGCCTGGCGCTTCTCGGTGCGAATTACATACGGCTGCACGCGCTCCCGCGTGACGCTCTCGACGGCCGGAAAAGCCTGCTTGTCCAACAACGTAAGCAACCGGTGGAATCCATCCGTCTTGCCTTGATGTGGGGTCGCCGAAAGCAGCAACAGGTAAGGTGCAGCCTCCGCTAGTCCCAGCCCGAGTTGGTGACGAGCCACCAAATCCGTGCTTCCGCCCATTCGGTGCGCTTCGTCCACGACGATCAAATCCCAACCCGCCGCCACGAGATCGTCGAACCGGTCTTTGTTGTAGGCGGCGACCTCTGCAGGTGTCCACCCTCGGCGTGACTCCATCGGCTTCACCGAGTCCAAGGAACAGATGACCTGGTCGCACGCCCGCCAGACATTGTCACCGGGCACCACCTTGCGTAGCGCGTCAAACTCCGCCGGTGCCAGATGCCGGAAGTCCTCCCCGAAATGGGTCTTCATCTCCGCCTCCCATTGCTTCACCAGCCCCTTCGGAGCGATGACGAGCACCCGACGCACCCGGCCACGCATCTTCAGTTCACGGATGATCAGCCCGGCCTCGATGGTCTTCCCGAGACCGACCTCATCCGCGAGCAGGTAGCGCACCCGGTCACCCGACACCGCCCGGCGCAGCGCCCGGATCTGGTGCGGTAGCGGAATCACCGCGGAGTCGCTGGGAGCGATCAGGACATCCTCATACGCCAAGTTCGCGAGTCTCGCGGCGAACAGCACATACTTGATGCGATCCACCTGCCCGACATCACGCGCCTCCACCGGCCGCACATCCGATGGCCGCACCCGCACGATGGCATCTTCATTTGGCAGCCAGATACGGAGCGCCTCATCGCCCCAGAGGGCGATGCGTTCCTCCACCCGAGCGACTTGCTGGTGAGGGAGGCTCCATATCCATTGCTCGTCCATGTCGCGTCACCTCAAGTCGCCGCCTCCGCGCGCAACGCGGCATTGTCGTAGATCATCTGGAGCTGCTCGTCTTCATTCAGCACGCTCTCCGGGAGCATGTCGGCCACCGCAAGGATCGTCGGGTAATCCTTCTGCTGGTAGCAGAACTTGAAACCCACCCGCACCGCTTCAGTGCGCACCTGTTTGAGTTTCTTCGAACGCGGCACCTTCGGACGCGGCGACGCCATGCCCGGCATCGGTAAGGTCGGATTGCGATCCGGCGACCTCGCCGCCGAGATGTAGCCATCGGGCAGGTAGGACCAAAACTCCTCCAGCAGGCGTTTGTTTCGCAGCGTCTCGACATCGACGTTCTTCTTCGGGTCCGGCACAAACCACCGATCCTTCGCTTTCTGTCGAAGTTGCGCGTGGTCCTTTGGCAGGTTTCGCAGCTCCTTGAACTGGGTGCTCAGGTAGCTGTGAATCTGGCTCGGAACCTCTCCCGTTCCGTCGTAGCAGAGAAAATTCTGATCAAGTAGGACCTTCAACTCAGGCCGGGCTTCCCACTTCTTCCAGCTGGCGTTCAGTCGCTGCATGAATTCCGGCTGAACATCCTGATAAGTCTGCGGCTTCTCTTTGAGTTCAACCCTTAGCCAATCGATCGCGCTGCGCTCGTCTTCCACAAAGATCGCGAGTTGCCCCACGCTCTCCATCTGGGCGCGCTTTTTGTCGTATTCGTTTACTTGCTCCGGCAAGAACCACATGCCGTCACGCTCGACAAAGTTCGAGGCTAGTTCGGCCTGGAATTCGGCCGAAGACAGCGGCACAGGGGTGGAATGACCGACGTAGAACGCCACCATGCGATCATAGAGAATGCGTGGGTCGCGTTCAGCGATGGGCTCCAGTTGTCCGCCCTTGGGTTTTACAACCGGCAGATTGCGAAGATGCGTGCGGATGAAATCCCAAACCCCCGCAACAGTATTTCCGTTCCGCGCGAACCGCTCTTCAAGCCCACCGTTCGGTTTATAGGCCGAAATAACAAGGTCCTGTTTAACCGCTGTTGTTGTTGTTACGGCTTTGAAGCTTCCCATTTGCTTATCGAGAGCAGCAACGTTCGCGACCACAAATCCCGCCTCCTGCAACGCAGTCTGGATTGAATTCCAGACGCTTGAACGGGTATTGGAAAACTCGACTGTCATCCAGCGACCAGGCTTCAGCGCTCGATAAATCAACGCGAAGCACTCTCGCATCACCTCGGAGTAATCCTCAAGCGACCGTCCTTCTTTTTTCCGTCGATGAACGACAGCCTCAGAGTCGAGGTGTGTGGTGAGTCCCAGCCATGCCTCCCAGAGAAAACTTAAGTCGGAGTAAATAATATTACTGCCGAAAGGCGGATCAATAAATACGTAGTCAAGGCTTTCCGGCGGAATATCTAGCCGCGTCGAAGACATGGTCGAAACGACAGGGGAAGCGGGTTTTCTAAAATCCATAACGCGGAAGCGGGACACCTTTCCAGCGAGAGCATACCATGGGCTTACCTCCGATTGCATCGCTCCAATGTAGAGCGTGCCGCTAAGAATCCGATTAACTTGTGAGAACGCATTCTTCAGGTAGCGGTTCACCAGTGAGAAACCCATGAGCACCGACTGGAACCAGAACCAAAGGGGCCGTCGCATTTCCGGAGGCGATTCCATAATCGCGCGTCTGGCAAAGGAACACATCACGAGGCTTCTTCTGCTGTAGAATCCGTCGGCGGAAAAGACGCCCAGCGAGGTGTAGTCACGCTCCATCCACAGATCACTGTCCCGCTCCATAGGCGTTGTCGGATACCAGTAACTGATTTTCTCTGACTCTAGTTTTTCTACGAGCGCGAGATCTTCTGAGTCGGGGGCCTTCTCGTATTTTTCTCCGCCGAAGGTGTAGTTGATCAAGACAGGTTTGCGCTTAGGCTTCTTATCAACTTTCCCTGTATCGGGATTTACTTGGCTGACGACGGTTCGGTCGAGGTTACGCTTCTGTAACTCAGCTTTGCAATGAGGGCATTGAATGCCGTCCTTCACGTCACCGTCTTCAACCGCATCTTCCCAGAAGACGATTTCTCCGCCGCATTCAGGGCAAGTGAAGACATCACTCCACACCGTAAAGTTTATTCGCCCCTTTTTCGCGTGGTTCTTGTGGTTGGTTTCATACAGCCAGCCAATCTCCGTTTCGATTTCGGAGAGAATTCGCGCTGCCTCCTTCTCAAAGGCACCGTGGTCGAAAGGCAGAACGTAATTGCTGGCGATAAAGCTCGCTGCCGGAGAAAGGTCGTTCAAGACAGCTCGGCGGGCACCTAGTTTAGAGAATGGCTTCCCTTCCTCATTCAGAATGGTGCCATCGTCCGTTACCCGATAGCCAAGCTCCTGCACTTCGCCTCGATCTCCACAAAGCTGGGCTGCAACGCCCGTCATTCCTGTGCCGCAGAACCCGTCGAACACAATCTGACCTGGCTCGGTGTAGTGCAGAATATACCGCATGATCGCGCGGTGCGGGACCTTTGTGTGATATGTGTGCGCAAGATAGATCGGATGTGTCTTCCCTTCGCTGACATCTGCAGCGAAGGGCTCACGGTGATAAGACTTTTTCCGATCGTATGGCGTGCCGTAGATCTTGATAAAATCACTCGTCCACGGATTCGGGCAGGCGGTGTAATAGGGTGGATCTGAAAGGGCCAGAATCGCAGCATCGTCGCCAACGGGAAACCCCTCGATCTTCCGAAACTCGGGATTTTTCAGCTTCTCTGCGAGGAGCGTCAGGTAGTGATCGCGCCGCGCCTGATCCGACGGAAAGGTCTGACCGAGGCATTCGACCGGCCCCGTCGAGTTTGCGCTGAGATTGAAAGATGATTGGTCAGACATGCAGGGGAGAGGATGCGGGTTAAAGGTGCGAGGCGATCTCGGCTAGCCAGCCGACGATCTCGGCTTTCCCATTGCGAGCGTCGAGCCGTGGAATCGTCATTCGATCGGCGGCTTCCTGGCTCAACCAGCTCTTGATGGCTCGTCGCTGGATCTTTTGGCATCCAAGTTGATTTGCGATCTCAAGCTCAACGTCGCAGTCGTCAGTGATGTTCACAACGACAGGGTTCGGAGCGCAGGTCGCAAACGTCTCGGTCAGAGCATCTGGGTGGAGATAGTTCTCCATTTCACGCTTAACGGTGAGAAATGCCTTCGACCCATCGCCGCGCGCATTCACGACGTTGACTGCATCTTGATATTTGTAGGTGCCATCCGGGCGCGGCATGTCGCGGTCATAGATGTGGACTTCGGGCAGGCCGATATTCCTCAGGAGATGGCCGTCTACCCATTGGCGAAGCGTTGAACCGCCGAGGAGTATGAGTGCAATGCGGGGATCGCTCTCCAAATTCGGCCGCGTGGGATCCTCTGCATGCAGTAGCCGGCCAATGCGCTGCAGGAAGTGAATGTCAGTAGGACCTTCGACACAGACTACCACCCGTGCACGTTTGTCTGGGAGAATACCCAACTCCTTCGCGATTTCGGCGAGCACAGCATCGTCGCCGACGGAGACGGTGCGCTCTTTTTTCGTTACCGCCTTTACATAACGAATGCTCGCTACCGGGAGCATGCCCGCCAACCCCGGGACGTGAGTGGTAAGTAATACCTGATGCCCGTCAGTCTCGGCGATAGCCAACAGAGCCTCGATGACTTTACGTTGGTTGGAAGGATGCTGTGCAGTTTCGGGCTCCTCGATGGCGTAGATGATATCCTTTTTGGCGGACTGCTCGCGGAGTCTTTCCGCTTCGGCTCGGAAGAAGCTGAACAAGATAAGGCGGCGGACACCGCTACCGCGCTTGTTCACCGAAATGCCGTCGTCGCCATCGAGGCTGAGCTTGAAAACGGAGTCCCATTTTAGGGCTTTGGAAAAATTCGGCTCCAGTGTTTCAGCGAGTGCCTTATCGAAGTCATTAAGCTTCTTGAGCGTTCGCTCTGCGACATCGACCGCCTTCTCCCTAACCTTGTTTTTGATCGCCTCGAAATCCGGTTCCAATTCGGCGATGGCCTGCTGAATCGCGACCTTTAGTGGGTCCTGCACCTCGGCGTCCTCATCCGTGGACGGCCGATCAGCGCGGAACAGAGCGAACGCCGGGAAGTGCTTCGCGATTTGTTCGCCGATAGCTTTGGCGTCTTCCTTGTCGATTTGGATTTCGACCCTTCCCAGCTTCAAGTCGGCACAGGCTGCCCAGATCCCTTTGCGGAGGGATGGGTTTTCATTGAGGTTTACTTGGTCAGCGACACCAAGGTCCTTCGCCTTCTTTTGTAGGGCCGGACGCTTGATTTGGAGCAGGTCGTTGAAGCCGTCGGCCGTGGGGTGGTTAGCAACGACCACCGTTTTCAGACCGCCCAGTTTGCCGTCTTTCACCGTCCAGACCCTGTGAATCTCAAGTTTCCCATCCGCATCGAGCAGGTGTTCGCCCGCTAGCGTGGTTTCCACCGCTGCGTCTAGAATTATCTTGTCCGGAAGATCCGAGAAGACGACGCCGATGCGCACTTCTCCGGGCGCTTCCACGAAGACACACACGTCGGACGAGTCAGGCTTGCAGAGCGGATGTTCAAAAAATGCCCCTAAAGCGTCCAATATGGACGACTTTCCCGCGTCATTCCGTCCGACAAACGCAGTTAACCGGTCCACGGATATCTGGTGCTCACCGGCAAAGCCACGGAAGTTTTTGAGAATGATGCGCTCGATTTTCATAGGGGAAGCTTAGTCACTGGGAGTGACTAAGTAGGGTGCGAGTTGGACGTCCGGTGACTAAGTTCATGGCGCGAGGCACTAAGATGAGAGACCCGGGAGTGAGACGCTGCCGCCGCGGCCGCGACCGGGTGTGATTTCACCCGCTGCCACGAGAACCCCGCGCACGGCTTCGTAAGTTTCGTCATTCCAGCCCAGCGTTTGCCGTAGCGCGATGTTTCCGGCCTTGCCACCGGCCTCTCGCAAAGCAGTCAGCAGCATCTGACGCTGGCCATCCGTGACAGCAATCGGCGGTTGGGCCGGGGCATCCGCGACATCTGTCTCGGTTTCGTCGTTGGCTTCAGGCAACGGCCCGGCAACCTGAGCGACCGGGGCGCGGGGAACGCGCAGGGAAATCGTCTGCGCACCCAAGGCCGAGTAATCCGAGGGCGTGCAAGTGAGCACGACAACTTGGAGGCCGCGCGCAGCAGCAAGATCGAGCATGCGCTGCAGGGTTTGCACCCGGTCGGGATCGGAATAGGCAAAGGCGTCGTCAAACACCACCGGGAGACAGCCATCATGGTCGGCCGCCAATACCTCGGCCATCGCCAACCGCATTGCAGCTGCGACTTGCTCACGTGCGCCTCCGCTTAGTGTGTCGAATTGTAGGGCACCTCCGCCGTGCATGGGCCGGACCAGTTGGAGGCCTGAGAAAGAATTGTCCACGAGGGCAACATTGGCCCGGGTTCCGGTGCCGAACAGACATTGGAGATACTCGGAGATCTTGTCGGCCAACGGGCGCGTGAATCGTTCGGAGAGTGCACGCTGTTCCTCGAGAAACAGCTGATGGAGGAGCTGGATGGCATTTGCCTTTTGTCGGACAGCGGCGAGGTGTTCGCGCGCGGACTCCGCATGGGAGAGGGCCAGCGCAAGTGCGGCTTCTGGATCGTCGGTGCCATCGGAGCGCAGCGCAGCCTGTGCGACCGCGCGTTTCGCCTCGGCGTCTATCTTGGTTCTCTCAGCCTGGGTTTGTGCACGCTGGAGCCGCCCCATGTCGGCCGCGAGTAAATCGGGCTGCAATTCCGCAAGAGCACGGCGGGTTGTTGCGAGGAGTTCGGTCGCGGCGCTGCTAGCGGACCGTGCCTCCGTCAGCCTGCTGTTGCGGACATCGTCGTCGCCGTGCGTTTCAACCAAGAGGCGCAGTTGAGCGCGGAGGTCACCGATGGCGCGGGTCTGCTTCTCAACGTCGAGCCGCGCCGTTTGCAGTGCTGCCTCGGACTCGTTGAGGGCTTTCGCTTCTGCATCACGGGCGAGTTTAGCGCGCCGCTCCCCGGTCTCGGCATCATGCAGGCGCTGAGCCTCTACCTCGACCATCTTCTTCGCTTCAGGAGCTGAAGTGGGAAAAACCGCGCCGGGCACCTGCTCCAAACGCCTCGACGCATCCCCGTCGGCAGCGGCACTTGCGGCACGAGCATCCGCGAGGGCCGCAATGATGTCGGAGGCGTCCAACCCTTCCAAGGCAGACTCGGTCGAACTGATCCGGGTGGCCAAGTCAGCCCGTCGGACAACAACTTCACTGGCATCCGCGACCGAAGATATTCCAACGCTACTCAGCGACTTCTGGAGCGCATGACGCGCATCGTGTGCATTCTGCCGGGCCTCGGCGAGACTGGTGCCGCCACCCGGACGCACGCGCAACCGGATTCCGCGCCCGATTGTTATCTCCGTATCGTCCACCAAAACCCGTGTTTCCCCTGCGGCTAATGGCTGTCCACCGACCAGAACGGGTTGATCGCTCGCCACAATGTCTAAGCCGGCTGCCATAGCCTGAAGCGAGGCCTCGGCACTGCCAACTTCGGCTTCCAGTTTTTGGAGTTTCTTGAGCTTGGCCGCGTCGAGTTCCGGCAGCTTGGCCAGTTCCTGTCGCAGTTCCGATAACGTGGATTCGAGTTTTTGAACCTGCTGGGCTTTCTTAGATAGTTCGTCCAAGCGGACGGCCTTCTCGAATTGCGTCAGCCAGGCGGTGGCTAAGTCGTGCCGCAGGCGTTGGGCGCGGGTAGCCTCGCAAGCGGACTCGTAATCACGAGCCGCCAGCTCCGCGCGTTGCCTGATCTCGCTGTGCGCCTCGGCCAGCCGATTGACTTCGGCGTTCTTCGGCGCGAGTTCGACATCAATGTCGGCGATCGACGCCCGCACATTCGCGACCTGTTGGTGCGCTCGATCGAACCCGGCTAGTTTTTCAGCCGCTGATTCAGCGGCGTTGACCTGCAGCGATTCCTGGCGGCGAAGTTCGTCAACCTGCGCTTGCTTTTCGGTAGCGGTCTTCAGCTGTGCGATGAGTGACCGCGAGTCATTTTCGACCCGAGTGAGAGTATTGGAAGCATCATCGTAGTCGTCCACGGCCTGCCGCAAACGTGCAAGCCGCTCCCTGGCACCGCCTAGTTTTTCCTCCGCCGTAGCAGCTGCGACTTCGGCCCGATCCAACTCGGAACCCGCCTTGGCGCGGCCCCGCGCGAAGGTCGATTCGACGGCCTCGGCAAAACGCGTTGCGACAGCAGCATCGAGCGATGACTGCATCGCCGTCGCAGCACCCGACTGCTGGAGGCGCTGGAGCAAGCTAGTTTGCTGGGCGCTGGCATATTCCGTGGGATCGTTCCCGCTCTGCCCCTGCCAAACCCAAAGGTGCGACCATTGCTGAGAAACGCGGTCGCCTACCCCCCGACCGCCTCCAATGGCTTCAACTCCAAGGAGTGCGGCAAGTCGAGATTCGGCCTCGTCTCCGAGTAACGTGACACCGCTGGTCTCAACGAGTCGGGTGGTGCCGTTGTTCCCACTGAACCGCTTGCTCAGTTGGTAGATTTTGCCACCTGCTTCGAAGACAACATCCACTTCGGGAGCTCCGGGAGAAGTCGTAGACACCATGCTCTTCTGCACATCTCCAGTTACTTTGGATTTGAGGAAAAGTGCTCGGTGAATGGCCTCGATCAGGGTGCTCTTGCCGGACTCGTTGGGACCGCCAATGAGCGTCCGTGATTCATCGAATTGAACCCGTAGTTCATGGTGGACACGGTAGTGGCGAATAGTGGCGGAGAGGAGTCGCATGACGGTTTCTCCGGGTTAGGTGCGCGCACAAGCCGCGTGCAGTTCGCGCAAGGCGACCCGCGCGACCGCTGCGTCGTCGTTGTTGCCGGCGGCGCGAGCGACGAGCTGGCTCGCCACACGGGCGATCAATGGATCTGCTGTCCGTTGAGTCAGAGCCTGGATTTCGTCGGCAGACGGCGAGATAACCGTGCGATTGGAGAGTTTCAACCGCAGCAGCCGTGCCTCTAATGACTCCAGAAATTCTTCAAGACGGGTGGCAGCCTCAATACCGAGTGAGCCGGAGAGTTCGAGCCGAAGGAGATCGTCCCCCGATCTATTGCCAACAAGTGCATCGACCGTCTGCCGGAGACGCGTCAGCGCGGCATCATCCACGAAATCGCACGCCAATTGATGCCAACCTAGCCGCGCTGTGCGGACTGACTGGACATGCGGTAGATCCTCGCGAGAGACAGCGACAGTGAGGCAATGGCCGGGTTCATTGGATTCTCCCTTGGGAAACCGATCAATTTCCGGCGTGCCCGCATACCACGCCTTGACTCCAACCTGTTTGGTGCCGTGCCAGTCACCGAGGGCAAGGTAGTCGAATGACGCGGTCGCTAGCTTCGCTAGGTCCAGTTGGTTGGTCGCTCCGGCGTCCCCTTCGTCATCGTCCTGAACGGCACCGAACCCTTGGACGCTGCCATGAGCCAAAACGATCCGTGGTTTTCCGCCGAACGCATTGGCGGGGAGGTCCAACGAACGCAGCCACGTAGTCGGATCGGCCGACTCCGCCCTCCGCAAAAGCGGACAGGGAAAAATGACCGCCGTCTCAAGTTCGACGGGTTCTGGTGTCAGTAAAATTCGGAAATTGGGGGCGAGACTGGCGCACTCACGCTGAAAAAACCCTTGCTGCCAAATACTACCGGGACCGCCGTGGTCGTGGTTGCCGGGAATCGCAAGGACCGGCACACCAAGGCGCCCGATAGCACTACACGCCATGGAAACGGTGGCCTTGGTGACACTGGCCGAGTCGAATAGGTCGCCCGCGACCAAGACGAACTCTGCGCGGTATTCATCCACAACCTTACCGATGCGTTGAATCGCTGCGAAACGCTCCTGCTGGACCAGTGATCGCTTCTGAACGTCAGCAATTCCGGCAAATGGTTTGCCGAGTTGCCAGTCAGCGGTGTGGAGGAAACGAGCGTTCATCGAGATCAGATCACGACAATTCGGACTTTGGCCGGATCGCGTCCCTTCAGGAGTTGGTCGAGATACTCACCCATCCGTCGGCGCACTTCCTCAGGGGTGGCAGGGCTGCCATCGGGGAACAGCGCGGTGCGGAGCCCACCAAGGTCGAGCGACAGTTTCGTGAGGCCGGAAAGCGCCTGCTGGAGGGCATCCAGAAAGTCCTTGCTGATTTCGTCGGGCAGCTGCTTCGACGTGACGAAAGCTTGAATGAGCTTCTTCTGCGCGGGTTTGAGCAGATCGAAGTTCGCCTGGATGACCGGGTCGGCGAGATCGTTGAGCAAAGCTTGCGTCCACGCCCCGAAGACTTGGTCAAGCTGCGCCTTCAGGTTGGACAACCGCACATCGGCAGAAGCCCCAATCGGCTCAAGCCTCGGCCAGTAATCGACCTGGGGCTCGGCATCGAGGTCCTTCTCGGTCAGAGGACGGCCGGTTTTCAACGCCCCGAATTCATTCTCAAGATCGGTGAGCTGTTGTCGGTTGATCACCTCAATGACCGCGAGCCGTTTCAACGCGCTGAGACGTTCGTCCCGCAGGAGGGCGGACTTTTCCTTGTCTTGGGAAAGACTCAGCCGGGCCTTTCGGTAGAGCTCAAGATACGACCGGATGTAATCGGATTTGAGCTTCCGGAGCGACTTTTCGAGTTGGGCCTTGAATGCCTCGGACTCGCGATTCTCGGGAATGCGAATCTGATTCAGCAGATCTGTCCGCACGCGGCGGCTTTCGGCCACCCACGCATGATCATCGGGCAATACAGTCTCGGCTTGGGAGAGGTAGTTGGTCAGTTGGCTAACCTCGCGCGCGAAACGCTCCATGGACTCGATTTCCGCCAAGCGCTGGAATGCTGATTTGTGCGCGGCGATCTCGGCCGTGGCCAAGTGGAAGTTCTTGATCTTCCCGGGAGTGTTATAGGCTTGGAGTCCTTCGAGGAACTCCTTGCACCGGCGCATCGTTTCACCGATCTGCGCCACTTCAGCATCGGTGTAGAGCGACTGGCCCCAGAACGGCAGGCCGTTAAGAAGTTGCTGCCGAGCCAACACCAGTTTCTCGACCCGTTCGGCGACGGTCTTCTGCAACTGCTGCACGGGCGCGCCATCGCCTTGCGTGACCTGCACGGCAAGCCCTGGAGCCAACCCGAGCAACTCGAACAGCGCCTTCAGACCGGCAACATTCCAGTCCTTGGGCTTTTCGAGATGCTTGAAGGCTGTCAGCTCCGATAGCGGGGTGGTCGTGAGTCCGGCGAGGTTGGTGGCATCGAACTTGGTGCCGGGAATCGCCAGCACGGCGTCGCCGTTGTAAACCAGCGAGGCGGCCAGCACCGCGACCCAGCACGGCTCGAGCCGCAGCGAGCCGGGAGCCATGTAGTCGATGTCTCGTTCGAGGGTGGTGATGACCTCGTTGCGATTGAGAACCTGTCCCTGGCCCTTGGCATCGAGCTTATCGAGGATGAACTTCGCGGCGGTGGAGTTTGCCGGCACCACCCGATCACCTTCGAGCAGACCAAGAGCGTCGAGAATGGCTGAGGCCTGTTTGGTTCGGGTTGGTTGGCTCAGACCGCGGATGGCTTCCTGCGCTGCCTGCATGGCGTTACCATCGCGCCCGTAGGTCACGAGTGTAGAGAACACGGGATACTGCGGGGCGTCATCGTGGAAGTGCCCGGCCAGGCTGACGGATGCGACCAGGTTAATGGCGTCGCGGACGTTGAGATGACCACCGCCGCCAGCCCCCTGCAGCGCACTTGTGAGCTTCTTGCGATTCCCCTGATAGGTTACCGAGATCGCCGTCAGGAGATGTTCCCGCAGCCATTTGGTGAGACGCAGGAGATACTCCGTCGCCTTCTTTTCATAGACCTGCTTTTTGACGCCGGAGGCAATCGAAGCGAGGTCTAGTGCGCCGGCATAGAGACGCAGCGCGTTGATAAACTCCGGCTGCTTGTCGTCGAGGCGGAAGAAAACCTCATCCGCACGCTTTTCGTCAGAATACTTCGGCGGATCAAACGGCTGGATAAAGTAGAGGTAGAAGTCCCGAGTCGGAACGGCGGTGGATCGCTCGTTGGGTGCACCAAAAAAGAGGTAACCCAAACGGCCGGCCTTATGCTCACGCCATTCGATCTCGTGCTGCCAGATTTGGTAACCCGTGACGTGCGTCGGAACGTCGGTGCATTCCAAGACCTGCCGTAGCGCATCGTAGTAGAACCGGTCTAGGGTCCCGTTATCCAGCGTCTCTGCCCGCTTCTCGACGAGAGCGTCGTAGTCGTCGGTCTTTTTCAGATCGAGGAACCACTGCCGATTGTCCGGATTCGATGAGATGAACTGGCCGCTGACCGTTTTGTGAATCTCGCGCAGCGTCGTTTCGACAACGGTGAGCAAATCCTCGGCCGGCTCGCCGCCGAGTTCCGCTGCGCCGGAATGGTAGAGGCAGAGGTGGTCACGCATTTCCTCCGGGGTCAGGCCGAGTGACGAGTGAATGTCACCGGTCGTGAGCCTGTGCACGGAAAGTCCCCGCACGATGCGTAGGGCCATCGGCTTGTAGGTTTTCTTGGGGAACGCGCTCTGAATCTTGGTCTCAAGCGTCCCGCTGCACTCCATGATAGCCTTCACATCCGGGTTCGCGCGGTGGGCGGCGTTGTCAGTGATCGCATCCCAATAGCTATCGTAGGCGAGAATACCCGGGCGATCATTCGGCACCGGTTGCCCCATGAGTCCCTTGATGGCTTGTGAAATGATCTGCAGGACACCGCGCTTCTCGACAATCGGGATGCGCTGGAACGTATCCACGTAGTCCGGATGGATCGGAAAAAGGGCGCAGAACTCATCCAAGCGTTCGGACATACCGCCGTAAAACTTGGCGTAGGGCTCCAAGTAGGCACGAACCTCGGCCAATTGCTTGTCCGTCTTTTTGAGGAGGCGGTTCGAAACCACGAACTTCACGTCCGTGGTGACGATTTTGACCTGCTGGAAGCGGTCCTTCACCCGGCCGAGGCTATCAGCGACATGGGCGAACCGCTGGCTGTCGAAGATTGCTTCCTGGACACCCGCAACGAAGCGCAGCCGGATGTCCTTGCAGACTTCTCCCACCTCGCGGAGGAAGCCGAGATCGAGAATGAGCGCCTGATCTTTTCGCGACCGCAAATAGTCGAGCAGTTCATCGACCACCAACAGGAGACCTTGGTCCGGGAACTTCTTGTGGAAGGCGGCCATCATATCTTCCAGCGCCGTCTTGTTTTCCTTCACCTTGTCTGCGGCAGGGAAACGATAGGGCGTTCCCCATTCGGCGAACTCTTCCTCGATCGAGGTGGTGATGATGTCGCGCAAAGGCATCATCACGGCGCCGATTTCGATACGAATGACCTTGAACCTACCCGCGATGGATTTCGCGGAGTCACGGACCTTGGGGTGGGAAATCAGCGGGGCCAAGGACGCGTTTTCGGCCAGCGCCGACACCACGGACATCAAGTGAGACTTACCCGTGCCATAGTTGCCGACGATCAGAAGCCCTTTGTTGTCCTGAGGGGAGTCGAACTGAAGCTGCGGAATGACCAGGTCAACGAGACGCTGCGCCATTGGGTCCGAAATGACATACGTCGAGACTAAGTCCTGCGCCGCGGCGCTCTTGTTGGCATCGCGCAGCTGAATGACGGATTCAATGGGATGAAATTGGACGAGGTCTTGGTAGTTCATCAGGAATTGTAGAAGGTTGGTGCGCCACGCTCCAAAAAGACTGTGGGAATAGCCGGGATTTCCTCCGAAAAATATTCTGGGTGATCAGGGTAGCCACGCACGAACCGCCGGCCTTCGAGGCGGCCGTTGAGCGCGTATAGGACGACCCTATTTTGACTAACGCTATAGGCGAGGCGGATCGGGTCACAGCGCAGAGCGGGGCTAAATAGAATATCGGTATTGTCGATACAGACACCACTCTGCCCAGGTCCGATGAGTTCCTGCACCGTCGCTTCAATCGCGAGCGGGCGCTTGCGGAGAGGAACCGATAACAGTCTGGCTCCGAGCTGAGGCCCGAGGTTCAGCAGAGGAAGGGAGTGCTTCGACGAGAGTGACGACAGTAGCCCGGTCTTTCCTGCACCAGATTCCCCGATGATTAAGACGAGCTTGTGTCGGCTACCAGAAGCCTGACCGATGATTTCCGAGAAGCGGCTGAGATCAGGCGTGGTCATCTTTGCACTCCTGAGTTTTCCTGACGGAAAGAAGCTGCGTATTCGATTGCCTCAGCGACCGTCACTACACGAACAGCCGGTGCCAACGCCCTGGCCGCGTCCGCGAAGGTTCCAGAAAATGGCACGACCACCAGGACCGTCTCGCAGGCAAACGAATCAAGCAGGAGTTTCGCAATTCCCAGGCTTTTGTCGAAGTCTCGACTGACATTAAACTTACATTCCAAGACCAGATTTTTGCCTCCGGACTCGATGAGGAAGTCGACCGAGGCAATGCCCTTGCAGACGTCCTGCGTGTAGGGAATTGCGCGCTTACCGAGTTCGTGCGCCACTGCCTGCTTAAAGATGATGGCTTGGGTGCGCGCCTCTAGCCATCGCTCCACGCGTTCCCGCTCTTCCGCCGCATTCTGGGCATCGTTGTCGACAGGCTCTTCACGCGCAGGCGCAGCAGTCCCAGTGAAAGCTCGAAGCAACATTTGCTCTTCATCTGCACCTACGCACAGGCGCTTCATTAAGCGCGTCAGGGTTACCTGTTTGGGCTTGGAATGTCCTGTAAGTATCCGGCTGACCGAAGTTTGGCTAAGTCCTATCTCTTGAGCGAGTTGCGCTCCATTTAGCGCACGGCGATTCATCAAGACACGGATAGATTCGCCGAGGGGGTTCACGCGGCGATGTTTAAGTCTACTTAAAACCAGTTTGCGAGATTTAAGTAGCTGCCCGCGAGCGTGGCGAGGTCTGGCTAGATTACGCCAGCCTCCCGGAACGAATAGTAGCCCCGCCCCGTCGGGTCTGTCCCGGCCCGGCCCACGATAACGTGGTCCAGAAACTCAATATCCACCGCCTTCGCCCCCTCCCTTAGTTGGCGGGTTTATGTGAAGCGACGGATTATGGGAACTGGGTCGCGGGCGCTGACTCACCCGTAGAGCGTAAACAGCGGTCCAGGGTCGCCGGATACTTCCCATAATTTCGCCCAGGAGGGCTGTGGCGGATGAGGCTGGTTGCG
>JAUXXD010000176.1 GCA_030681265.1 Candidatus Didemnitutus sp. | reverse complement strand
CGCAACCAGCCTCATCCGCCACAGCCCTCCTGGGCGAAATTATGGGAAGTATCCGGCGACCCTGGACCGCTGTTTACGCTCTACGGGTGAGTCAGCGCCCGCGACCCAGTTCCCATAATCCGTCGCTTCACATAAACCCGCTTATGGGAAGCTTCCCATAACCGCGTGATTTGAATGTCGGCGGCGCTGGGCGCGGGATCGCCGCTGGGATGATTGTGCGCACAAATCACCGCCGTCGCGCCTTGGCGAATCGCTTCGCGAAACACTTCGCGAGGATGGGCGAGGCTGCTCGTGGCGGTGCCTGAGGTGACTTCTACTTGTTTGAGCAGGCGATTTTTACGGTTGAGGCAAAGGACCCAGAATTTTTCGATCATTAACCCGTGGGCGGTGGGTTGCAGGTGGGCGAAGACCAACTCGGGTCGATTCAAGATCGGTGCGACATCGGCGTCGCTTGCGCGGACCCGGCGGGCGATTTCCATGACGGTGACTAACTGAAGCGCCTTGACGCTTCCGATGCCTTTCGCACGGCGAAAGTCCGCATCGCTCCATTGCACCAAGGCAGCGAGTGAGCCGGCGTCGCTGAGGAGTTTTTGGGCGATAGTGAGCACATTATTTCCTTTGCCGCCGCTGCGGAGAAGCATGGCGAGCAATTCGGCGTCACTGAGCGCAGCTGAGCCAAGTCGCGCGAGACGTTCTTGTGGGCGATCATTGACCGCAAGGTCTTTGACGCGGAGTGGCGGATAAGGGGAACTCATGGCGGGCTTGGGGCGCTTCACCCGCTGGCCCGCGAGTCCGGCGCACTTAGTAGTGCTTCACGTAACCGTTGCGTCGCAGTCTTTCCAACCAACGCTCTTGGGCCTGGCGGGCGTATTGCTGCACTAGGATGCGTTCAATTTGGTCGCGCACTTCGTCGATCGGCAAAATTCCGGCGTGCTTGCGTTCTTCGACATGCAAGAGGAAGGCGCCTTCCGGCATGAGGATGGGCGCGGTGGTTTGTCCGGCTCCAAGTTCGAAGAGGACATCAACAAATTCTTTACGCAGATCGGAGCGGCGTTGCCAGCCCCAGTCGCCTCCGCGTGTGCGACGAGCATCTTGCGAATAGAGTCGGGCGAGGTCGATGAAAGTGGAACCGCCTTTGAGTTGCCCCAAAACATCCTCGGCCTTTTGGCGTAAGGATTCGTCGGTATCACCCTCGCTGCGGGTGAATTGGATCAAGCGCAACTTGACTTGGTCTTCTTGATGGAACCGCTCCTTGTTTTCGTCGTAGAAGGTCTGGATTTTAACAGGGCTGATCATGCTGGCACTTTTGCGCTGCTGTTGGCGCATGTAGCCATAGATCATATCCTCTTCGACTTCTTTGCGGTATTCTTTCTGTGAAATGCCGCGACTGCGGAGGTAAGCGAGATACTTGCTGCGATCTCCGTCGAACTGCGTCGCGATGATTTCCGCGATCTGGTTTTCGACAAAGCTCTTGGGCACGGAGCGTTTTTCGTCTTTGTAGAATTCCTTCACGATCAGCACGCGATCGATCAAGTCTTGCACGATGTTCTCTTGCAGGGCGTTGATTTTTTCGTGGAATTCACGCTCGTTGCGGCTCTCCCGTTGCACTTGGGGAAGGAGCGGGGCGATTTCGCGACGCACATCGTCCACGGTGATAATCCTGTCCTCGGCAACGGCGGCGATTCCGTTGGCGAACTGCATGGCAAGTCGCTCTGCCACGAGTTTTTCCGCGTCAGGAATCTCGGTTTGGCCGTTCGCGAAAACGGGTAAAAGAGCCACAGCGAATGCGGAAAAAACGAACAGGGAGCGGAGTGGGCGGAACGTCATGAATTCGGGAGATTTTGCAGGAAGACGATTAATTCTTTCAACCTTGCGAGGGGAGTGGGTGCGGTCAAGCGGGGAAAGCGACTGGAATACTGGATGAAATCATCGCGGCGACCACTATTGCGGAGGCATTTGAGGCGCCCGGAATCAGTTTCGACGGAGACGAGCCCCTTTTGTTCCGCCCGAACGCGAATCTCTGTGACGAGCAACAGCGCCTGCACTTCTTTGCCGTATTTGCCGAATCGGTCGCGCAGTTCCGCCGCGAGTGCGGCGATCGCCGCGGGATTTTCCGCCAACGCCAGCCGGCGGTAAAAATCAATCCGCAGGCGCACTTCACTAAGGTAATGCGCGGGGAGGCGGGCTTGGATTTTGTCGATTTCGCCGGCGACCCGTTCCGCTTGCCGCAGTGCGGTGAAACTGTCGGTGGCCTCGGCGCGGTCGGTGCCGGCGCTCTCGCCGACAAAGACAAAATCCAATTTCACCGCAGCCCTGACCGCCGCCGCGTGTTTGTCGCCTTTCAAACGAGCCACGCTTTGCTTGAGTAACTGACAATAAAGTTCGAATCCGACGCCGACGATGTGACCGCTTTGCTCCGCGCCGAGCAGATTGCCCGCGCCGCGCAGTTCCAAATCACGCATCGCGATGCGGAAGCCGGCGCCCAACTGATTGTGTTGCCGAATCGCGCTGAGTCGCTGCCGCGCGAGATCCATCACCCGAGCGTGGCGATGCAGCAGCAGGTAGGCGTAGGCCTGATGTTTGAAACGCCCAACACGCCCGCGCAATTGGTAGAGTTGCGACAAGCCGAACCGGTCCGCGCCTTCGATGATGATCGTGTTGCAATTCGGAATATCCAAACCGCTCTCGATGATCGTGGTGCACACGAGCACCGCATACCGTCCAGCGACAAAGTCGGTCATCATTTGCTCGAGATCACCTTCGCCCATTTGCCCGTGTCCGACGCCGATGGTGAGCTTGGGCAACATTTCGCGAAGACGCGCCGCCACCAGATCGATGCTTTGCACGCGATTGTGCAGATAAAACACCTGCCCGCCGCGCCGCACTTCGTGCTGAATCGCTTCCACGACCAGCTTCTCGTCGTAACTTTTGACGATCGTCTGGATCGGCAGGCGATTGGTTGGTGCCGTCTCGATTGTGCTGAGGTCGCGCGCCCCGGTCAGTGCGAGGTAGAGCGTGCGGGGAATCGGGGTCGCGCTCATGGAGAGCATATCGACGTGCGCGCGCCAGCGTTTGAACACTTCCTTATGTTTCACGCCGAAGCGTTGCTCCTCGTCGATGACGACCAGGCCGAGGTCTTGGAACTGCACATCCTTTTGGACGAGGCGGTGGGTGCCGATCAGCACGTCGATTTTGCCGAGGGCCACGGCATCGAGAATCTGCCGCTGTTCCTTGCGTGAGCGGAAACGCGACACCATTTCCACGGCGACCGGATAACCGGCCATGCGTTCGCGGAACGAGTTGAGATGCTGCTGTGCCAGCACGGTCGTCGGCACGAGCACGGCCACTTGCTTACCGCCCATCACGGCTTTGAACGCGGCGCGAATCGCCACTTCGGTTTTGCCAAAGCCAACGTCGCCGCAAATCAAGCGATCCATCGGCCGCGTTTGCTCCATGTCGCTGCGCGTGTCGTTGATCGCGCGCAGTTGGTCGGGAGTTTCGGTGAACGGAAATGCTGTTTCAAATTCACGTTGCCAGGTGTTGTCGGCGGCGAAGGCGTGCCCTGGCTGCGCTTCGCGGCGTGCTTGGATTTGCAACAATTCCGCCGCGAGATCGAGCGTCGCGCGCTCTGCTGCCGCCCGCACTTTTTCCCACCGACCTGACCCGACGCGGCCGAGCTGGGGCTTGATTTTGGAAAGTCCCACGTAGCGACTGACCAAGTGCGATTCCTGCAACGGCACGTGCAGTGTGACGCGCTCGTCAAATTCGAGCGAAATCACTTCGCGCACGCCGTCCGTCGCTTCGAGGCGCGTTAAGCCACGGAATACCGCGACCCCATGCTGCAGGTGAACGACGAAGTCCCCTTCGACGAGTTCCGAGAAGTCCAACAGTTGATCGACCGCGGATGGCGTGACAGTGGCGCGTTTCGCCGTTGGCCGCCGAACACGACGCCGACCGAAAATTTCGGTTTCGGAAACAGCGACGTAGTTTTGCGTCGCACCACCCGCCCGCGCGGTGATGCGAAAACCCTCGCTGAGCGTGCCGCGGATAAAGTTGGGTTGCAGCGCTTTGAGCTCCACGTCCTCCGCCAATAATTCGCGCGTCCGTTCCTCTTCGCCAATTTTGGCAATGAAGAAATTGATGGCGGCTCCTTCGCGCTGCCAGCGGAGCACTTGCAGGAGAAAATCACGCCGTGCGGCGTCCTCCGCCTGGAGACGTTCATGTGCGAGTAAGTCGATCGTCGGAGACTCGCGGTGGTGCGCCAGGGACTCGGTATCCCACGTCGTTTCATGGGCGGCGCTGTCGAAAAGTTGACTGGCGAGATCCAAATCAGAAATGCCCCACAAGTGAGCACAACCAGCCGCGAGCTGATCGAGAAAAGGCGTGGTGCTTGCGCTGGTTGACGGGGGTGGGCTGAGCAAGTCAAAAGCCTCTTCAATTGCCGTCGGTTCGACGACCAGCGCGTGCGTGTCTGGGCCAAGATAATCAAGTAGCAGTGCGGTGGAGCCGTTGGCGTTTACTTGGGGAGCGGCGGTTAGCGTGATGTGCGATACCGCTGCTCCCGAACGCTGGGTAATCGGGTCGAGCGCGCGAAGCTCATCGAGAGTGTCGCCGAAAAAATCGAGCCGGTAGGGCTGGTGCGCTGTCACGGGATAGATATCAACAATGCCGCCGCGCACAGCGTATTGGCCGGGAGCTTCGCAGACGGCCTCCGCGTCGTAATCGTAGTCGTTCAATAATTGCACCAAGGCTTGAAATGGCTGCGACTCCCCGCGGCGGAGGATGATTTCGCGGGAGGAGAACTCTTGGCGCGGAGGGACCGCTTGCAGCAAGGCACCGGGGGTGGACAAAACGACAAGTGGTGTAGCCGCGACGGGACTGTGCGCACAGAGTTTGCTGAGCACGGCCAGACGGTCACTGGCGGAGTGAAATGCTTCGCGCAAGTCGCGACTCTCAAAAGGCGTTTCCGGAAAAACGAGAATTTCGACTGCGGGAATGTCGGCGGAAAGGGAAACGAAGAGAGCCAAATCTTCGGCCAACACTTCGAGGTCGCGGCGCTCCTCCACAATAATCAAGCTTACGGGAGCGGCCCGCTTACTCAGCAAGGAGGCCAGCGTGTAGGCTCGGACCGGAGGACAGATGCCCGTAAGTTTGGTCCGCGAGGAATTGCCGGTTTTAGCCATCGATCTTCCTCAAATTGAGCGGAGTGGCTCGTAGCGCAAGAACAGGGGAAGGGAGCTGATTCTAGTCTGCGATCTCAAAGCGTGGCGGTGGGACGCGCGAGTGACTTAAGCGCTGCGCATGCCGCCATCTCTTCCGCACTCTTTTTCGAGGAGCCGCTGCCGGTGCCGAGTTGCCGTTCCTGCAAAAATACGGCGACTGAATATTCGCGGGCGTGCTCAGGGCCATCTGCGCTGAGCACTTCGTAACGTAGCGCATTGTTGCCGTGGACGGGTTGGACGAGTTCTTGCAGGCGACCCTTGGGGTTTTCCAACTCTTCCGTCAACGCGAGACGTTCATTCAGCGGGCCATACCAAAGAGACACCACGCGTTGGACGGTGACAAAATCACTATCGAGGTAAATGGCGCCGACGAGCGATTCGAGCGCATCTTCGAGAATTGAGTCGCGGTTGCGTCCGCCGGACGTTTCCTCGCTCGTGCCGAGGCGAATTGCCGCATCGATTTCCAGTTCGCGGGCGAGGTCACAGAGAAATGCGCCTTTGGCGAGGACGGCGCGGCGGCGCGTGAGCACGCCTTCGCGGTCATCAGGAAACTTCCGATAGAGCGCGTTGGACAAGATGCAATTCAACACGGAGTCGCCGAGGAATTCCAACCGCTGATTGCTCGCCGTGACATCGGGATGCTCCGGCAGAAAGGACGGATGCGTGAGCGCCTCACTCAATAATGCGGGCTCGCGAAAGGTGTAGCCAAGTCGGGTTTGCAGGTCGGTGAGTGGTGCGGGAGTGGACATGGCAACAGCGAGCGCGATTAGTTTTTCCGAGGCGTGCAAAAGCTCAATGCCGAATCAACGTGGCTCTGGTTAGGAACTGGCGCTGGCATAACGGCGCAGCCCAGCGCGGAAAACCAGCACGCCGATGGTGAGCCAGAGCGCCGCCGCCGCGCCGAGCCACAAGACGTAGTGGAGTTGAAAGCCGTGAATCAAAACGCTCGCCGGCACGTTGCTGGAAATTACGGCGGGTAATATCCAGACAAAGATTACTTCGCGCGCGCCCACGAAGGCTTGGCGAGGCAGACGGGAAAATTCGAACAAGGTGAAATAGCTCCCTTCGATGCCTTGGCTGCCGATGAGCCAGAAAGTGGTGGAAACAATCACCAGCACCGCCGCGTAGTGGATCAGCAAGGCGCCGCCGAGCAGCAGCACGTAGAACGCGATATCCAGCCAGCTGGGATGCAGGCCGAGTTTGACGACGGAAAAAACGACGACCGAAATCGCGACAAAACAGTTCAGGATGCTATCGAGATCGATCTTGCGCGTGGAGAGCATGAAGAGCGGGTTGCCCGGCTGCGCGAGGAAGAAGTCGAATTGCCCCGTGCGAATATTCCGTCCCATTTCGAAGAGATTGCTCCAGAAAAACCCCATCATCAACCGCTGCAAAATCATCGCTGTGCCCACGAGCAGCAGCATCTCGTATTTCGACCACCCCGCGATCGAATCAGTGTGCGCGTAGATGACGTTGATCAGCAAAATATTCACGCCCATCCAGAACAGTTCCACCAATGCCCACATCAAAAAATCCATGCGGAACATCATCGTGCGCACGACCGAATAGCGCACGCTGGCGAGCCAGATTTTCAGATAATGCGTGAGTGACATGGTGGAGCGTCGCGCAAATTTAGCCGCCGACGGCAGTGTGTTTGCGCAGGCCGCGCACCCACAGAAATTGCGCCATCACCAACAAAACCACCACCCACGCCGCCTGAATCGCGAGGCCGGAAGCGATTTCGCTGACGGGCAATCGTCCGGTGAAAATCGCCGCCGGAAAATACATCATGTAATAATACGGCAGGTAGCCGGAGAGCTCGAACAGCCACTGCGGCAGTAAATCGAGCGGAAACATCTGTCCGCCGAGCAATACCTCGACTGCCATCGACAAAATCACGAACGACTGGATTTCCAAAAACCAAAAGGTCAGCAGCCCGAAGCAGTAGGCGATGGTGAATTGGACCATCGCCGAGAGAAACATCGCGGGCAACCCGAGCGCGAGTCGCGCCGGCCAATCGACGGGAATGACCAATGTGTCCTTCAAAATGGGAAAGGCGATCGCCAGCGGCAAGAGCACCAGCAGACCGGAAACCAGCCGCGCCGATACGAAGACGCTGAAGCGATACGCGTAGTAGTTCACCGGTTTCAGGAGGAACTGGTTGATCATCCCGTTGCGGATTTCCTCGCTGATTTGGTAATCCTCATTGAACGCGCCAATCATGAACGTCAGCGGCAAAATAATGACGAAGTAAGTCAGCGTTTGCCGCAGGTCGAAGCCGCCAATCTCGGTTTGTCCCGAAAACGCCGCACCCCACAACGTGAACACGACAACGAGGTGAAAGAGCGAGAAGAGGCCGCGCACCGCGAAATTCCACCGATAGACCAGATTGCTCTGCAGTCCGACCGTGAAGGCAGCGCGATATTTTAGAAACGAGGCGAACATGCGGGAAAGACGTGACTAAGGCGAAGCGGCGGGAAATCGCAAGCGGTGGAATTTTGCAATCGCCAGCCGAGCCACGCGGGCAACTCCGCCAGTGCTTGCGATATTCGCGGTGTGGTGCCGCCGCGTTACGCAGTGACAGGGCGCGGCGTAGCTTTTTCCGTCAAATTGAAGCGCGTGGAAACTTCTTTAGCCAGTGCGCGATAGGCCAATGAACCAGGACCGTGTGGGTCGTAGGCAAAGATCGGTTTGCCGAAACTCGGCGCTTCGCTGAGACGCACCGTGCGCGGAATGACAGTCGCGAAAATCTTCTCCGGCAAATGCTGGCGCACTTCGTCTACGACCTGCTTGGCAAGGTTGGTGCGGCTGTCGAACATCGTCATCACAATACCACCGACATCGAGCGTGGAATTCACGCCGGCATTTTTGAGGCGATCAACGACTTTGAGAATTTGTCCGAGCCCTTCGAGCGCCATGTATTCGCATTGCAACGCGATGAGCAAGTGATCGGCGGCGGCGAGCGAGTTCATCGACAACATGCCGAGCGCCGGCGGACAATCGATGATGATGGCGCGGTAACCGCCGGAGTTGCGGATCGGGTCGAGCACGGTGCGCAGTCGCATCAGGTAGTTTTCCTGTTGCGCCAATTCGATCTCGATCGCGGCGAGGTCTTCTTCGGAGGGGATAATGGCGAGGTGGTCCCACTGGGTCGGCGTGAGCATCTCAAACGCGGTGCCTTCGCCATGCAGCGGGCGGTAGAGGCTCTTGCCTTCCTGTTTCTCAATGCCGAGCGAACTAGTGGCGTTGGCCTGCGGATCGAGATCCACGAGCAGGGTGTGGATTTTGCGCTCGGCCAAAGCCGCGGCGAGATTGACGGCGGTGGTGGTCTTGCCGACGCCGCCCTTTTGATTTGCGATGGTGAAGACCGTGCAGGCCATGCCGCGATTAATCGGGAAGGGGGGCAGAGAGTCTAGCGCGAATTCGGCGAAGTGCACCGGCAAGCTCGGGGAAACCGCACTTAGCGCACGGCGGCGAGGACTTGGGCGACGAGTGCTTCAGGCGTTTGGGCGACATCGAGGGTCAGCGCGCCTTGCGGTGGTTCCAACGCGGCAAACTGACTGCGCACCATGTCGGATTTCATGTAATGCCCCGCGCGTTGTCCGACGCGTTGCGCGATGGTGTCAAAATCGCCGGACAAATAAACCAGCACGACTTCGGGCGCATTGTGCATCAAGACGTGACGATAGGATTCCTTGAGCGCGGAGCACGTGAAGACGGCGCATTGATCTGCGGCACGCACTTCATCAATCTTGGCGCGTATCGCCGCGAGCCAGGGCGCGCGGTCGGTGTCATTGAGCGGAGTGCCGCTGGCCATTTTGGCCTTGTTGGCGACAGAGTGAAAATCGTCCGCCTCGAAATAGGGCCAACCGAGCGTGATGGCCGCAGTTTGGCCAATGGTGGATTTGCCGGAACCGGCAACGCCCGTGATGAGGAGTATGCGAGAAGGGGACTTGCTCACGAGGGCTCGATACAGCACCGGTCGCACAGGCGGGGCAAGACGCAAGCCGTGCACGAATCGTCATAGGTTGCTCGCGGGAAGAGGACAACGCGCGGGAAGGACGGATCGAAAAACGCGGTCAGTTAGCGCAAATGCACGGCATTTGGCCCGGAAGTTGCGTGAATTTGAACGTTAACGCGGCGAGCGAAGTCTAAATTGACGTTCGCCCATCGCGGGCTGCGGACTTTCCTACTTCTTCTCATGCAACAGAACCTTCGCTCCCTCATCGTCCTGCCGCGTTCGCGCTGGCTGCAGGCGCTCATTTTGGTCGCGATCGCGTGGTCTTTGCCACTGTTGATCCAGTTGCTCCCGTGGACCGGTGCGCAACCGCTGACGGCGCACTTGTTGCCGCTGCATTGGGCGGTGTTTGCGGCAATTTACCTCTTTGGCGGCACGATGGGCTTGTTCGTCGCACTGGCCGGAGCGGTCGCGATTGTTTTCAATTTTGGGCAAATCGCCGTGGCTCCGGCCGAGGTGATGACGCTCGAGTTGATCGGCTTCGTCGTTTTGGCGACGCTGCTTAAAAATCGCTGGTATACGCTGCAATTCGCGGCACCGCTCGCTTGGCTGGGCGCCAAAATCGGTTTGGCTGCGGTTGCGTGGTTCGTGCCGGTGTTGAGTTTAACGAGAGATCCGTTCGGCGATGTTGTTTCGGCCGTGGCCGTGGCGATGGTGGGGCTCGGTGCGCTGCTGGCGATCAACGTCGCGTTGGTTGAATTGCTGCCGCAGGACGAGGACTGGGATAGCGCCTAACGCCGCGCGTCGCACGAGAATTGAGATTTTCTTCACGACTTTGGTGGTCAGTGTGGGCGCATGGTGACTGAAACTACTCCTGCGCGACGTTGGTGGTTGTTGGGAGTGCTGGGTGGATTGCTCATTGCCCCGGGCTTGGCCATCCACCGGGCCTCAGCACACATCGACTCGCGGTGGTTGCTGATAATTTTCGGGGCGCTATCGTTGTTCACCCTCATGGCCTACGCGGCGGACAAAGCCCGGGCAAAGGCCGAGGAGTGGCGCGTCTCCGAATGGGCATTGCACGGCCTCGAATTATCGGGTGGCTGGCCGGGCGCGCTGTTGGCGCAGGTTTTCTTTCGACACAAAACCGCGAAAGCGACTTACCAACTCGTTTTCTGGCTAATTATTTTCCTGCACCAACTCATCGCTTTTGACTATGCACTGGGCTGGGTTTTGGTGCGGGCGCCCTTCGGCAAATAAGCGCGGGCGGGCGGGCGGCCGCGTCGGATTATTCCAACCAACCGTGACTGCGCATCCACGCTTCCGCGCGTTCGGGCCACGTTGACGTCGGGCCGAGATCGCGGCGCAAGCCGAAACCGTGCGGTCCTTTCTCGTAGAGATGCATTTCGGCCGGCACGCCGGCGGCACGCAACGCCGCAAAGTAGGCGAGCGAGTTTTCCAACGGCACCGATTTGTCCTCGGCCGTGTGAATCAAAAACGCCGGAGGCGTAGCCGCGTTCACTTGACGATCCGGCGAAAGCAACGCGACCAACTCCGGCGTCGGATTCTCGCCGAGAAGATTGCGTCGCGAACCCGCGTGCACGTGCGGGCCTTCCAGCACAATGACCGGATATTGCAGCACGACAAAAGTCGGTCGCGCATCGATCTCGTCGAGCGGATGTCCGGTCTTGCCGTCGGCGTGCGCATAAAGCGTCGCCGCACTTGCGGCGAGGTGTCCACCGGCAGATGAACCGAAGACTCCGACGCGCGTGGGATCGATGCCGAATTCCTCCGCGCGCGAACGCACGAGGCGCACCGCGCGCAACACGTCGCGCAACGGCGCGGGATGTCCGTATTCCTTCAGGCGGTATTTCAACACGAAGCAGGTCACACCGAGGGAATTCAGCCAACGCGCCATGCCATTGCCTTCGTTGCTGATCGCGAGCCGACCGTAGCCGCCACCGGGACAAATGATGGCCGCGAGTCCGTTGGCCGTGCCCGCGGGGGGGGCGAACAGCGTCAGCGTCGGCACCTGCACGTTATACACGCGGTCATCCGCGATGTATTCGCCGGGTGCGCCAACTTGTGCGTCGGGCACGCCTTCGGGCCAGAGGGAAATCACGGGCGCATCAGCAAAAACGGACACGGAAAAAAGAAAGGCAACGAGCGCAAGAAGCGTGAACCGACGAGCCGTTGCGAGTAACCGCAAAAGCAAATCGCACCGGAGCCACGAATGGCGTTGCCGGTGCGATTGATGAATCATGCGGTGAGACCGTGGCGCGTTAACGCACGACGCGAGCGCCGCCGCCGGAGATTTGCTTCTCCACTTCCTTGCGTGTCGCCATCGACGTATCGCCGGGAGTAGTGGAGGCAAACGCGCCGTGAGCTGCGCCGTATTCGACGGCTTTTTGCGCGTCGTTGAACTCGAGGAAACCGAACTGCACGCCGGAGGCAAACGAGTCGCCACCGCCGACGCGGTCGAGGATTTCGAGGTCATCGTATTTGCGGCTCTCGTGGAATTTTCCGTCATGCCACAGAATGGCCGACCAGTCGTTGATCGTGGCCGTCTTCACTCCGCGCAACGTGGTGGCCGCTACCTTGAAATTGGGAAATTCCTGCACGGCGGTCTCGATCATCGCCTTGAATGCGCCGGTCTCGATCTTGGTGAGATTGTGGTCCACACCCTTGACCTCGAAGCCCAGCGAGGCGGTGAAGTCCTCTTCGTTGCCGATCATCACATCGACGTATTTCGCGATCTCGCGGTTGACCTCTTGGGCTTTCTTGAGGCCGCCGATGGTTTTCCAGAGTGAAGGGCGGTAGTTGAGATCGTAGCTGACGATGGTGCCGTGTTTGTTGGCGGCCTTGACCGCTTCAATGGTGAGCGCGGCGGCGGATTCGGAGAGTGCGGCGAAGATGCCGCCGGTGTGAAACCAGCGCACGCCGAGCTTGCCGAAGATGTGTTCCCAGTCGATGTCGCCGGGCTTGAGCTGCGAGGCGGCGGTGTTGCCACGATCGGGATTACCGACGGCACCGCGGATGCCGAAGCCACGCTCGGTGAAGTTCAGACCGTTGCGCACAGTGCGGCCGATGCCGTCGTCTTCACGCCACTTGATAAAATCGGTGGCGACGCCGCCTTGCATGATGAAATCTTCGACGAGATGACCGACTTCGTTGTCCACGAAGGCGGTGACAACGGCGGTTTTGTAGCCGAAGCATTTGCGGAGGCCGCGTGAGGTGTTGTATTCGCCGCCGCCTTCCCAAGCGGTGAAATTGCGAGCGGTGCGAATGCGACCCTCACCGGGGTCGAGACGCAACATGACCTCGCCGAGCGAGATCTGATCAAAGGCACATGCGGAGGCTGGACGGATTTTGAGGCTCATAGGGAAAACAGGAAACAGTTGCGGTAGGTGGCGCGCGTGACGGCGCGATTAGTAGGCGACGGTTTTGAACGAAGCGGAGTCCCAGAGCGGTTGACCGGCTTCGGTGGCAAGCTCGTTGAAGGCAGTAATCTCGGCTTGCGAAAAGAGGAGGCCGCCCGCGTCGGCGGTGCGTTTGGCCCAGCCGGCTTCGAGTTGACCGGGGAGCAGGCAACGATCGTTACCGTGACCGAGAATGTCGCCGATGATGGCTTGGACGT
Source organism: Candidatus Didemnitutus sp. (assembly GCA_030681265.1). GTDB lineage: Bacteria > Verrucomicrobiota > Verrucomicrobiia > Opitutales > Opitutaceae > Didemnitutus. Next base: position 13,715 of record JAUXXD010000176.1, on the reverse strand, counting down.
TCTGCTGTTGGTTGCGCCCTTTCGCGAACGCGCCGGTGCTGATGGCGTCGGGATGGATCACTTGGAAAAAGAAACAGCACGTGCCTTTGTCGCCCTCGGCTTTTTCCCAGCGATTGCGGATCGTCGGAATTGAGCCGCCGACGAAGCCGGCGACGATTTCGTTGATCAGCGAGAGGCCGTAGCCTTTGTGCGCGCCGAACGGAATAAGGTATTTTGCGCGCTTCGGGTCGGTGGTGACGACGCCGTTTTCATCGACGGCGGCGTCGGGTGGCAACGATTTGCCTTCGCGCGCGAGTTGTTGCACGCGCCCCATGGCGACGACGGACGTCGCCCAGTCGATCACGATCGGGTAGCCGACCGCTGCGGTCGTCGGAAAACCCCACGAATGCGGATTGGTGCCGAGGGTGGGGAATTTGCCGCCAAACGGCACGACTTCGGCGAGCGCCGCGGTGCAGTTGGTGTAGGCGATGTAACCCTTGCGCGCTGCGTCCATCACGTAGCCGCCGCCCCAGAGGTAGTGGAACGCGTTGTCCACCGACACCGTGCCGACGCCGTATTGGTCGGCAAGGCGGATGGCTTCATCCATCGCGCGGTAGGCGGTGGATTGACCTAGTTTGCGGTTGGCGTTCCAGATTTTCGTAGCGGCAAAGCGGGAGGGCTTTTCTTCGATTTGCGCGCCGGGCACGCAGCCTTTCGAGCCGGAGCCGAAGAGGTGGTCGAGGTGAAGGGCCTTGATGCCGTTGTGCGTGCGGATACCATGGCGGGTGGCTTCGGCGCAAAAGCGGGCACCTTCGGCGGCCTCGTCGGCTTGGAACCCACGATGGCAATACGCGGCGGTGATGAGCGCGTTGTGCTGCGCTTCGGGAACGATGTAGAAAGTTTCGGGCATGGGGAACTGGATTGAACGTGAGACCGGCGCGAGGCGCGGCGGTCGCGCCGGCGGCAGCGTTAGAATTTGTTGGCTTGGGCGTGCGGAGCGGCGCCGGACATGAACAACATCAAATTTTCAACAGCGCAGGTGGCTTGGCGTTGGACACTCTCAAACGTGCGCGAGCCAACGTGCGGCGTGACGACGCAGTTGGACAACTTGAGCAACGGGTGGTCTGCTGGCGGCGGCTCCTGATCGAGCACGTCGGTGCCGTAGCCGGCGACTTTGCCGGATTGCAGCGCGGTGACGATGTCCGCGGTGTGGACGATTTCGCCGCGGGCGCAGTTGAGGATGATGACGCCGTCCTTCATTTTCGCGATTGATGCCGTGCAAATCATGTCGCGCGTCTCGGGCGTCAGATTGGTGTGCAGCGAAATGTAGTCGGCGCTGCTGAAGATTTCCGCGAGCGTATGAGCGCGGGTCACACTGTGTTGCTGGGCAAATTTCTCGTCCCAATAAATATCGTAGGCCACCACTTCCATCCCGAAGGCGCGGGCGCGGATGGCGACTTCCTTGCCGATGCGGCCGAGTCCGACGATGCCGATCTTTTTGGCGAGAAGTTCGTGGCCGGTCTTGCGTTTCCAGCCGCCGGAGCGCGTCGAATCGCAGTGGAAGAGTAAATTTTTCTCGAGCGTAAGCAGCAGCAGAAACACGTGCTCCGCGACGGTCGTGTGATTGACGCCCGGCGTGAAGAGCACGGGGATTTTGCGCGCGGTGGCGGCCTTCACATCGATCTTATCGAGGCCGATGCCGTATTTGCTGATGACCTTGAGGCGCGGCAGGGATTTTTCGATGACGGCTTCGGTGATCGCGTCGTCGCCGCAGATGAAGGCGTCGAATTCGCCGGCGAGTTCGAGCATGCGCGACCCGGGGAGCGGGCCGCGTTCGCAGACGATTTCGTAGCCGGACGCGGCCAACTTGTGGTGGTGCACGCCGGGCGTATCTTGAAAGGAAGTGGTGGTGAGGAGAACGCGAGTCATGGGAGTAATTAATGAATAGCAGATGAGTTAGGCTTTGGCGGCAGCGGCGACAAATTCACGCGCGCGGGCGGTGATAGCGGCCCAGTCTTTGGCCTTTAGCGCGGCGGGCTGCACGAGCGAGCTGCCCGCTGCGGTGGCGAAGGCGCCGGCTTTTAGGAAATCAGCGACTGTTTCCGGCGTGACGCCGCCGGTCGGCATCACGTTGAGGTGCGGGAAGGGCGCCTTGATCGATTTGATGTAGGCGGGGCCAAAATACTCGGCTGGAAAAATCTTAATTACATCGGCGCCCAACTCGTAGGAGGTGTAGGCTTCGGTCGGCGTCAGCGCGCCACCGAGCACGGCCAGACCGCGCTCTTGGCAGGCCGCGAGCACGGTGGGGCGGACGGCGGGAGTGACGATGAATTTTGCGCCGGCGGCTTGAGCGGCGGCGACGGTTTGCGCATCGAGCACGGTGCCCATGCCGAACACCACATCGGGTAATTCTTTCGCGGCCTGAGCCAATACGGCAAGGGCCCCAGGCGTGGTCATCGTCAGTTCAATGACGGAGAGGCCACCAGCGGCGAGGGCTCGGGCGCAGTCGATCAGACTGTCGGGGCCGTCCGCGCGGATGAGCGCGATGACTTTTTCGGAGCGAATGCGGTGCAGGACATCGGACTTATTCATGAGCAGAAGCGTATAGCAGATGGGCGCGAGCTAGGGTGAGGCGGAAACGTGTCAAGGCTGCGTATGACGGGAAAAGAGGCGGGGCGAGGAGGAGGAAATTCGTTTGCAGCTAATAACTATGAAGCGAAGGAGGAACGGTTGAGCAATGCTGGATTTGAGCAAAGCCTCCGTCGGCAGTTAGCCGGTGTAGCCCAGGCTGCGGCTGAGCTTGTCGGCGGCGGCAGTGACGACGTCGGCGAATTCGGGGATGCGCTCCTTCGGAAAACGCACCGTGGCGGCGGTGATGCCGATCGCGGCGACGACTGTGCCGTCGGAACCAAAGACCGGCGCGGCGAGGCAGCGCACGCCGACGTGATATTCCTCATTGTCGAGGCTGAAGCGGCGTTTGCGCGTCAGTTCGACTTCGCGCTTAATTTCCGCCATCGTAGTGAGCGTGTGAGCGGTGCGGCGAATGGGTTTGTTTTTCTCCATCAATTCGGCCGTGCGCGAGGCATAAAGGAAGGCAAGAAACAGCTTACCGGTCGATGAGCAGTGCAGTTCCGCCAAGTAGCCGGGACGAGAAGCGGCGCGCAGCGGATGCGGACTGTCTTGCACGGCGACGATCAAAGCTCGTTCATCACAGGGAATCGCCAAGTGCGACGTTTCCACCGTGTTGGCGGTGAGTTCTTGCAAAATAGGAATGGCGGCTTCGCGAATTTCTGTGCCGGCCAGCGAAGCATTCCCGAGCGGAATCAACACCGGACCCAATTCGAATCGTCCGTCCATCTTGCGCACGAAGCCCTCCAATTGGAGCGTCGCCATGATGCGTAAGGTTGTCGTGACGGGAATTTTCAGCAAGCGGGCGATGTCCGCCGCTTTGAAGCCATCGGTGTTGGTGCCGAGCAACTTCAAGATCTCGCAGGCGTTGCGCAGATTGGGAATCACGTAACGCTGCAGATTTTGCGTGGCCGAGTCGACTGGGGCGAGGGGGCGTTTCATGGAGCATGTTCAGGGTGGCCGCAGGACGATGACAAGCTTGCGAACACGCAGAATTATTTTGTTGCAAGCACCACTATCCGTTCACATATGAATAGCAAGTTCATTAGTGAACACGCGCATGATTTTGGATCTGCGCTCAATTACCCGCTGCTTTTCACCCCTAACCACCGCAAACAATGCATTACACCCTGCATGCGTTCCGGACTCTCTCCGGTCGCTTGATTAATCCACGCGCCGTGCGGCTCTTTTTGAGCCGTGCTGCTATGGCGGTCGCCTTGCTGGCGACTGCTTTTGTCACTCCTGTTAATGCACAAGAAGCGACCGGCGGAGTTGCCGGCCGGGTGCAGAATTTCATTTCCGGCAACGCGCTCAATCTCGCCCGTGTCACGGTCGCTGGTTCGAACCGCGAGTTTTTCACCAACGACTACGGTGATTACCGTATTGCGAATCTTCCGGCAGGCGAAGTGACACTGAATTTCAGCTTCACCGGCCTCGAGACCAAATCCGTCAAGGTAACCATCGTAGCGGGTCAGACCGTGACGCAGGACATGAACCTTTCCAGTTCCTTCACGCCCGCCGCCAGTCAGGACAGTGATGTTGTGACACTCGATGCTTTCCAAGTCACCAGCCAGCGCGAAACCGATGCCGGCAATATTGCCTCTAACGAAGAGCGTTATTCCGCCAACTTAAAGAACGTGGTCTCATCCGATGCCTTCGGCGACGTCACGGAAGGTAACGTCGGTGAATTCATGAAATTCTTGCCGGGCGTGAGTGTTGATTACGTCGCTGCCGATGTGCGCACGATGTCTGTGCGCGGCTTCGCCGACAATTTCACGGCTGTCTCGATCGATGGGGCGCGCGTCGCGTCGTCCTCCTCTGGCGCGAGCAGTCGTGCCTTCGAATTCGAACAAGTTTCAATCAACAACGTTTCTCGTGTCGAAGTATCCAAAGTTCCGACCCCGAGCATGCCGGCCGATTCCCTCGGCGGTTCGGTCAACATGGTCAGCAAAAATGCGTTCGAGCGCAAAGGCACGCAGTTCAAATACCGCGCCTACTTGAATGCGAGCAGCGAAGCGCTCGACATTCTCCACAAGACACCGGGACCGATGGACAAGCCGACCTTCAAGGGTTTGCCCGGCTTTGACTTCGATCTCACCGTGCCGTTCAGCAAAACTTTCGGTATCGTCGTGACCGGCTTGGTCTCGAATCAATACAACGAGCAGCACCGCACCCAGACTCTCTATAATCACGCGCAAGGCGGTGCCACTGCGGCGAATCCTTTCCTGCAAACATACACTTTTCAAGACGGCCCGAAGAACACCTTCCGCCGCTCAGGTAGCATCAAAACCGATTGGAAAGTCGCACCGGGACACGTCATCTCCGCGAGCTGGCAGTCGAACTACTACCTCTCCCAATTCGGCAATCGTAACTACAACTTCAACGTCAACAGCAGCACGACGACGTTTACGCCGAATCCGGGCACCGGTCTGCCGCTCAGCTACACGCCGACCAGCGTCAATGGCGCGACTGGCCGCGGCACGCTCACCGGCGAAATGTCGGTGCGCGACAAATACGGTCTGACCAACGCAGCTGTGGTGAGCTACAAATACACCGGTGATCGCTGGAAGGTTGAGTCCGGTGCCAACTACTCGAAGTCGAAGACCTGGTATCGCGATGGCGGGCGCAATCACTTCAGCTCCGTGCGCACCTCGCTCATCGGCATCAATCGTATTTCCTACGAAGGCATCACGGAACAGCGCCCCACGACAATCCGCGCCTACAATTCTGCTAACGCGGAGTTGGATTGGACGAACCTCGCCAACTTCAACATCACGCAAGCACGCATGAACCCGCTCGACGCGAGTGACGAATTCCGCGGCTTCGACTTGAGCGCTGAACGCGAGCTCAATACGTCGTTTTACAGCTCGATTAAGGTCGGTGCCTCCTATCGCCAGCAAGAGCGCGACATCCGTCGTCAGGACACGACTTGGACCTACAATGGTCTAAACGGCTCGACCAATGCGACGGCCTTTATCGATTCCGCCTACTTGAATCAGGATCCACATTTCGGTCTGCCGATTGTGAACTACGTGAGCCCCTACCTGTTGTGGTCTGCTTGGCAGGCCAATCCATCGATGTTCACCTTGAGCACCGCGCAGGAACTCGCCGCCGAGCGCTTCCGCCGCGCCAACTCGCAGCAGCTCACCGAAACGATCACCGCCGGTTACATGCAGATGGAGGGCCGTTTCATGCAAAACCGCCTACAACTCATCGCTGGCGCCCGTTATGAAAAGACCGAAGACGACGGCCTCGGCCCGAAGACCAACGGCCCGACCAGCACGCTCGCTCTGCTTCAGGCCAACCTGAAGGAGCGCGGCTACAAGGCCAACAAGTCCTACGACAACATCTATCCGAGCTTCCACGCGAACTATAACATCACCGACAATCTCGTCGCCCGCTTCGCCTACGCGAAGACGCTCGGTCGTCCTGATTTCGCCAACATCCTGCCACTCGCCCGCGTCAACGCCGAGCCCGGCGCCTTCGACGACGGCCTCGGCACGATTCCCGGCCAAACGGTGATCGTCACCAACGCCGGCCTCGAACCTTGGGAAGCGGACGGTTACGATTTTACCTTGGCCTATTACTTCGCGAAGAGCGGCGTGATTTCCGCCGGCTATTTCACAAAGGACATTTCGAACTTCTGGGGTCAAGCCGCGGGCCGCACCGTGACCGCCGAGGACTTGGAGTTCTTCAACCTCGATCCCACTGCGCTCGGTTTAGCCCTTCAAACCACCGTTAACGTCGGCGCCGCCAAGATCAGCGGTTTCGAAGTGAACTATCGTCAACCGCTCACGTTCCTGCCCGGCTTCGGTCGCAATCTCGTGGTGTTCGCCAACGGCACGAAGCTGGACCTTTCCGGTCCAAACAACGCCGACTTCGCCAAGTTCATCGCCGAGTCCGCAAGTTGGGGCGTCAGCTACGTCAAGAAGCCTTTCGTCCTCCACTTGAAGTGGAACTACCGCGGGGAGCAAAGCCTCGCTCCGCAGACCGGCGCGCAATACGGCGGCAACGCCGGCGGCTACCGCGAATACTACGCGCCGCGCACCTTCACCGATGTCAACGTCGAGTATCAGGTCAGCAAGCGCGCGACGTTCTTCGCCAACGCCCGCAACGTCTTCAACGTGCAGCAAAAACTGCTGCGCTATAACGCCACCACGCCTGAATACGCCAAAGGTTACCGCTCCGAGGAATTCGGCGTGCAAATCTCGGTTGGCGTAAAGGGCACGTGGTAATAATTGCGAAGGCAGGTTCGCCTGTTTTTGCAGCGGCACGTTCGACAGCGGGCGTGCCGCGGGGGAGGTCCGCCAATCAGCAATGGTTGGCGGACTTTTTTATGGTAACTCAACGTTTGATCTAAATTCTCGCTCCCTCATGCGGCCATCTCTTTCGCTTCTCGGCAGTCTGCTGCTCGTTGTTGGCGGGCACGCGCAACGAATCGTGCCTGACGAGCCGCCCCTGGTGCTGGAGCCGCACTTGGTTTTCATCTCTGGCATGGATGACCCCTTCGATCCGACCGGCATGGGTTCGCTGGAAGAGCAATTGCGCGACGAGCCGTTTTCCAACGACTTGATCCGCGCGTCAGATTATACCCTTGAAGACAGCGGCAGCCTCGATCTGGTTGGAGAACTTGCGGCGGTGGCCACACCCTCGCCAGCGGAGCGCATCGCGGGTGATGGCCGGTTGCGCCTGCGCGGTTTTCCGACGCCCGTTCTCCGCAATGGGTTCATTCAACTTGGCGTGAACGAAACGCTGAGCGCCGCGCGCACACTGGTCATTCAAGGCCCGCTCGTTCCCGTGCTCGGTCGCGCCGCTCCGGGTGGCATCCAAGACGCGCAAACCGCGCGCCCGCGCCACAAACCGCAGCAGCGCTTCGAAACGCAATTCACCAGCCTCGACCGCCAGCGTGCGCAGGTGGAATCCACGGGTCCGCTCATTGCGAAAAAGGCGTGGCAACGCGTCGCCATCGATTGGCAACGCCGCGAAGGTCCGGAGGAATTTGCCAACGAGGAAACCTTGCTCGTGAGCACGGCGTTGACATGGAAACACAGTCGCACGGCGAGCACACTGGTTTCGGCAAATTTCCGGGCAATCAACGCGCACGCGTCACCCGGTATTCCGGATTATCGCCCCGCCGGTGGCGGCTTGATTGCCGGGCCCTATTTACCACTCGCCAATTTCAATGCCAACGGACCCGACGCCGCCGTGCGCCGGCGCAGCGCGACGGTCGGCGTGCAATTCGACGGTCAGGCACACCAGCGCCTCGCCTTTCGCGCGAACGCCGAAGCGTGGTGGCGCGTCGTGGAGCAAGACCGGTTCACCAGCTCGGTGCTTTCACTCGACACCGGCCTCTTCGAGGGCACCCGCGAGCCGCGCCACCTCGAGCAACCGCAGCGCGCCGTCGTCGTGCAGTTGGAAGCCACCGGACGTTTCCGCGCGCTCAGTGCCGAGCACAAAATGATGGCCGCGATGAACCACACCTGGGGCAACTACGGGCGCGAAGTTCGCGCGTTGCCCACGGCAGTGCGCGACGCGCTGCCGCTCTCCGTGCGGCGTTTCAATCCGTTCGCGCCGGACTATTATTTTCAACCGTTTGATCCCGCCGTTTTTTCGCGCGTGCTGACCGATCGCACGGAGGACGCGCGTTACGCCGCCGTCGAATTGAGTGACCGCATGGCCTTCGCGCGCGGTCGCTGGGTGGCTTCCGCCGGCATGCGTTACGATGTCGTGCACTTGTCCGTCGACGATTTGCGACCGAGCGCGACGCGTCCGCATTTGCGCGGAACGACGGAGCAACTCAGCTACCACGCGGGACTGAATTGGCAGGCGCGCCCGAGCAAGCTGTTGGTTTACGCCAGCACGAGCACCGCATTTGATCCTTCGACGCGCGTCGACGTGCGCACGGGGCGCATCCAAGCAAACGAGACGACGCTTGGTTATGAAGCTGGAGTAAAAGGCCGCGCGTCGGATGGCCGGATCGATTACGGCGTCGGTGGATTTCTCCTCTTCAATCAAAATATCTCCCGCGTGAATCCGCTCTACGACGATCCAGTAGCTGACGCGAATCAGACGCAGCCGCAGTTGGTCTCGGCAGGTGAAGAACGCTTTCGTGGCGGGCGCGTGGATGTGCGCGCGCAATTGAGCAAGCCGCTGACTTTGCAACTGCGCGCAGTTTATCTGGAGGCGATCACGACTAGTTCGCCGGACCTGCCACAGGAAGTGGGCCGCGCCTTGCCGCGCACTCCGGCATTCACCGCGAGCGCGCAACTGCGCTATCGCACTCCGGGCCAAACCTCCGGCCCGCTCGGGGCGCTCGGGTGGCAGTATCTCGACCGCTACGTGGCCAATTACGCCGACCCCCGGCGGGATTATCTCGCGTATCCGGGCTACGGCTTGGTTAACGCCAGCGCCGGTTACGCGTGGCGCACCAAACAGCGCACGATCGAACTCGAAGTGGGCGTGCGCAATGTTTTCGACCGCGACATTCTTGCCAGCAACGCGCGGCTGGGCGCGGGGCGTGAGTTCACCTTTTCCACCCGTTGGATCTTCTAAAACCAATGCGCGCATTCCTGCACTTCGTGGTATTGACGGCGGTGTTGCACGGCGCGCGCCCCGATGCCGTGGTCGCGAGCGATGGTTCGGGCGATTTTACGTCGTTGCAGGAGGCAATCAGCGCCGCTCCGATGCGCACGGATCCGGCCGCACCGCGCTGGGAAATTTTTGTGCGCAACGGCGTTTATCGCGAACGCATCTACGTGCAACGCGAGCGCGGCCATCTGCGCATCGTCGGAGAAGACGCGCAGCACACGGTGATTCAATTCGATTTGCACGCCAACGTGCCGGGCCCCGATGGCAAACCGATCGGCACGTTTCGCACACCAACCCTGCAGATCGATGGCGACGGGATGATCTGGGAAAATTTGACAATCGCCAACACAGCGGGCCCGGTCGGGCAGGCCCTCGCGCTGCGCGCGGACGGCGACCGCTTGGAGTTTCGCCGCTGTCGGTTTCTCGGTTGGCAGGACACGATTCTGCTCAACCGGGGGCGACATTACTTCGAGGACTGCTACATCGAAGGGCACGTCGATTTTATCTTCGGTGCCGCAACGGCGTGGTTTCAGGGCTGTCACATTCATGCGCTACGCAACGGTTACATCACGGCGGCCTCGACGCCCACGGGGCAAACGCACGGATTTGTTTTTGCTGATTGTCGTATCACGGGCGCGGAAGGCGTCACCACTTACCTCGGGCGGCCGTGGCGGGATTTTGCCGCGACGATTTTTCTGCGCACCGCGATGACGGACGTCGTGCGTGCGGAGGGATGGCACAATTGGAAAAAGCCGCACGCGGAAGCGACGGTGCGTTACGCGGAGTTCGGCAGCACGGGAGCAGGCGCTGCCGCAGCTGCCCGCGTGCCGTGGGCCCGCGAGTTGTCCGCGGCTGACGTTGCCCAACTCACGCCGGCGCATGTGCTCGGCGGGAGCGACGGGTGGAATCCGGCCCGCGTCGCTCTGCGCGCTCCGTGGGTGTCCGACCTCGGCGACGGCACCTACCGCAACCCGATTATCGCGGCGGATTATTCCGATCCGGACGTCGTGCGCGTGGGCGGGGATTATTGGATGACGTCGTCGAGTTTCAGTCACGTGCCCGGACTGCCGCTGTTGCACTCGCGCGATTTGGTGAACTGGACTTTGGTCGGCCACGCATTGCCCCGCTTGGTGCCGGAGGAAACTTTCGCCAGACCGCAACACGGCAAGGGGGTGTGGGCGCCGGCGATCCGCCATCACGATGGACGTTACTGGATTTACTATCCGGATCCGGATTTCGGCATCTACGTAATTTCGGCGGTCGATCCGCGCGGCAAGTGGAGCGAGCCAGTGCTGGTGAAAGCGGGCCGCGGCTTGATTGATCCGTGTCCGTTGTGGGATGAAGACGGCCGCGTTTACCTGATCCACGCGTGGGCAAAGAGCCGTGCGGGTTTCAACAACGTGCTGACATTGCTCGAACTCGACGCGAGCGGCACGCAGGTGATCGCGGATTTCGGCGTCGTGATCGATGGGCACCAATGGCCGGACTACACGACGCTCGAGGGGCCGAAATTTCTGCGGCGCAACGGTTGGTATTACGTGCTTGCGCCCGCCGGGGGGGTGAAGACGGGTTGGCAATCGGTTTTTCGATCCCGCGACATCCGCGGTCCCTATGAGGCGCGCATTGTGTTGGCGCAGGGGGGCACGCCGATCAACGGACCACACCAAGGCGCGCTCGTGGACACGCCGAACGGCGATTGGTGGTTTGTGCATTTTCAAGATCGCGACGCCTTCGGGCGCATCGTGCATTTGCAACCGGCGATGTGGCGCGATGAATGGCCGGTGATGGGTCACGATCCCGATGGTGATGGGCAAGGAGAGCCAATGTTAACCGCGCGCAAACCGGCGCTGCCGGTGCAACCGTTCGCCGTGCCGCCGACGAGCGATGACTTCAGCGGCCCGACTTTGGGCCTGCAATGGCAATGGCAGGCCAACCCCGCGCCGCAGTGGGTGGAATTGCGCGGCGAGGGCAGAGGCCTGCGTTTGCACGCGCCCCGCAGTGAAGGCGGTAACCTATGGCGGGCGCCGCACCTGTTGCTGCAGAAATTTCCGGCTCCGTCATTTACGGTGACCGCCCTCTTGGCCGACACTAACGGCGGGCAGACGGGCCTGCTTGTTTTCGGGACGGATTACGCGTGGATCGGCGTCGAAACAGACGGCGTGCAACAATTTGTCGTCACCAAAGTGTGTCGCGGCGCGATGGACGGTGCGCCGGAAAGCGAGACCGGTCGACGGGCCGTGCCGGTCGGTGCGGTCGAGTTGCGCGTGAGTGTCGCACAAGACGGACACTGTCGCTTTGCCTATCGCGCGGCGGAGCAGGTGGAATTTACGTTGCTGGAAGAATCGTTGGTTGCCGCGCCGGGTCGCTGGGTCGGCGCAAAAGTCGGGCTTTTCGCGCAGCAAATTGCGGGAGCCGACGCGACCGCCGACTGGGCCTGGTTTCGGGTGGAGGAATTGGCCCCATGAGGCACCGTCCACTGCGACCGCTTTTCACTGCGTTACGGAGCGAGAAAGTCCTTGCGCCAAACCCAACTAACTTCATATATGAAACACACGTTCATTAGCGAACTACACCCCTTGAGCGATTGGGCGCGCTTTTCCCTCGGCTTTTCCGGCTGAGTAAATTCCCGCACCACACGTCCTTCATTCTCACTTTCTCCGCTTCTACACATGGAAATCATTCCCGCCACGGATGTCCGCAGCTATGCGCGGATGGGCAGTCAAGAACTTCGTTCCGCCTTTTTGCTGAGCGACCTATTTCAACCGGGCAAAATGCGTCTGCGTTATTGGGAGACCGACCGCGCGGTGATCGGCGGAGCGATGCCGACGCGTGCCAAGCTCACGTTGAAGACGGAGCCGGAATTGGCGGCCACGCATTTTTGCGAACGTCGTGAACTCGGCGTGATCAACATCGGCGAGGAGGGCACGGTCGAAGTCGATGGCGTGCGCTTCACGCTCGGCAACCTCGATTGCCTCTACATCGGGCGTGGGGCGCAGCGCGTCACCTTTGCTTCCAAAAGTGCCGCGAAGCCTGCCTGCTTTTATCTGCTCAGTTATCCGGCGCACACGCATTACCCGACGACGCTCGTGCGGCACGACGATATCGCAGGCACGGCCATTGGTTCCGGCGAAACTTCCAACGGCCGCGTGATCTACAAATTCATCCACGCCGGCGGCATCAAGAGCTGCCAACTGGTGATGGGCCTGACGCTGCTCAAGTCCGGCAGCATTTGGAACACGATGCCCCCGCACACGCACACACGGCGTTCGGAAGTTTATTGTTATTTTGATTTGAAAGAGACCGCCGCGGTTTTCCACTTCCTCGGTCGCCCCGATGAAACGCGGCACCTCGTCGTGCGGAATCGCGACATCGCGCTCTCGCCGCCGTGGTCGATCCACAGCGGCGCGGGCACCGACAACTACGGCTTCATCTGGGGCATGGGCGGCGAAAATCAGGATTTCGCCGACATGGATCCGGCCCCCCTCGCCACCTTGCGCTAAGCCGATGTCCGGCATTCTCGCCCAGTTCAGTCTCGTCGGCCGTGTCGCCATTGTCACCGGTGCCTCGCGAGGTTTGGGGGCGGCGATGGCGCTGGGGCTCGCCGAAGCGGGAGCGGATGTGGTGTTGGTCGCGCGCGGCGATATGACGTCGTTGCAAGAGAAGATTACCGCACTCGGACGCCGCGCGTTGCCAGTGGCGGTTGATATCGCTGACGCAGACGCGCCGGAGCTGATCATGCAAGCGACGTTGGGCGCATTCGGTCGCGCGGATATTTTGGTGAACAACGCGGGCATTATTCGCCGCGCCAATTTTCTCGAATTCACCGACCAGGATTGGCGCGAGGTGATGGACGTAAATTTGAACGCGGCGTTCCGCCTCAGTCAGCATTTCTGCCGTCCGCTCGTCGCCGCCGGTCAACCGGGCAAAATTATCAACATCGCTTCGATGCTTTCGTTTCAGGGCGGCGTGCGCGTGGCCTCTTACACGGCGGCGAAGAGCGCGCTTAATGGCCTGACGAAATTGATGGCGAACGAACTCGCCGCGCAACGCATCAACGTAAACGCGATAGCGCCCGGCTATATGGCCACGGACAACACCGAGGCATTGCGCGCTGACGCGAGTCGCAATGAGGCAATCTTGCAACGCATCCCCGCTGCACGTTGGGGCACGCCCGACGACTTGAAGGGAGCGGTCGTCTTCCTCGCATCACCCGCCGCCGATTATCTTCACGGACACACACTGGCTGTCGATGGCGGCTGGCTCGCTCGGTAACTTTAACCCTTCCCGCTTATGCTCCCGCGCTTCCTCGTTTCCCTTCTGGCAGTTTTCGCCGTTGCGACGGGTGCCGCCCAGTCGTTCACGGTTACCGTCTCCCACACGCTCGCTGCTGCGCGACCGGCGGAGACCATCGTCGTGCCATGGAGCGAGGTGGCGCGACACCTGCCCAATACCGCGCCGGACCATTTGATCGTGCGCGACGCGAGTGGTCGCCAACTTGTGAGTCAGTTCACCAACTTCAC
>JAUXXD010000173.1 GCA_030681265.1 Candidatus Didemnitutus sp. | reverse complement strand
TTATGGGAAGCTTCCCATAACCGCGTCACCTGAACGTCGGCCGCCGATGGCGCCGGGTCGCCGGATGGATGATTGTGGACGCACACCACCGCGACAGCGCCTTCTCTGATCGCCGCACGAAACACCTCACGCGGATGCGCGAGGCAACTGGTCGCCGTGCCGGAGGTGACCTCGACCAGCTTCTTCAGCCGATTCTTCCGGTTCAGACACATCACCCAGAATTTCTCGATCTCCAGCCCTTGAACGAAGGGCGTCATGTGGTGTGCGATGAGTTCGGGACGGTTCAACACCGGTTGTTCGGTGGAGGCGGGGCGGATCATTCGCCGGGCAATCTCGATGAGAGCCGCCAGTTGTCGTGCCTTGACCCGGCCGATGCCTTGATGGCGCTCAAAGTCCACCGGTTGCCAGGTCGCGATCCCCTGGAGCGAACCCGCCTCGGCGACCAGCCGTGATGCGCAGTCGATGATTTCGCGAGTGGCGGCTCCGCCTTGGAGCATCAAGGCGATTAGCTCCGTGTCGCTCAGGGCAGCGACCCCGAATGTGTCCATCCTCTGTTGCGGCTGCTCACCGCAGGCGATTTCTCGCACCGCCGTCGTCGTTTCCAGGCCCAGATCCAACATGACTTGTTTCATGATGCAGGGCGCCGGATGCGCCCCGGCCGGGCGGCATGCCCGGTTCTCGTGGCGCGCTCCGCGCGCTGGGCCTTGCAGGCACGCCCAGCCACCGACGAGGCCGCCGAGCGAGGAGCGCCGCGCTCCTCGCGAGGGGGAAGGCCGCAGGAGGGAAAGGTGGAGCCGCGCGCAGCGCGGACTACCTTGGCGGGCGTGACAAAATCAGGCCCACGAGCGGAAGTAGCCTCACTTCATTCAGTGCAGGTCACTCAGGCCAGTTTTCCCTGTGGCAAGGTCCACCAACAGGATGACCACGGCGCGCTTGCCGGTGCCGTCGAGCCGGACGAAACAATCGCTGAAATCGAGCGGTCGTCTATCGGTCAGGTTCTTCAAGATTTCCCACGCAGCGCGCTCGCCCGATGACGCGCCGGGATGACCGCGCGCCATGCCGCGCAATGTGGACACGGCCTCCACGCACTCGGGACTCATGGCTTCACGCCGGCCATTCGCCGGTGCACGATTCGCCGACGTTCTGCCACAGATGCATAAGCCGGAACAACCGGCCCGGCGAACGGCTGGGTGATCTGGAGACGTGTGCCGACCCATGTCCGCGCCGTCGCCACCTCGGCCAGGGCCGCGCGCACGGCCTCGTGCGCGGGTGTGCCTCGAAGACACTCGAAGTTTGCCGCAACCTTCAGGGCAAATTCCGCCTGACCAAGATGGTCGTCAAGATGACGACGCGTGGAGGGATCGACGCCCATGTCAGCCGCCCGCCATCGCCATGCCTGCCTTCGGGCTCGTGAGGATCTGCCGGTTCTTCCGGTTCATCTCGCGGAGCACTTCGCCGACGAAGGCCTTGTCCTTGTAGTAGGGCTGGACGCCTTCGAGCCGTTGATCGATGCGCGACTTCACCTCGGGCGATTGCGCATCGTAGAACGCTTTCGCCTGGGGCAGCTGCTTCTCGATCAGCCGCATGTCGGCTTCGTGTCGCTGCATGTCCTTGTAGAGGAGCATGTCGACCGCGCGGCCCGGGGCCTCCTGGACGACCCGGGTGTAGTAGGCGGCATCGTTGGCGTTCGCCACCTTGTAGGCGTCGAGTCGCTTCTGGACTTCGGGGTTGTTGCGGAACTGCAACGGGGACTCCTTTTCGGGCGGGAGTGACGCCGTCTCGTTGGGTTTGGGTCTGATAGCCATGGTGATGTTGAGTTGTGCCGACCACTTGGTGGGTGCGGGGCGGCAATGGGCACCGTGGCGGCGAACCGCCAAAGTCACTTACTTCAGGACCGGGTTGAACGGCGGCTCGGACGAACCGCGCACAACGCGCAGTGCGAGGTCGAACTGCGCGCAGACGTCCTCGGCATCGTGGCGCGCGAGCGCGAAAGCCATGAGCGTCTTCGCGTCGATGACCGGCTTCGCTTTGCCCGACGTCGGGTTGATTTCACCGAGTCGTTGATTGAGTTCGTCGGCCGCCTGATAGAATTCGGCCGCCACGGTCTCGGGTATTTGAATGCTGAGGGAGATCATGTGCTGAGGGGGTTGAATTGGAACAAACGAAGGTTGGAACGAACGCCGGCCGCGTGCGGAGGGTCGGGTCGGAACGCAGCGGAGACCGGATCCGGAGCCGGAACCGGGCGGCGCAGCCATCCGGTGGAGGCGGAGGAACGGCGGAGCGAAGGGCCGAGCCCGATCTTCCGCACCGGCTCCGGCTCCGACGGGCCGAAGGCTTCGAATCCGCGACCCTCGCCACAAACGCCTACGATCTGACCGTCTCGAACATCCCTTTTGGTGACTACCGGCCGCATGATCCACGCTTCAATGCGCGACGGTTTCGCATCCACGACTATTTCTTCGTCGCCGCCCTCGCGCGTGTCCGCCCGGGCGGTCTCCTCGCCTTTGTTACCTCGCGCGGGACCCTCGACAAGCGGGACGGCAGCTTGCGTCAACTCCTCGCGACGGAAGCCGACTTGATCGGTGCAATCCGTCTCCCGAATACGGCGTTTCAACACAACGCTAACACGCGGGTGACCACTGACATTGTGTTTCTCCGCAAGCGCCTGCCCGGCGAGAAGCCGTCCGGCAATCTCTGGGCCGAATGCCGTCCGCTGCCTGTTCATTCGGGAGAACCGATCCCGGTGAACGAGTATTTTCACGCCCACCCGGAAAATCTACTGGGCCGGATGCAGCGGCGTGAGCATGGAATGTATGGGCGTGATGAGGTGGAGCTGGCTGACGACGGGCGGGATCTGGCCGCCGCGCTAGCCTCCGCGATGTCATCCCTCCCAGCGGGCATCTACCGGGCCGCCACCGGCGTCGTCGCGCGTCAAACGCTACCAGCGCCTGCCGGCCTGAAGCCTGGCGCCTACGTCGCGCTGGAGGACGGCAACCTGGGCCGCCGCGAAGGCGATGAACTGGCCCTGCTCACCGACATCCCCATCACGACGGTGCGCCGCATCCGCGGCCTGATTCGCATCCGCGATGCGGCGCGAGCCTGCCTTTCGGCCCAGGTTGAGAACCGAGACGATGCGGCGGTCAGTTCAGAACAGGAGCGGCTCAACGAAGCCTATGACCGTTTTGTCGGTCAATTCGGCCCGGTTTCCTCTTCTGCCAACGTCCGCTCCTTTGCGGGTGATCCGGACCTACCACTGTTGCTCTCCCTGGAGCACTACAACGCCGATCAGGATACCGCGACCAAGACAGCGATCTTCCGCGAACGCACGGTCGAGCAGCGGCGCCCGGTCGAGCAGGTCGCAAGCGCTCGGGAAGCGCTGGTGGTCACGCTCAATGAGCGGAGCCGGGTGGACCTCGACCATATCGCGAAGCTGGTGGGACGAACCCCCGAGGAATTTCTCCCTGAATTACAAGGGCTCGTTTTCCAGAATCCGACGACCCGGCGGTGGGAGCCCGAAGATGAATATCTCTCCGGCAACGTCAGGGAGAAGCTCACGGTGGCGGAGCAATCCGCCCGCCGTGATCCGCGCTACCGCGCCAACGTTGAGGCCCTCCGTGCCGTGCAACCGGACGCTCTGGCCGCCAACGAAATTGATGCACGCCTCGGCTCGGTCTGGATTCCGGCTTCCGACATTGCCGATTTCGCCCGTGACTTGCTGAGAACAGGACAACGAGATGGCAGGGCGGTCCGGGTCGGTCATGCAGAACAACTCGGTTTGTGGACCGTCGAGGTCGATCCGCTCTACCGCCGCAATGCCGCCAACCTCTCCGAATGGGGCACCGACCGCGCACCGGCCCACGAGCTTCTTGAACACGCGTTGAATCTCCGCACCCCCACCGTCTATGACCGCGATGCCAACGGCAATCCGGTGGTCAACGCGGTGGCTTCGGAGGCTGCGCGCGAGAAACAGCAGAAAATCAAAGATCGGTTCGGCGAATGGATTTGGTCTGACGATTCCCGCCGAGAGCGGCTGGTCGCGCTCTACAACCGCGAGTTCAACTGCTATCGCCTCCGCACCTTCAACGGCGACCACCTCACGTTGCCGGGGGCCAGTCCCGCCATTGCGCTACACGCGCACCAAAAAGCCGCGGTGTGGCGCGTGCTGCAAACGCCGAACACGTTGCTCGCTCACGTGGTCGGCGCCGGGAAAACCTATACGATGGTGGCTGCGGCGATGGAGTTGAAACGGCTGGGCTTGGCCAAGAAGCCGCTGTTCGTGGTGCCGAACCACATGCTCGGGCAGTTTTCCTCGGAACTGCTGACGTTGTATCCTGCGGCCAACATTCTCGCTGCGGGAAAAGCCGATTTTGAGAGCGCAAAACGGCGCGAGCTGATGAGCCGAATTGCGACCAACAATTGGGACGCGGTCATCGTCACGCATTCGGGCTTTGAGCGTCTCGCCATTTCGGCCCGCGCGCAGAAACGATTCATCGAAGACCAACTTGTGGAACTAGAAGCCTGCATTCGCGAACAGAAGGGCAGCGATGCGGGCACACGTATCGTCAAGCAGCTGGAGGCTTCCAAGAAACGGTTGGAAGCGCGCTTGAAGTCGATGGCAGCCGTGCACCGCAAGGACGACACCCTGACCTTCGAGGAACTTGGTGTTGATCGACTCTTCGTCGATGAGGCCCACGCCTATAAAAATCTGTTCTACGTCACCAAGATGACCCGGGTCGCCGGTTTGCCTCAGTCGGCTTCTGAGCGCGCCTTCGATATGTTCCTGAAGGTGCAGCACATTCAGCGCCTGAACGGCGGCGGCGGGGTGGTCTTCGCCACAGGCACCCCGGTAACGAATACAATGGCAGAGATGTTCACGCTGCAGCGGTTCCTGCAAATGGACGTTCTGACTCAACGCCGCTTGCGGCACTTCGATTCGTGGGCCGCCACCTTCGGTGAATCGGTCACCGCCCTCGAACTCGCCCCTGATGGAGCGGGTTATCGGATCAACACTCGTTTCGCGCGTTTCGTGAACGTGCCAGAGCTGATGCACCTGTTCCGGCAGGTCGCGGACATTCAGACGGCGGAGATGCTGAAGCTACCAGTGCCCTCAATTGAGGGTGGTAAACCGCGCATTGTCCGGGCCCCAGCCACGCCCCAACTCAAGGCGTTGGTCGCCTCACTCGCGGTCCGTGCGGAGAAGCTCAAAACCAACCATGTGCCGCCTTGGGAGGACAACATGCTCAAAATCACCGGCGAGGGCCGGAAAGCTGCGCTCGATGTCCGCCTCGTATTGGGGGACATGCCGGACAATGCCGCGTTCAAGGTCAACCAAGCCGCCCGGGAGGTATTCAGCATCTGGGAGCGGACCCGCGACCAGCGCCTGACCCAGTTGGTGTTTTGCGATCTCTCTACGCCGAAAGCGGAGGGTCAGGGATTCTCCGTTTACGACGATTTGAAGGCAAAGCTCGTCCGGCAGGGGGTTCCCGACGCGGAAATCGCGTTCATCCAACACTACGACAGCGACGCCTCCAAATTGACGGTCTTTAAAGATGTCCGTGCCGGCAAGGTGCGCATCCTCATGGGCTCCACCCAGAAAATGGGCGCAGGAACGAACGTGCAGGCCAAACTCGTCGCGCTTCATCACCTGGATGCACCGTGGCGTCCCGCGGACATCGAGCAACGGGAGGGACGCATTCTTCGGCAGGGGAATAGTAACCCAACGGTGCACATCGTCCGCTACGTCACCGAGGGTAGTTTCGACGCCTACATGTGGCAGACGCTCGAAACGAAGGCGAAGTTCATCGCCCAGATCATGACGGGAGAATGCTCGGCGCGCCGAATCGAGGACCTCGACTCTCCCGCACTGACCTACGCCGAGGTGAAGGCCATCGCTTCCGGCAATCCGCTCGTGATCGAAAAAGCCAAGGTGGATGCGGAGGTCATGCGCCTCGGCCGACTCCGCGGTCAGCACAGCGAGGATCAGTATCACACCCGTCGTCGCATCCGCATGCTGGAGGAGGATATTGTGCGGATCGAGAAAGCGATCCTGGGCCACGAATCCGACCTCGGCCGCCGGATCGATACGCACGGCGACAAGTTCAGCATCAAACTCGTGGGCCGAACCTTTGAGCAGCGCACCGATGCAGGGGCCATCCTGATCGGGTTGGTCGACCGCCATCGGCAGGCGCGGGGTCCGGTAGAACTGGGACAGTTCGCCGGCTTCCGCTTGGAATTCAGGCCAATGGTAGGCGACAAACTGACCCTGCACGGGGCGATGTCCTACGAGGCCAACGTCTCGGATAGTCCCGCCGGCATCATCGGTTCGCTGGAATACGCCGCGCGCTCTATCGAGGAGCGGATCGGTCGGTGCCGCGAACAACTCGCCCAGTCACGCAAGGCTCTCGTGGACTACACCGCGTTGACCGACCGCCCCTTCGAGCACGAGGCGAGGTATCACGAGGTCATCGCCCGTCAGGCGGAGTTGGTCCAGGCGTTGGATCTCACCAAAAGCCAGAAAGCCGAAGGCTTGGCGGCTGATGCTCCGGTCGTCGCTCCCACCGAAGGAGAGTCAGCCATCACGATTGAAGCTCCGTCGCCGGTATCGAACGTGGCCTCCAAGCTTGGACGCAAGTTGCGGGTTGCCGTTTGAAATGGAGACCCCGCCCGACATGTCCGTCATGATAGACGGTCCGCGGAGGCGGCGCCGAATCGCGGAGCTACTCCACAAGGCGATCGTAGAAGTTGAGTCCACGCTACCGTCTCCAGACCCAGAAGCATCAACCGCAGCACGTGCGGACGCCCCCGTCGCTATGCAGACGGATCTTCCCGATAGCGAACGCGTCATCCACTTCTTGCGCGTCACGGGACAATCCTCGCCCGCGAACATTCGCGACTCACTTGGGTTGTCTCGTTCCGTGACGTTCAGGGTGTTGCAGGCGCTGACACACGCTCGGCGAATCGTGAGCCACGGTCAGACCCGCACGTTGGTCTATCGCTTGAATGAGCGCGAGCCGCCACTGGGCCGCATCGATCTAAACTGACCATGCCACGCAGGGAGCAGCCCGAAAACTCTGATTCGGCCCGGGTGCCCGTCGCGATTTACGCCCGCGTTTCAACGGACAACCAAGTCGGGGGTCGCTTCGATTCCTGCGAGAGCCAAGCCGCCGTTTGTAGGGACCATATCCGCAAGCAATCTGCCGAGGGGTGGTATGAGGTCGCATCCTTCACGGACGCCGCCTACTCCGGCGGAACCATGGACCGGCCGGGCATTCAGGCGCTCAAACGAATGATCGCTGCCGGGGAGGTGAAGGTTGTGCTGATCTTCAAATTGGAGCGCGTCTCCCGCAATATGGACGAATGGGGGCCTTTCCGCGCGTTTCTCCAAAAGCACGGCTGCCGCCTTGAGAGCGCGACCGAAAACATCTCCGAGTTGGAGCCCGAAGGACGGCTCAAGAACAACATCATGATGAGCGTCGCAGAGTTCGAGCGCTTGAACACCGCCAAGAAGACTCGTCTCAAGATGCGTGAGCAGGCCAAGCGGGGTTATTGGAACGGGGGACCAGTGCCCTACGGTTACGCCTACGACAAGAACACCCAGGCGCTGCTACCACACCCGACAGAAGCCAAGATTCTAAAACGGATCTTCTCCGAGGCCGCCAAGCTGACCTCATTCACTGACCTCGCCAACGCCCTGAACGCTGAGGGTCATCGAACTAAACAACGAATCATGCAACGTCGCGACGGAACAACCGAGAATGTCGGCGGGCGTCTCTTTCGCTCTGACGGGCTTCGCTTGCTCGTCCGTAATCCCATCTACCGCGGTGCGGTGAAATTTGAAGGTCAGGAATTCAGCGGTAAGCACGAGCCGCTCGTGGATGCCGACCTATGGGAAAGGGCTAATGCCGCGGTTGCGGAAACCAACGAACGGCCGGGCCAGTCCGTTGCTTATCCATCGTTCCAGGCTCGTGATGCTCACAATCACTTGCTCAAAGGCATCGCGTGGTGCGCGGCCTGTAACCGCGCTCTGGTGCCAAGCGATAGCGGTAAAAAAAGCATCAGCGGAAGGAAGTATCGATATTACACGTGCAGTCTGGTCCTCAAAGAAGCGAAGTCGCCGTGTTCGGTTGGGCGGCTGCCCGCCGATGCGCTAGAGAAAGCCGTAGCGTCTGTATTGGGAGAGGCCGCCAGGCATCCAGCGATCATCAAGGAGATCGTCGAAGTTTCACGATCCACCCATCGACGCGATGTCGAGGACGTGCGGGTAGAACTAACCCAGAAAAAGCAATCACTCGCCACAGTCGAAAAACAGCTCGGCAACTGTGCCGATGCAATTGCCAAGGGAGGAGTCGATGTCTTGGGCGACGCCATCTTGCGCCGTGCCACAGACCTCCGCGAGGAGCGACGTCGGCTCCTCGTGGATCAGGAAAGACTCCGCCAAGAGTTGGCGACGGCAGACACGATGGTCTTGGAAGAGAAGCGTGTCCGGAGAAACCTTGAGCGATTCGATCACCTTCTGGCCAAGCTGTCCCCGACGGAGCAAAAGGAGCTGGTGCGAAGTTTTGTCGAGCGCATCGACGTGCAGCGGATACCGGATCATCAACGTCGGCGGTTGGTTTCCAACATTGATGATGGTGTCGGTGATCGCCTGATGAAGATTCGGATTAAGCTGCACGACGCTGAACTGGCGGAAGGCGTGGGTAACGGCGCTTATGTCGGTAGCTCGCCTCGACCAACACCGCATATCCGTGGGCTGAGTTTTGACGCTGTTGTGGATTTCACGCACGCAAACAGAGGGGAAATCACTCTGATTACTCCCTTTCGGCAAACAGTCCGCTTGGAGGAACGCGTGCGGAAAGTTCCCGCTGCTCAACCTTCCATCGAGCATCCCATACTCAAAGCGCAGCGTTGGCATCGGTTGCTTGAAAGTGGTGCAATCTCAACTCGCGTATCTTTGGCAAAGAGAGAGGGCCTCACGCCGGGGGCAATTACGCGAATCATGCAGTTGCTCGATTTGGCTCCGGAGATTCAACAGCGCCTCGCGAACCTTAAGGATCCCGGTGCAATCTGGCATTTCGGCTACCGACCAATGGGTGACCTGGCGCGCCTGCCATTTGAGCAACAGCGTGTTCAGTTTGCGGCGATGGTCGCCGAATTTGAATCACGGCGGCACACCCGCGCCGCTGGGCGAGTTGTGCAGTTTTCGGACATTAGACACGACGTTCAGCAGAAGCGCAGCAGAGGCCCCGGGCCGCGTCTTGGATGAGGAAAAATCGGGTTTCCGGATTTTGACTTACTTTGCAGCGGCGCGGCCAAGAACGGGAAAAAAGGAGAAGTTCTAAGAACAAACGAAGAACTTCGCCAAAGTAAGTCAAAATGGTCAGTTTTGCTTCCCTCCGGTCCACTGCCACTTAGCGCCAGTTTTGCCACATCTCGAAAAAAGTTCGGATTTTTTTCGAGATGGCTGCCCTGGCAGGACACGAACTACAACTCGACCTCACAATTCCGCGGTTTTCCCAGAGGGGATTTGCTTCACGGTCAAGAGCGTGAATCAAATCGCCACTGAATACCGCGCGGTGTTGCCCGTTTGATTTGATTCATTCGCTGCAATGCCCGGCCAACCCGGCCGGAAACTACGACTGGCGGCCGGCGAGGTCGGGCCGCATGATCGGAAGCATCGCGGCGATAAGTTCGTTCCAAAAGAACATCACGGCATCAGCATAATGTTGGAAATGGTCTGAGGTGAGGATCAAGCCATCCCCGACCAGCGGGCGGATAGGCAAATTGCGACGAAGGTGGGGAAATATTTCAGCGCCGACAGTTATGAATAAGTCGGGGCGACTCGTCCGAAGACGGTCCGCGGAGCGACCGCCACCGTGCTTTACTGCGTTGGCGATCAACCCAAGTTCGTCGATCGTCGGCCAACTCGTGAGCAACTTTAGGTCGATACCCAACGTTCGCATCATGGCAGTGAGCCGGGGCAGCGCATATTCTTGAGCCGCCTGTCCGGCCGACTGCGGCAGGGCCGTCTCAAGTGAATAGGCAGCCTGCTGTTCCAGTAAGTGATAGAGTCCGGCCACCATTAAGTTCAAGACTCCCTGCCTGACGGCATCGACCGCGACATAATAGTCCACCCCGGCCATATAGGCGAAATCCGCCGCGTCGCCGGGTTCAGTGACGAAGCCAATGGCAGAAATCTGCTCCATTTCTTGGAGCATCACATTTTCGGCGTCACCGGGAAGGTTCGCGAATGCGGTAGTGATCCGTTTGCGGAATACCTCCGCGAATGCTTCGACCTCGGCAATGTTCTGCCGGATCATGAATTCAGCTTGAAAGCGGGGTGCCGGATTCATGTCGTCTGCTCGACGGTACGCGTTGGTCGCCGCAGGCCGCGGGCCATTTTATTCATCTGCGTGGTGATTTTTCAAAAGAGTTGTCGCATGTGTAGGCCCAGTCAAACACGGGAAAAATATAATCGAATTTCGTCGCGGGTGCAGTCGGACAAAATCTCGCCGTGATGCGGTTTGTTCCGGCTGCGCAAGCCACGCCGGTGGCGAGCGGGAGGCAAGGCCGGCCGAGAGAGTGAACAGAAGTCATACACCGGCGCCCTATAAGCCCACTGCATTCCCAATCGCCGATTTTCAGCCTATACCCGGCCCGTGAGGTTTACGTTGAATTGAAGGCATTGTGCGGCGGTTTCAGATGGCGTGGATAATCAAGACTACTGACCGCGGCACCGCCGAACAACACTATGGGGATTTCCGGCGATTCAAGGCCAATGGGATCGACCCATTCCAAGTTGAGTTTCGGACGCGCCTCCGGGAAAAGTGCGACCACCGGCCATTCGCCCTGGTCCAATTGGAACCGGGCCGCGCTGTGATGAAGAATCGAGTCGGCCCCGTTTGCCTTGAATTCGCCACTATTGTAGATGAAGACCTCGCGCGAATAAGACTGGTCCGGTCCATACATTAGCCCGGTGAACTCGGCCGATGGCACGCTCCTGTAGTCTGCGGACTTGAGGGTGCCGACGAATTGAAGCAAGTAAGTGCGTGGCGGCGGTGCGTCCCGACTCACGCTAACTTCTACGAAACAGGTCTCCTCGTCTTCGCTGGTATGGCTTCCTTCGGTTCCGGGGGGAAAGTCACGGCGGTTTGGGGCGATGCTCATCCAATTTAGGTCGATGCGATCGGGCACATTCTTTAGGAGCCAATACAGCCGGACCTCGCGTTCGATGAATCCTATGCCT
This sequence comes from Candidatus Didemnitutus sp., assembly GCA_030681265.1. GTDB lineage: Bacteria > Verrucomicrobiota > Verrucomicrobiia > Opitutales > Opitutaceae > Didemnitutus. Next base: position 15,932 of record JAUXXD010000173.1, on the reverse strand, counting down.
TCAGGATGGATCATTTAAGGAAGGATTAGTATTGCCCTAGAAGCCCGCCCCGGTCGGCGGCTGACAATGCAACGCACGATTCAGGCTTTCATTGAAGCTGCCGAGGAAGGAAGTGTCTCCACCGAAACCCAACCGTAGGGTTTTCTGATAGACGGGAAATATTGCCCCGTCCTTTTCGCAGATGAGGAGTCCGTGGGCGTAGATCAACACTCCAGGCGGCAAGTTGTGGCCTTTGAAGATCGGCCCGAGAATATCATGAAACGTCCGTACCGGGTCATGCCCGAAGACTTTCAGGAGCGCTTCGGTTACAGCGCTGGTCAGGGCCGGCCCAGCGCCCGCGGAAACCCAGCAATAGCCGGGTTCAGGCACGTAAAGCCGATCGTGCTCCAAGATCGCCGAAACGTCGATCATGACGACTCCGCAGCGAGAATCCACCTTGCCGGCGAGAATCGACCGTTCGAGTTGGGCCACCCCTTTGGCGATGTTTTCTTTGAAAGTCTCCTCATGCAGAGAGGTGATCGATTTGCAGGCAATTCCGAAACGCTGATCTCCCTTATGAATGATTATGTCGGGGTTTGGGTTCGAGGGATCGGAGGCTTTTGGGTCTTCGACCTCGACTCCGTCAAAAGTATTCAGGGCGGCCATCGCAAGCATCAGCTCGATCGTCTTGCGTGTGGCGTCCTTGGCCACCGCGTCCGATGGAGGCGTGATGCCGTGTTCGCCGAGGCGCCGCCGCAGCAGGCTGCCTTGGGACATCTGAATACCGTAGGTTCCGGCGATCCCAAAGAAGCCATCCGATACCAAGGCGAAGTGCCGGCGGAGTTTCTTTAGTTCGGAGTTGTGGCGTGCCGCCTGGAAATACCTGACCAAGTCCAAGGCCCCTGCGATAAACATTACGCATTCGCGGAAGGCTGGTATTTCATAGAGCTGTTCGAGGCCAGCGAATCCATCGATCCTTTGCTGTTCATGGACATCGCAGGCGACCTTGAAAGGGAACAAAGGGGACAGGCTCCCCGCCCGATCGACGCCCAAAAATTTTTCGAGTTCGACGAGGCCGGCGGCAATCTCCGGCACGGAAAGTTGCTCATGAGCGGGGTTCGGTTTCATGGGAGGATGGGAATCCGGAGGTCGGTCGCGCACGGGCCGGCTTGCCCGGATGCATTGCATATCGTGAAAACTTGTCGGGAAGGACGCGATGGTGTTTTAGTGATGCATGTCCGGAAAAGCAGTCGATCCCCGAGAGATCGCAGAAAATGCGGCGAGGAACCTGGCCGATGCGGAGGTCCAATTTGCCAAAGTCGCGGCGCAGACTGACGCCTTGGCGGCGTTCGCTTCCTACGCCTTGGTCCGTCTAACCGGCATCAAGGATGATAGCATTGGGAAACACTCGCGCCCGGCACCTGCGGCGGTCGAATACGCCGCGTGGCTCCTTTTCTCCTATTTCGGGAAAGGCGGATCACGAGACTCCGGGCAGATTCAAGAGCTGATCGATGCCTTGGAGAAATGTAACCGGGAGCTAGCATTCACGGAGATTTTTCCCGTCATGGAGGACGACAAGAAGGACGATCCGCTCTCCGCTCACATCCGCCTGCAATCGGGTCTCGTTCGTGGCTCGGCCTATCCCCACCACTTGAAACACCGCATTGCCGGGGTGTTTTCACCGTTTGAGTCCGACCTTGCACGCCTGACCGGCGTTGGCCCGGTGCGAGCTTTCGAAGCCGCCTTCGCCATCGCCCGCCAGATCGAGGATAATATCAACGGCATGAAAGACGCGTTCCATGCAACGAAAGCGCGCGGTGAAGCCCTCTTCTCGAAGGGTAAGTTGAGTCCGGAAGAGGAAACAGAATTGGCCAGCATAGGCGCCGAATTGCAGCGAATCGTCGGAGGGATGGAAGGTGATTGGGCCGCCAGTTACGATCAGATCGCCGAGAGGCTCGGAGGCTTCGCCCGCATCGAATGGGACGCGCTCCGCACGATTCTTGGGCTCACCGTTCAAAACCGCCCCCAGATCACGCGGCTGGTCGATATGCAGGATCGTTCACTTTACTATCTTTCCGATGACCGTTGCCTGCTCGTGCTCATCACCGCCGTGTTTGATGCGATCTTCGCCTACTTCGATGACCTTGCTCGGGGGACTCCGGACCTGTCCAACCGCTATGGCAACCGGGTGGCCGAATGGATGGAGGGCGAAATCGAGCAATATCTCTGGCGGCTTTTTCCCAGGCACACCGTATTTCGTGGCGCTTGCTTTCCCGATCCCGACAACCCGGGCGGAGAAACTGAAGCCGATGCCATCGTGATCTGGGGACCGTTCCTCGTTGTCGTCGAAGCAAAGGGGAAGCGCCTGCCGCGCGAGGCGATGCGCGGCAGTGAAGCGAAGCTGAAGCAAACCCTCCAAAACAACATTCAGGACGCGTTTTTTCAGGCCCGTCGGGTCGTGCGTATTCTGGACCGCGACGGGAAGATTGCCTTCAAGGAGAAACTAACCGGCCGCACCATCGAGATCACCAAGGACCGGCTGAACCGCGTGATGCCGATCTCGGTAACCCTGCAACACCTCTCTGGGATTCCAACGCAGCTTGCTGCCACCCAGCGCCTCGGCCTGTTCAAGGGCAAGGCCTACCCATGGTCGGTGTGCATCGACGAACTGGAAGTCATCACCCGCTTCGTCGGGTCGCCCGACGCATTCCTTTTCTACATCGAGCGTCGCACCGCTCATCAAGCCAGCGAGATTTCCTTCAGCGGAGACGAACTCGACATCTTCGGCCAGTATCTGGATTCACGGCTCCATCCCACTATCTATGAAAACAACCCCGAACTCGCCGAACACACCGGACACAAAGCCGTCGGCTTCAACGATGGCCAGGAGCGATTCGAAAAAGTCTATGTCGCCGAATGGTACAACGAACCCAAGCAGGAGCCCGATCCCCAACTGAAATTGCCGCCCGGCATCGAGCCGCTGTTGCAGGAACTTCGCTGTCGCGAAGACGACGGCGCGCGTTGGATTGCCTTTTCGCTCCTCGGCTTCAGCAACACCGCGTTACGGCGGCTGGCCGCCGCCGTGGCGGATGTCCGGAGAGCAACCTGTGAGGGCAATAGAGTTCAGCGGATCACCACCACCGAAGGCGACATTGTCATCAATGTGATGGCCCATGCCGGACTTGAATCGAAGGACTTTTACCAGAACACGCTGCTGCGGACGCGCCTCGAACATTATCGTGCCCGGCCCCGGGCCACCTTCACCTTGGGCATCGATCAGCGGAACGGTATGCAGCCATTCGAGACCGCCAGTTGGATCGAAGGCCCGTGGCAGAAGGAGGAGATTATGGAACAACTCCTAGCCGAGGATCGTGAAATGCCCCGCCGCATGCAGCTCTACCGAGCCGCCAAAAAACCTGGCCGCAACGACCCCTGTCCCTGCAACAGTGGCATGAAGTTCAAGCGATGCTGTCTGGACAAAATTGCGTTTGAACCTCGCAACTGAGCGCGCCGCTCCGTGATTGTCCAATGACAAGATCATCCTTGCTCATTCCGTTTGCATGGAGTGATGCGCATGGGCGGATGGTGGAACCCTTGGAAGTGGACAAGGGCGAGCGGTGCGGGTGCGTATGCCCGGGATGCCGACAGCCAGTAACTGCACGTCAAGGTTCTCGCAATCGTGCGCACTTTGCGCATTCCACCGAAGCCCCGTGCACGCGCGGCCTTGAAACCTCCATCCATCGCGCCGCGAAGCAAATCATCGAAACGGAGCGGAGACTGTGGGTGCCCGCCGCCATTGCCTTACCGCTCTACCCGGAAAATATGCAGGCCGTGAGGGCGGCGGCCGCCCAAGTGGTGGCGGTCGACCGCGTCGAGGTCGAAACCTTGTGGGGATCCATTCGCCCGGACATGATTGCTTGGCGGGGTAATCGACCGCTCGCGATCGAGGTTGAGGTAACGCATCCGGTCTCGGAGCAGAAATCCGACACCTATAGGCACGAGCGCCTTTCCATGCTTGCGATCAACCTCCGAAAAATTGCGCGCTCGATTTCCTTCGCCTCGCTCCGTGACCGCCTGCTTTCTCCTTCCCGTTGGACCCGCTGGGTGCATAATGATTTCGCGGATTCACTCACGATTAAGTTCCGGCGCGAAGCAGTGACGCGTTCGTTGACTTGGCGGACCTCGCACAAGCGAGCCGGCAAGATTCCACACGTGGATTCGTGCCCTTGTCCGCCCCGCGCCTCCAAATCGCACAGTTCGACCTTCGCCAATGCGAAACTTGATTGCCCGAGTTGTCCCTACTACCTGCCGGCGGCCAACGCCAAGAAGATCTACGCCGTGCGGTGCGCGGGGCACCTTGCGATGCGCTTCCCGCAAGCCACGCATGAGGATTGGCTATGCCCGGAAGATGCACCGCATACCGCTCTTGAGCTGGAGAACGAAGCGTGCCTTTCAGCAAGCGCGGGGAAACCCGGCAGCACCTCCATCAAGTCGTCGAGCTGCCGGAAATCCTTCCATCGCGTCTGCGGCTCCTTGAGGAATGCGCGGGGCCCCGGAGATCCCTAGTGCTGAGCGCGAGTTCAGACGTTCGCCTCCGGCCGGCCGACTCACGGCTTCTTCTTACTGGGAAGGGAGTGCAGCGACTTGGCCCAATGATCACCCGGCTGATCCTGCACCAGCCCTTGGATGCGTGGCTCGCCGTCCATAAACATCCACTGTGAGTGTTGAATGATTTCTTCGATGAGCAACATGACTAAGGTCCGCGGCGATTGCGACACCATGTCCGCGCCGACGAGTTCGACAATGGCGCCGTTTTCTATCCGGAAAGTGACCAGAATTGGCTCGGTGTGCATGAGCCGATACAAGCGCGCATCCTTGGACGCAGCCACCCAAGCATAGACCTTCAGCTTTAGCAGATCCGATAGCACGGTCAGTGAAGTATGGATCCACAGGCCGATTTCCCCGTGCTTCGCCTGAGCTAGGAGGACTTGGGCCTCGCTCGGCCATAAATCCTTATCAACATGGGCGGCCATTTTGTTGCGGATTTGCCGTAGGAGCGCGGCGGAAGAGAGCGGCACGAATTCCTGATACTTGGTCTTGATCTGCTGCAGCAACTTGGGATCAGTCGGCTGCATGCGGCTCAAGGCATCCTCGTTGGATTGGAGAATGTGAATCAAGTCGATGATGCCGTCGGCCAGCGAGAGCAACGGGATGAACATCTGCTTTAGCTTTCTCCTTTGCTTCACTTCATTGCGCGCGGCACCGGCGTCGGCGAGAGCGTCGTTGATGTCCCGGAGACATTCCACGCAGCGAAATAACCGCTGGCTCGCGACGTTTCCCGGATGCCATGAATCGTGCGCGCTCCCCTGATCAGCCGGATCACAAAGCGGACGCGCCATCTTATCTAAATAGATGGGCATGCCATTCATGGTCGTGGCTCCAGCGGTTGGCCCTGTGCGTTCAGCTCAATCACCGGTCCGAAACGCGCTTTGGCCTGCTGACGGGGCCGGTGTTTGCGCACCATGGGCGAGAATTCCTGTTCGAGACCAATGCGCGCCGTATTCCACACAAACTTGATTCGCACTAAAGCGATGCCATCCAAGCCGCCTTCTCCGCCGAGGTAGTCCGTGGCTGAACTGACGGGCAGCTCCCCGGGAAAACGCAGCATTTTGGCAAAGGGTTCGGCCAGCGTGTCGGTGGCGTCGGCCGGAACATCCGTACCCCCGGTCGATATAATTTGGTCGAGCTCCCGTATCAATTCCTGGGCGAGCCTAACATTGTCCGCGATCATCGCCTTGCCCATCTGCTGCGCAACGCCTGTCGACTTACCGAAAAATCCGCGCCCCGCCTCCCTGAGCTTCACGCCCTGAACATGACGGCTGCAGGCCTCCTGCACTTTGGCGGTGAAGAGATTAAAGGCGGGGCTGATTGTCTGGTCGTAATCGGACGCCATGCACCAAGCCTAGGAGAAGAACATCCGCCGGCTCAACCTCCCATCGAGATCGAATATCAACCAGTCGACGCTCGCCTTCATGCCTTGACCCTAGGCCGGCCGCACGTGATTAGCACACGGATGAATCTGAGTGACCTTCCAGTGAAGGTGCGGGACAGCGCGCTCGCCCAAGCGCTGGCGGAGAAGCTTTCCACCCTCCAGCCGGTGAGCTTCGACTACTGGGGCCAGTTTCAAGGCCTGCGCGGCATGGTGTCGGCCGAGGTCGCGGGCATCAGCCAGCTTTTTCCCGATTTCACCCCGCATGACGAGGGACTCCATTTGGCCCGCCTGTTCGGGATCGCCGACAAACTGATCGGCGCCGACCGATATCGCCAGATGAACGCGGCCGAGCTGTTCCTGCTGGCCTGCGGGCTGTATGCTCATGACTGGGGCATGGCGGTCGGCACCGCCGAATTGAAGTTTCTCCAGTCCGGCGCGCAGGGCCCAGCCGATGCGGCCGCTTTCATCCAGCTGGACGATGAGCCCCAGCGCCTGCGGCAGTTTGCGGCCCAGTTTGGCGTGACGGCGCCGCCCGCGGAAGGCCAGTGGCTGAATGACGCGCTCGTCCGACTCTATATCCGCCGCACGCATGCTTGGCGCAGCGGAGTCCGGGCGCGCAACTTCTTCCTCACGGCCGGCTCGTCCGTGCCGCAGGCCGTGGAGCTGATCTGTCAGGGCCACTGGCTGGCGTTTTCCGACCTGGACGACGAAATGCGGTTCTCGTCGCAGTTCAGCGTCCTGGGCTACACAGTCAACCTGCGGGCGGTAGCCTTGTATGTGCGGCTGGTCGATCTTTTCGACATCGCGGATGATCGCACCCCTTATGCGGTCTGGCGGTTCGTCGCGCCGGAGGATCCGACGTCGGTGATGGAGTGGCAGAAGCATCGGGCGCTCAGTCCGGTGACGTTCCCGCCCTATGGCGACGGCAGGTGCGTGCGGTTCGACGGCCGCACGGCCGATCCCGAGGTCTGGGCCGAGTTGGAGGACCTGCGCCGCTACTGCGAGGAGCAGATTGCGGGCAGCATGGATTTGCTCGCGCGGCACCCCGACCCGCGACACCGGCTGGACATCCGGAAGCTCGATTGGCGCGTGACCCCGGAGCGGTTCAAGCCGGTGAACATCCGCTTTGAGTTCAACCGCGGCCGGATCTTCGACATCCTGGCGAACGAGATCTATCAAGGCGACAGCCACGTGTTCTTGCGCGAACTGCTGCAGAACAGCATCGATGCGATCGCTGTGCGCCGCGAATTGGTCCAGAAGCGCGCAGCCGAGAGCGGCTCGCGGCGAGACGTGGGGCTGGGCTTCGACGACGCGATCTATTTCAAGGTCGAGCACGGAGCCGACGGCGACGCCGTGGTGGTCTGCCAGGATTACGGCATCGGGATGGACGAATACATCATCCGGAACTACCTCGCGGTGGCCGGCATCAGTTATTACCGCAGTGACGACTTCCGGCAACTCGGGTTGCAGCTCGACCCGATCTCCACCTTCGGCATTGGGATCCTGAGCTGCTTCATGGTGGCCACGCATATCGAGATTTCCACCCGCCGCGATCCGCTGTTGGGCGGTCCGGCCGACGCGCTGCTCATCGACATCCCCGCCGTCGATCGGCAATACCGCGTCTTCCCCGGCGAGGCGCAGCGCCAGGTTGGCACGTCCATCACCGTGCACGTGCAGGGCATGAAATTGAAGGCCGACGTCCGGCCGGGAGAGGCGAAACCGGAGATCAAGGCGCCGCGGTTGAAAGTGACCGAGTATCTCGCCGCCATCGCGGGCTTCGTCGAATTTCCCATCGTCGTGGATGAAGATGGCAAGCGCACCGTGATTTTCCATCCCGGCCGGCCGGCGACCGACGCGACACAGTTTGCCGTGCAGTCGGCCGTCCCGGCCGTGCGCCAGCTGACGCCGACCTATCCGTGGGCCTCCTCGTTTGCCCCGCAGGATGCGACCGCTGCGGCCCACTGCCTGAAGGAGCGGTGGTTTGATTTGGCCCAGTCTGGAATCCAGGGCATGGAGGGCTGGGCCCTCTACGCCGAAACCCCCGAGCCGGACTATGAGTTCAAGCGGGAGCATGACCCCGGCGACTACGATACTTTGGAACTGCAGTCCCCCAATGGCCAGGCCACCCGGCTGCGCATCAAACGCTTCTACGGTCGCCGCGGGGAAGCCAACGGTATTTCCCCGAGCAGCCGGCGGACGCCCCACGTCGCGGTTTTCCGCAAAGGCATCCTGGTCGCGGATGCCGCACCCGCGCGGACGGAGTCGCGGTTTCACATGATGAGCATCCCTTGGCCGACGCCGGCCATCGCCGTCAACTTTGCCAAGAAACTGGATGGCCGGCTGGACGTGGCGCGCCGCGCGCTGCTCCAGTCCACGGCGACATGGGACGAACCGATCTGGCGCATGGTTTGCGAACAACTCCGTGCGGGAGAGATTGCGGAGTGTTTGAAACTGGCCCCGGCGGTGCGCTTCCGGGCGCTCGCCAAACTGTCCGTCATGTTCCAGCTTTCGGAGCACGACCTGGCCGAAATCGTCCCGCTGGACAAGTGGCCGGTGCCGGCCCTGATCCCGGGTGCCGGCGCGGCCTTCGTCGACCGCGCCTTTGCTCCCGGAGACACGATCATGGGCCTCCCCGCGGGTCTCAGCCGGGGCGTGGCGGGCGAATTCAGCGGGAGCCGGTTGGTCTTCGACAGCGAAAATTCCGGCGCCTTCCTGAAGGGATGGGCCGGGCCGGAGTGCATCGCCCCGAAACTTGAATCGGCATCCCTCGACTACCTCGAACTCTGGGGCTGGATTTCCAAATGGCGCCTGGGTACGGTCCTCGCCCCGGTGCAGGTGCAATTTGTTTCCAACGCCTATCCCGGGTTGCCCTTCCTGGAGCAAACCGAATTCGCCTGCATTGCCCCGGAGCAGGTGAACGAAACCGAAGCGTGGGAGCAGGCGAAGGCCGACCCTCTGGCCATGAGTCCAGCGGCCCGGCAAACCGTGCGGGCTGGTTGGTGGGGCCGGAATATGGACGCACTGCAAAACGCCGCGCCTTTTGCCCCGCCGTTCGACAGGTTCTATTGCGGGTCAGCGAGCATCAACCTGCGGCATCCCACCGGCCGTGCGCTGTTCCGTTGCGCGGCCGCCATCCGGTTGCAGAGGATCACAGGCCGAGGCGACGCCGCGACCATCGGTCGCCTCGAAGACCTGCTCCAGAATGCGGTGGTAGATTCCGATTATTGCCCGGCACTCTGGGCGGAGATGGAGCGCACGAAACTGCTCGCGGGTTTCGCGCCGCCGCCGGTCCTCACGCGGGACGATTACATCCCCCGGGCCAAAAATTCCGAGTTCATGGACAAGGCCATGAGCCCGGGCTCGTTCAAGGACGGGGAAAAACTCAAGAAGGTGGTCCCGCGTTTCTTCCGACCCTTCGGCCTGCCACTCAAGACGACCGAGCCCGAGGAGACGCCGCCCGAGATCATCGCCTGCGTGAAATCCCTCAAGAAGAAAACCTATATTTGATCCAGCGGGGTCATGACCGATCGCGGGAGAGGATGGTAGAAGAAACGAATCGCGCTCGGGCCGACGACCTGCCGTCAAATCAGGCTTCGCCTCCACATCAGTCCGACACCGGTTGACGAACGGAGTTCTCGTCTCCTTCGTCGAACTGGGGCTCGAATTCGCCGATGCCGTCCTTGATCGACGAATCGGTCTTCCGATGGGGATACATCGAGAGTTTGTCCGCGATCGTCGTGAAAGATGTTTGGCCCTCGTCGATCAATTGATGTATCTCGTCGAGTTCCTCGTCGGAATAGAAGCCAGAGAGCCGAACCTGCGCTGTAAAGCCGATCTTCTCTCCGACGCGGCGCACAACGTCGTAAATTTGCGTCATGAGCGCTTCCCTGACGCGCATGCCCAAGCGGCGGAATTCAATTTGCTGCTTCAACCAGTACGACGTCAGCACGTGATTCTGGTATTCCCCGCGAGCATCCCAGCCGGTGAGGCGGGCCGCTTCCATCAACGCAAGCCAGAGGGACCGCTGGTGGGTGCTGAAATCGTACGGCGTTTGCTCAGTGATACCCGCCCGATAAAGTGAGCTGGGACGCAAGATGCTCAGTCGCTCATACGTGGAAACCGCCCGCGCCAGTCTGCGCCGTAAGGGCTGGGGTAACTGAAAGATCGCGAGGTTTTCCTTGGGAAGACGGATTCGCTGCAGACACTTACGGTGCTCTGCGACGTCAGGCGGTACAACTTGGTATCTCCGACCGAACGAGCGCCGCAACTGATAGAACGGCAGGTGCGCGAGTTCAAAGCCGACCGGTCGTTCTCGGCCTGGTAGATAAAGGTAGGCGATTTCGTAAACCGCTTCCGGATGGTCGCACAATTCCGCGGTAGTAAGCCGGGTGAACTCGCTCAGCGGATAGGCCAACCGACGCGCATAGCCTGACCCCCGCGAGATGTCGAAGCCACGGGCGAGAATTTTCTCTACTTGGGGATCGGCGGTTTCGACGGTAAGTTCAAGGCCCCAGTCTCGATCAACCCCGCTGGGGATGATCTGCTCGCCGAGGTCCTGCGAGAACATGTGGACATAATGAAGTCCTAACCGTTGATAGATCCGGGCGTCACTATCCTCATAACCGTACCAGACAGAACTTTGCCGGCGTTCGAGCTCACTCATTATCGCCTCCAGCTTCTTCGCGTGGCTTCCGTTTGGTCTCACGATCAAGACTCTCCGCAAAAGAAGTGACCTTGTGCGGCATCTTGATCCCGTTCGCTTCGGCTCGACGTCCAAGGTAGGCGCTGAGGAACAGGTCGTCGGCTTCATACAACTCGGCGTGCGTTACGTAGAGCCGCACCAATGGGCTGGGATGCTTAGGAAGCGGGTCTCCGTAGTAAAATCCGCGTCCGACGGAGAACCCCTTGCCTTCGAGGTAGGCGTTGTACTTTCGTTGCCACTCGAATCGCAGCATCGCCCGAGGACTGAAGCCAAGCATGGTATCGGTGCTCGCGGCGAATTGCACGATCGCCGTGCGGCGGGCAGCATCATCTACGCGTGTGGCCAGGAAGTTGTTCCACTCGTGCGTTGCGATCTCAGCAAATTCCGGGTCGACCAGATCGCCGGAAAGCAGGGCATACCCAGAAAGGGCGAGAAGGTCGCCCAGCGGCCCCATGGCGAGGCGGAAGGCCTGGCGCGAATCAGTCTGGTGGCGGGAGAATATTCGTTGGTGGGCCTGCAGAGCGGTGGAGAGGACTTGGGGGAACAGTGAGCGGAACGTATCACGGTCTTCTTCGAGCAATGCTTCCAGGCACCGTTCTGCAAGGACAGTGTAGATCTGTCCGAACAGGTCAGGAAGGTTCTTTTCCGCCGGCAGCCCCTGCACTTGGTCAATGAGGCCGACGAGTTCTGTCGTGATGTCCTTCCGCAGCTTCTCTGCCCGCTTTTGCATCTCCTGCCAATCAAGCACCGGCCAAAGCTGATCCTTGCTCCGGTTGAATGCCGCGCTGCGAGTGTGCCATTCTTCCAACGTAGGTAGATGGGAGCGAATTTTGTTCACCGCCTCCAGTGATCGCAGGCCCAGATGGGCGGCACCAACGGGATCGCCCACGGCGACACGTTCCTTCATGTTGTCCCGGAACCATCTCTCGTGGGTAGCGATCAATTCCGGTGCGATTTCGAAATGGCGACAATAGCCGAGCGCCGATGCTTCGGTCAGCAACCACGCAGGACTGATCATCCGTCCCTCAACGTCGAGTTCGAAGGCGACCTTCGTTCGCAACGACTCCCACTGCTCGATGAGCGGTCGGGGCCGGATCCCCGGTGGATACAAGGTATGCAGCTTGCGCCAATCGATGTTCTCTACCTCTCCGATCGTGGACTCGGGCTCGTGGTCACTCGCATAGCGTGCCCAGCCAAGCAGGATGTTCATGAGGCCGAGCGAAACGTAGTCATAGAGTGCAAGGCGCTGGACACTCATTTCCATCTGCACCGGTGGGGCCGGCGTGAACACGGCGGTCCGATTGTGTGCTCGCACAACCTCTTGCAAGCTCGTGAACAGCACCAACGCTTCGGTCACCTGCTGGCCATAACCCCAGCGCTTCAGGAGTCCTTGGATTTCGTCCAGCAGTGCGTTCGCGGCGGCGGATTCACCTCGCTCGAGTAGCGAGCGGAGAATGCGTGCGAGCAACTTTCCGCAATCGGTTTCGAGCCAGTTAATGTCTGGCACCGCTTCCGGTTGGAGCGCGGTATCGGTCGCGCGCGCGATCTCCACCTCGAAAAATGACGTCGTGAGCCAGTCCTTGTGACGGAAACGCCGCTGGAACCAATGGCTTTTCGTCGGTATTCTACTTTTATAGTGGGGATAGATTCCCAGTATTTCGATCAACCCGTTGCCGAGCGCCAGGAGGGCGCGAGTGTTGAGATTGTCTTTTTGCTCCGCCAGCAGGACGAGGTTTTCGTAACAGGTAAGCAGATGCCGCGCGTGACGATGGTGCGGTGTCTGAAACGATGGGTCGTCCCATGCAAACCCCTGCGGCGTGACCTCAACAAAACAGCGCAGCAATGGACGGTTGAGCGACTCCACTAATGAACCGGGGTCGAAAAACGAAAACGTGCGCAGGCCCAAAACAATGAAACTGAGAATTCCAAAAACCGCGAGGAACCCCAAGGCCGCCATGCTGGAAAACCCGATCGGTCCGCCCAATGCGGCAACCAACAGAAGCAAGATCGACAGTAGGCAAAAGCGCGTGAGAAAGCCGAAATAGAATGTCCCGGCCTGATCGGCGACAACGAGTGCACGAACCTCTCCGGGCACACGGGCATAGGCGGTGCTCGCGACGACACTCACTGCAGCGAAATAGAGACCGAGCAGGGTCGCCGATACCTGTGCCGAGGTGCTTAGCAATGCTAGGAGCGGTTCCCTCGGCAACAGAGGGAGCCACCCTTCCGGAACGATATTGGCTACCACATAATCCAGTCCGGCCAGGACTGCAACCAGTAGGATCGCGCCCACGAGTTGGTATTTGAGCAAGCCGAGCAACTCGCGAAAAATTTCAGCTTTGTGTCGGAGATGGCCAACACCGATCCGCGAACCGAAAACACTCGCCCGCAGCGAGAAAATCTGAAGTAGAACCCAGCGGCGCAATTTCCAGTAATAGACATTGCCCTGGCGCTCGAAGCGTCCCAAGTGGGGTGCCTGCAGCCAGCGGCGCGTTGTCACGAAAGGCGCGAGTACTTTCATTGTTGCGAACCTTGCGCCGGGCCAACGACGCACGAAACCATGACCGTAGCGGGAGGGTGCTAGTCAACGCAAGCTGCTATCGGCGTCACGCGGGCGCGCAAGTTGGCCAGAATATTCAGCCCTCCGCTTCCTGATCAAGGTAGAGCGCAGCGGAGCGAGCAATAACTTCACGGCGGCGGGAACAATTACGGGCTGGGCGCGCGTGAACCCGCGACGTGGCAGATGCGTTCGGTCCGCCAACTCGCAGGTGCAGAAACAACTCGCAAACGGCCGTCCACACCGGCACTGCTGCCGACGGTGATCTCGGACAGTCTCATTTCTCGCCATGAATTCAGTCCCCCTTGATTCGGGCAGCGCCCTTCGGCTCCCATCCTCATTGCTGAATGTTGACCACCGGTTAGTCGCGCGCGACGGCGTGCACATCTACACGGCGCAACTGCCGCCCTGCATGTGGCGGCGCGAAAGGTTCGCCCACGCCGCGATCGTCGTCATGAACGATGGCGCAACCGCCTTGGCGCGCTGGAAGACGCCTTCCGGGAAACAGCTCTGCGATCTGTCGGCGGGCGACGTCTGGGTGATCCCGCCCGCGATGGAGACGACCTGCGAATTTCACGGGGTGACGGATCTGATGATGATTTTTGTGGATCCCTGCCGCTTGCCGAAGATGCCCGCGAGCCAAGTACGGATGCTGGCGGACAATTGCACCGCGGCGCCGCTGGACGGCTACATCGAACTGGAGCCTATGCTGCGAGATGTGCATTATGTGTTGGTGCAACAAAGCCACGGCCGCCCGCATAGCCAAGTCCCGGGCAAGTCCATCGACGAATTCAAGTGTGCCACTGTCTTCGCCCGTCAGGTGTGGCTGCTGCACTATGTCGGACTACGCGTCACCTTGGACAAGATTAGTCCTGCGCAAGTTGTTCAGGAGCTGCAGGCTCCTTAACTAAGCGGATAATCAGCGCGAAACTCGCTGATGGACGGACCACGATGCATAGCTTAGAGACCCAGAAATGAGTTATTTGGGCATCAATCGAGAAAGCGGAGCAATCTACGTCGGAGAAAGCACGACTTTCGGTTATCGCTGCCCGACCGCTCCCTACCTGACTCCCTTCCGGCTTGCGAATTCCGCAGAGGGCGAGGCCCTCGTCTTGAACTATCCGCGGCGCATCTTCCGTGAAGTGTATTTTGATCCGGTGACGCGTGTCCGCCGTGGCGACGTATTTGCCTCAGATGGCAGTCAATCGGCCCGGTGGTACGTACAGGACCCTTACCGGAAAGATTTGGGGAACGCATCCACTGTCGGCGAAAGCCGCTATGAGACTGAGATGATCAGCTATCAGAACGATCCGTTGATCGGACTTGCAAAGGAATTGGGGAACGCCCGGGCTCCCCGGGTGCTGCTAGGGAGTGGCGAGCACACTACATACTGGAGGATCCTTGGGATTGAGGCCGCGGCGAATGGCAAGCCGGTGCTCACATTGAAAGCCGAGCAATACTACGGAGAGGTTCCCGACCTTCAGCCGGAGCGGGTGCCTCCGGCGATCCTTCCCCATTTGGAAAAGCTTCTCGATGACCTCGGCGCGAGCGTTCATCGGTTGAGTCCGGTCGCGATTGTCGACCGTTGCCGCGATACTCTGGCGCTCATCTTCGGCGAAGCGGGCAACAAGCCGAGCGCCGATCTCGCCGTCGCGATCAACGCGTGGCTGGTCGCGGTTGATGAGAAGGAGAACATTCGCAGCAACTGTGGACGGATCGTCGCCCGTCTCCATTCACGTGGAAAACCGAATGAGCAACGGTCCCGAAATCTGCGCCCGCTCACTGAGAGTGATGCGAAGCTCGCGCTAAGATGCCTATGGACCGTCCTCGAAGAGTTTGAATGGGCTAAATAATTCTCAGTCCACACAAGCGCTTCGCGTTAGTGCAGGCGATGGCAACGCCAGCCGAAGTTTTTTCGACGCGAATGGTACCGCTGATGCTGGACTTGGGCGTTGCGCCATCGGCAATGACCAATAAGAAAGAAGGTCTGCTCCCTATGACTTGGCCATTCAGTGAAGGCATTACCATCGCACTGATCGGATTGGTCGGCGTGGCGCTGGCTGCGGTGCTGCCCAAATGGGTTGAACGGAAGAAGTCTAAGCCGGCGAGAGTCTAGCACACCGCTCAGCGCTACGTTTTCGCGACGCGCGAGTCTGCCCGGGACCTAGAAAACCACGGGCGTGCGTTCAATCGGCGGAAAGCAGCGCTGCCCGGGCGATCCCATCGATCATGCGCTGGAGTTCGTCCGGATCAGCAATCCTCGGGATGGCGCCCGTCACTGGGACGCCGACAAACAACACCGCGAATTCTCCCTCGCGCATGGAATTGCCGAACGCCACCGGGGTGCGGCGTCGGTCATTCATCTGTCACAAAAACTGACTACTTTTTGTGACGAATCGAAGCTAAGCGCAGCGTCGAGGCCGCCCCTCGGTCGGGCTCAAATAACGCCCGCCTCGCGGAATGAATAGTAGCCGGTGCCCCGCGGATCAGCACTCGGCCGACCCACGATCACGTGGTCCAGCAACTCGATGTCTACCGCCTTGGCGGCGTCCCGTAATTGCCGCGTTTATGTGAACTGCCGAATTATGGGAACCGGCTGGTCCGACGAGCGGAGGGGCTCGACTGGAACGGCCCGAGTTGGCGGCGGTGGCACTTCCCATAATTACAAGGCTTCGAGGAATGCCATGAGGTGCGACCGCGCT
>JAUXXD010000170.1 GCA_030681265.1 Candidatus Didemnitutus sp. | reverse complement strand
GGATGTGATTTTAGAAGGGTGTGGAATTCGGGCTGGAAACTGCGACCTGGTTGGACGGAGTTAGCAGGATGGCAAAACGAGATGTGCGTTGGTTCGTCATCGGTTTCGGTTTAGTCGGCTTGCTTGCGAGCCTGCACACGTGGATCATTGCGGGACATTCCGATTTTGCGTCCGGAGTGGTGCGCGATGATTTGGCGCTCGATTTACCCTTCCAGCGTATTCGGCAAGATTTTACGACGGATGGCCACATGTGGATCCGGCACGCGATCGGACTAACGGAAGGGGACGCGCTGCGACTTCGGTCCACTGTAATCGACAACGCCCCCGTCGGACGCGAGGTGCATTGGAATTCCGCCTACGCGTGGTGGTTGGCGTCATGCGGCAAGTTTAGGCAGATTTTTTTCGGTGAGTCGCTGACCCGGGCAACGGAAAATGCGGCGATGTGGGCCAATTTACCGCTGCTCCTGCTCTTCAGCGGCGGGATGGGGTGGTGGGTGTTCCGTCGCGCTGGCTTGGCCGCGGGCTTGGTGACGATGGTGGCGTTCTTCGGCCATGGGAGTCTCTATGAGGGTTTCTGGCCGGGTTATGTGGATCATCATGGGATTGTGCTGGCGGCGGTGCTCGGCCTCGCGCTCGGTGCATTTTTTATGCGTGGTGGCTGGGTGGCGCGGGGAGACGAGGCAGCGCGACGCGCGGCGCGGAGTGCGGCGCGTTGGTCGGGCTTCTGGGGCGGCGTGGCGCTGTGGATCAATGCGGCGACGGCGATTCCTGCCATCGCGCTCGTCGCGTTGGCGGCGGTCGTCGCCACAGTGACGAATCGTCGGGAGTTGAAAGCGGCCAACGCAGTGTGCGAGGGCGCGCTGTGGCGCGAATGGGGCCGGAGTGGCGCGCTCACCAGTGTGGTTTTTTATCTGCTCGAATATTTTCCGAGTCATCTCGGTTGGCGCTTGGAAGTGAATCATCCGCTCTACGCACTGTCTTGGTGGGCGGCGGCGGAGTGGATGGCCAAGGGGATGCCTCTTTGGTTTGGCCGCGAGCAACCAGCCTCCGGCGCGTGGCGGCAACTGGGCGCGACGACGCGGTGGACGCTGCCGCTCGTGTTGGCTCCGCTCGGAGCGATTTTGCTTTGGGGAACAAAGGTGTTTGTGTTGGTCGATCCCTTTTTGGTCGGTCTGCACCGGACGATTACGGAGTTCGTTCCCCTGCTGACGCGGGTGTCGTTCGAGGGGATATTGCTCCATCATGACCGTGTGCTGCTTTGGCCTTTATTGTATCTCGGGGCTTTCTTGCTGGGATGGTGGGCCACGAAGGTTGATCGGTGGGCGTTGGTGTTCGCTCTGCTGACGGCTCTGCCGGTTCACTTGATGGGACTTTGGCAATCGCGCTGGGCGATGAATGCGGCGCCGGGGCACATCTTGCTCTTGATCGTCGTGGCCGCAGCGCTGCTCGATCGCACAGCGGGCACCGCGAGCCGTGGGCGACGGATTGTCTCGGTGGTGGCATTGTTGCTGGTGTTTCTCGGTCCGGCGTTGGGGTTGCGACTTGGTGCGGTGTGGCTCACGGCGCCGTTTTCTCAGATTTCGTCGGGCGATGCGCGCCAGCTGATTTATCGCGAAGTGGCGCAGACGATTCGCAATTCCCAGCCGGTGGGGGAGGTCGTGCTCTTCGCGAGTCCGAATACGTCGGTCAACGTCGCGTTTTTCGGTGGGTTCAAGACTTTGGGCACGCTGTATTGGGAGAATATCGAGGGCCTAAAAGCGGCGGCGGCACTCAGTGCGGCGCAGAGCGAGAGCGAGGCGGCGGCGCTGGTGCGGCAGCACGGCGTGACGCATCTCGTGTTCCTGCGCGCCGCCAACTACGTCGCGGAATACGCGGTGTTGCTGCATCCTCATTATCGGGAAAAGGAGGTGAAACAGTCCTTTGGTTACCGACTCATGTATGAACGCGAGATTCCGGTTTGGCTGGAGGCGTTGCCCTATGCGCCGCCGAGCGGGGTGCCGGCGGGGGTGGATCGCGAAGTCATGGTTTTTCGGGTGAATTTCGAGCAACGCACCGCCGACGCGACCTACCGGCTTGGCCTCATGCAAAATTCGCGCAAAGAGTTTGACCAAGCGTTCGCGACTTTTACGGAGACGCTGCGGATCGATCCACAACACTCGGGCGCGATGTTGCGTCGGGCGGAGTTGTTTTTCGCGCGGCAAGAGTGGGCGGCTGCCGTCGCCGAGTTTGACCGCGCCGGGGCGTTGGTGCCCGAGCATGAGCGACAACTTTTCCTGACGCAGGTGGGTGTCGGGTTCCACCAAGCCAAACGCTATGTTGAGGCCGTTACCTACTACGACCGCGCTGTGGCCGCCGACCCGCTCAATCCGGTGGCGAGCAATAATCTCGCGTGGATTCTCGCAACAACCCGCATGGAATCATTGTTCGATGGCCCTCGTGCGTTGGCGCTGGCCCGCGCCAACGTGGAACGGCAACCCCTGCGCTCAGCCGCGTGGGGCACTTTGGCCGCGGCGCAGGCCGCGTGCGGAGATTTTCCGGCCGCGGTCGCGTCACTCGAACGCGCGATGGATCTGCTCGACCGCGCGAGTAATCGCGCGGTCTTTCAGCAGCTCGAGCAACAACGCGAAAGTTACCGGGTTGGGCAGGTGTGGTTGGAGCAGTGAGCCGCGGGCGGACCCTCAGAGGCGATCGCGCATTTGCCGAAAGTTTCTGCGAATTGCCGCCGCCGAGTATTGACGATGGACCGCGGGAAGTAGCGTCAGGCGGCCGTTGCAGTGTGAAATCTTGGCCAGATTTCCGGGCGCAAAAAAGCCCCGCGGTTGGGCGGGGCTGATTAACTTAAAAAACGGACACGCTTAGTGCTGCGCGCGACGGCGGCGAATCGCCACGCCGACCAGCGCAATCGCACCGAAGATCACCGCGTAGGTAGAGGGCTCGGGGATGGGGGAGATGCCGCTGTAGTCCACCTTTACTTGGCTAAGGGTATACGAATCGGCGGTGCTGCTGTTGAGGTGGAAGGCAAAGGTGTCGAAAGAGGATACGATGCTGCTGGTATCCTGACGGCTGATGGAGAAGCCGCTCAGGGTGCCTCCGGTGATTGAAAACGAGAGATCCATCGTGCTCGATGCCGTCCGAGTGAGAGTCATCACTCCGGTGTAAAGGGTGTTCTGCACAAAGGAGCCTGAGGTCGGGCTACCGGTGCTGCCAAGCGTTGTGTAGGGGGTTGTCGCGCCCAAGAAGGCTTGATTCGAAACACTTGTGCGCTCGCGAATCGAGAGTGAGTTGGCGCCGCCACCGAGGTTTAGCATTCCGGCGTAACCGAAGTAATTATCAAATACTGTGCTTGCGCTGGTGCCGCCGGTGCTATCTCCGGCGGGCCGCGCGCCCGTAGTGCTGTCAAATACACCGAACCGAAAATTGTTTGAGTTGGCTGTTAAAGCGATATCCCGATTAAAGGTAATGTTGAAAGTAAACGTGAGCGCCTCGCCGACGGCGAGTGACTGCGCATTTCCGTGCGGGGTGAAAAAGCCGGTTAACGTTCGACCGCTACCGCCCGTCGCTTGAGTGATCGATGCCGCATCGGTATAGGTAATGGTGTCACTGGTCGACGAAGAGTGCCAGTCGGCGGAGGTGAAGTAAGTGAAGGTTGCGCGCTGGCCGCTGGCAAAAGCTTCATTGAAAATAGTCGTCTGCGCGGCTGCGGCGACAGGAAGCGTGCAAAGCGCCGCGATGAGGCGTAGTTTACTCATGGGGGGTGGGGTTTTAGTTCAGTGGACTTAGTTGAAGGTCGGTGACGTAAAAATGTGCGCCTTGGGGCGAGTTATCCGTCGTGAGGCGGAGGCGGGTGACGGGTTGGGCGCGGCCCGGGAAGGTGTCTTCGCCCAAAACTTCGTCTTTGCCGTCGGCACCGATGCGGCCGAGGCGAATGTGCACGTCTTTGCCCTTGGCGCGGAACTCGACGAAAATGTGCTCTACCTTGTCGCGGGCGAGGACAAGGCCGCTGTCGAGGCGTTCGCCGGTGCTGCCCATGCGCAGCATGCCGCGGGAATTGGTTTTGAGATCGACGACGCGCTCGGCGGGCGACGACGCATTGCCGGGGCCGAGGTAGATGCCGAAATCGGCACCGTGGTCTGCCGCGAGTTTGACCTTGAGCGACAACCGGCCCGAGCGCAGCGGCGAGAACTCCTGCCGTATGTTCGCCGAGACGGACGAGGAGTTGTCCTGAAATTCAATCCAGTTGGTGCCGTCGAGTTTGACGACTTCCACCTTAATGTCGGTTTCCTTGGCACTGTGTTGCCACGGACTCGGGGGTGGTGCGCCGACCTTCCACTTGGCGGCATTGGCGCCGCTGAGGATTTTTGCGGAAACGCCGAGCGGCAACAAGGCCATGGCGGCTGCGAGGTAGAGAATGGGGCGAATTTTCATGGCAGACGGGCGACGGAAAAGCCGTCGGAGGCGGCGAAGCGGAAGTAATTAGACAAACAAAGATAATAACTATCAAGCACAAATTGCCCGACGTGGCGCGTTTCTTCGCCCTCGTGTATGGCTTAGCGCGCGGGAGTGCCGATCAGTCCGTGCCGAGCGAGAAAATCGCGGGCCATCGACTGCGCCTTCGTGCGCCATTCCGGCAGGTCGGTGCTGAAAGCGTGACTGCCGCCGGGGACGACGACCAATTCGTAAGAATTATTAGTTTGCTGGTATTTTTCGCCGAGGGCGACGGCCTGACTGAACGGCACGGTCTTGTCGGCGTCGCCGTGGACGGCGAGCGTGGGCGGCATCTTCGAATCAAGCTGGTGCAACGGAGAGAGTGCGGTGGCGTGTTCGCCGAAGCGGCGCGGCGTGTAGCCGGCGAGCATCGACGTATCGGAGACGGCGCTGAAAAGCAGCAGGGCGGCAGGTTGCGTAAGTGGTGCTTCGCGCGGAGACGAGCCCGGCGGTGTGGTGGCAATCGCGGTCCACAACGCCACGTGGCCGCCCGCAGAGTTGCCGCCCACGGCGATGCGCGCGACGTCGATCCCGAGTTCTGCCGCGTGGTCTTGCACCCAGCGGAGCGCGGCGCGGGAGTCGGCGACGGATTCGAGCGGAGATGTGTTGAAGCGTTGCCGCGTGCGGTAATCCGGCGCGATGCCGACCATGCCGTTCTTGGCCGCAAAGCGGGCCCAGCCGGCTGATTTTTCCGGCGTGCCGGTGTTCCAGCCGCCGCCGAAGAAAAATACCAGCGCCGGTCGGCGATCGGTCGCTTTCCAGCCGACGGGTTTGAACACGTGCAACAACATCGACGCTTCGCCTTCGCGGTAGGCAAAAGTTTCCGCGCCGGGCAACGTAGTCGGCGTGGGCGGAACGGCGGCGGCAAGGGCGCTGGCGACGCAGACGAGGAAAGGAAGGAGGAATTTCATAGGGGCGGACACGGGGGCGGCGTCCGCCGTGATGACGCGGGCGCTCCCCTCGCGTTATTCGATTTGGAAAGACTTGTCAGTGATGCGCACGCGGTCGGTGCGGCCGTCGGGGCGCGTGATGACCAGCACGCCGTCTTGTAACACGGCGTTGAGTGGTGCTGCGGCGGTGCCGCCTTTTTCCGGCCAGAGCACGGCGTAAACTTCGTGCTGATTCTGCGCTTCGGCAGAAACAGCAGTGAGATGGTTTTGTTGCAAGTTCCACTCGCCCGTGGAGGAGTAATTGATTTCGCCGGGCGTGACGTATTTTGAGTCAACGGCGACGGGGAATTCGTCGATCACGGTCGCGTTCCATGCGTAGGGCGCGACGAGTTTCGTGGTAAGCGCGGCGCCGCCGTTTTGGCTGAAGGCGGTGGCGGTGGCAGCGTCCCACGTCATGGCGCGCTCCGTGTGGAGCAGCCAGGAAATTTTAGTCGCGGCGGCTGCGCGCACTTGGTCGCGGATGATGACGTAGCGTCCATCGATAAACGCGAGGTCGCGCACGACGGATTGAATCAGCCCTTTCGGGCGATTAACGGCGTAGGCTGCCGTGGCGTCGCCGGTCGTGATCATGAAGCGCGGGCCGCTGGAGACGCGCACGATTTTGCCGACGGCGTCCTTGGATTGGATTTTTTGTCCCTGACCGCCGATGAGGAGGGCGTTTTTGGAAACTGTTTGGCGCACCCATTGCGCGTGGTGCGGTGAGTTGTGCCATTCGCGGAAGCCCGAATTGACCGCGAGGCCGAAGCCATAGGCGTTGAGCACGAAGCCGTTTTGGTGCGCGTGGCTGTGCGAGAAGGAGCCGTAGGGGCTGGAAACGAAAGTAACGTGCACGTCTTCGCTTGGTTGGCCGAGCGCGCTGTGCAGCGAGACCCAACCCACATCTTTGAAGAAGCGGCCGCTCGGGAGTTGGCTCAACGCCTTCGCTTCCGGCAACGCGAGGTGGGAGGAAATGAAATTCCGGATCACGAATTCCGCCGATGTCGGATAGCGACGGTCGAGGCCTTTCAAGCCCGCATCGGCAGGACGCGGACGGCGGTCGTTGCACAGCTCGGCGTAGGCGCGGACGAAGCCGTCTTGATTGACGCGAGCGAGGTGCAACAGGAATTCGGCGACACCGGATTCGAGGTTGAATTTACCGGCGTTGGAAAGGTCACCGAACGAAGTCGCGAGGTAAGGCTGGACGTTGTAGATCATGAAATACGGCGTGTTTTTCCAGAACGCCGTGGAGTAAGCCTGCGGGTCGCCGATGGCGACGAGGCTGTCTTGGAAGAACGCGTGTTCCATCGTGCCGCGCCAGTAGGCGACACCTTCGCCCCAACCACCTTCGTCGCCGCCCCAAGGCGTGAATTGATCGCGGTAGAACTTGTAGGCGAAATCCCACCACTGGCGGGCTTCGGGCAAATCGTCCCAAAGCGCGAGGGCGGTGAGGCCCATCATCGGCATAAAGCGGACAGGGTGACTCGAGAGTTTTGCTTCGATGGAGTTGCGTTTGATGTCGGCGATGGAGCCGGTGCGCATCGTCCATTCGACCGAGCGGTTGCCGCGTTCTCGGAAATGGTTGAGGACAAATTTCTTTTCGTCGGGCGTGAGTTGGTCGCGGATCTGATCGTAAACGAGCGGCAGTTTTCGCCAGAGGCGGAAGTGACCTTCGTCGTTGTATTCGATGTCGGTTGCGCCGGGCACGGGGCCTTTGCGCCAGTCGGGTGCGAGATGCCAGGTGCAGCTTTTGAGGAGAAACTCCTTGGCCTTGGCCAAATATTTTTCCTCGCCGGTCACGATCCAGCACAGCGTGGCGGCTTCGGCCACGCCGGAAATGGTGCCGCAGATGTCTTGCACGTCGCGCCATTTGTCGGCGACGTCGGAGGTGCGTTTGCTCGGCGAGGGGTCGCCGTAGGTTACGGGCTCGGCGGGGAACGGATAATCGAGATACTCGCGGTCGAAGTCTGCTTTGATGCGGGCGAAGGCGTTGGTGCCGGCCCCGGTGGTGGCGTAGGCGCGGAAGGCGTCGTGTTTGCCCGCAATCACCATGGTGCGTGGCGCGGCGGCGGGCACGTAGCGCGCCATCTTATCAGCCGCGTGAGCGGCGAGCGTTAGACTGAGGAGGGCGAAAGCGTAGCGGAGCATGGCGGGGGGAGTTTATGCGAGCGCGGGGAGCGCCCAGTGAGCGATGGTCCAAACACCGAGTTTGGGATGGGAAAGTTGCCAACGGCCAGCGGCGCCGGAATCGACGCGCCACGCAGCGGCTTCGGTGCGATCGGTGCCGGTCCAGGCGAGTGCGGCGAGAAAGCCATTTTCGCCCATCGGTTTGCCGAGCGACGGCGTGCGGTAAACCGGCGTGGCGTGATACGGCGCGGCGATGTGCGAGCGCGGCGTGGAGTCGTCGAGGCGGTTCGCCCATTCTCCGGCGGCGAAGCCGTGCAAGGGTTGCAACACCGTGCCGCGACCGTCGGGCGCAAACGTGGCGAGCACCGCGGCGTCGGCGCTGCTGACGTCGGCCTGCGGTGTCGCGAGCGGCAGCGGATAACCGCCCACGCGCAACACGCCGGCGGTGCGACATTCGTAGTGGTGCAGTTGCAGAATCCAACCCGCCTTCCACCACACGCCGGTTTCGACGCTGCAGTTAACCTGATTGATTTTGTAGCCGAGACTGTAGCTGTAGAAGGAATGTTCGGCGTCCATTTCGACGGCGACCGTCGAGTGGCGACCGAAGCAACTGGTGCTACCGGTGGGGAGAAGTGTGAGCGCGGAATCGAGCGACCAGTTGGTCTGATTCGGAAACGCGAGGGTGAAGCTCGTCCCGGTGCGGTAGGCGGTCTTGCTCCATTTCCAAGCGCCGTAGCGCAGGTTGACGTTGGAGATTTGGGAGCCGGAGTTGATGATTTCCACTTCGCCACCGACGCTGCGCACGGTGAGACCGGCGGGCGGAATGACATGCGCGTGATCACCACGTTCTGCGAGCAGGGGTTCCTCGGGATGGTTCCAAAACGGGTGATCGGGCGGCAAAATCAGCGGCGCAAAACCCTTGGCGCACCAGTAGGGCGAACCCGCGCAGGAATACGATTCCATCAACGGCTCAAAATGATCCGTCCAACCGAGCGAGAGACAGCCCTGCGATTGTGTGATGGGTTTTGAGAGGAAGAAATCGAGATTGCGCGTGCAAAGGCGGCGCAGACGGCCGAGCGGCAGGTCGGTGCAGTTTTCGGCCGCGACGAGACCAAAGACATTGAGGCAATTGAAACGGTAACTGATCGAACGGCCGAACGCGGGGTGCTCGCCACTCGCGGCGAAGAAGTGTTCGTAGTCGCGCACGAAGAGCTTGGCCCAGTCGCGCCAACGCGTGGCGCGTTTTTCGTCACGTTGACCGTGCAAGCGCGCCCACCACAAACCGTAGAAGTGAAACGCGTAGGAGTTGTAGTGATCGTAGGCTTGGTTGATGCCGTCCTCAAACCAACCGCCGCCGCGATACATGAATTCGAGACGGTTGAGAAACTCGTCGACGATCGTGAGATCGGCGGGGCGTCCGTAACCGTGCCTGTTCAGGAATTCCAGAATGTGGATTCCCATGAAGTAATGGTTGTTGTTGACAATGCCGCTGCCGCGCGCGGTCGCGAGCCAGTGGGCGACTTGGTCTTTCTCCGCTGGCGAGAGCGGATCCCAAATTTGCACGGGCGCGATTTGCAACGCGATGGCGAGCAAACCGATTTCGACGTGGTGCTGGTGGTAACTCGCGTCGGGGCCCCAGTAGTGCGGGCTGGCGGGATTGGTGCCGATGACGAGACCGTCGCGGAACCACTGTGCGAGCCGCGTGCGGAAGGCGGCATCTTCGGTGCGCGGCGCGGATTGTAGCCAGTGCACGGCGAGCAACAGCGGTCGGGCAAAAGATTCTAAGCGGTCCGCCTGCACGTCGTGGTCACTCGGTGGTCCGATCAGCGGAATGTCGGCTTGGCCGGGGTGCATCAACGCCGCGAGCGGTTCGAGGAGTTTGCGGGCCGAATCCTGCCAATGGATATATGCGGGGGGGAGATTCACGGTGTGGAGTGGGCGAGTGGACTGCATGGCGAACGCGCGGCGGGCTTAAGTCGAAGTGTCGTAGGCGTGCAGCGTGACGACTGAAGTCGTGGCGAGCGGGCGATCTTCGCAAAAGGCGCGCAGATTAGAGACGGCGGCGGCACCGGCGTCGCGGCGACGATCCGTGGTCGGACCGGCAAGGTGCGGCGTGAGCGTGACGTTGGGCAAGCCGCGGAAACCTGAATCAGCGGGCAACGGCTCCACCGTAAACACGTCGAGGCCGATCATGATCTTACCTTCCTGAGCGACGCGTAGGAGCGCGTCCTCATCGACGACCGCACCGCGACCGACATTTACGAACACACTGCCCGGTTTGAGCAGACGCAGTTGTTTTTCTGTGACAATGCCGACGGTGTGCGCGTTGAGTGGCGCGAGTTCCACGACGATGTCGTTATCGGCAAACAGCGCGTCGAGCGAAGGGGAGGCCTTGAGGTTGAATTTGCGCTCGGTTTCGGCGTCCACGTCGGGGGCGAAGGCGGTGACCTTGCAATTGAACGGCTGGATGAGGCGGATGAACTCACGTGCGACTTGACCGAAGCCGTGCACGCCGACTTTGCGACCGAACAACGACGCGGTTTCCGTGCCGCCATCCTTCCACGCGCCTTCGCGATGCATGGCGAGTGTCCAGTAGGTCGCGCGGCGCAAGCAGGAGAGCGTGTGAAACATGGCCCACTCGGCGACGATGCGGCTAATCGAGCCGCCCCAGTTGGAGACGAGCAGACCGTGCTCGATGTGCGTGCGCTGGATGAGGCGCTTGACCGAACCGGCAAGGTAGCAGACGTAACGCAGATTCGACGGCAGCACGTCGGGCAGCGCCGGTGTTTTCCAACAGGCGATGAGCACGGTGGGATTGGTTGCGACCAAGGCGCGGTGAAACTCGGCGGCACTGCCGGTGCCAGTGTCGTAGTGTGTGAAGACGGGCGACATTTGTCGCACCGAATCAATCAGCTGGTCGGGCAAAAAATCGTGCAGTTCCTGAAAAGTGATTGCGGCGAAAATAGCAGTGGGTTGGGCCATGTTAAAAAGGAGGGTAACACTCGAGGATCTCGGTGTCGGGCTGCGGTTCGATCGTGAGCGGGCCGAGGCCTGCTGGGCAGAAAAACTTGTCGTAGCAGCCGAGACGGTGCGTGGTGCCGCCAACGTGGAGGTCGCACACGCCAGAGGTGATGATGCCGATGTAGAAAGAATCTTCCGCTTTCGTCACGCGGTCTTTCAGATACGTTTTGCGGACGCGGAAGCACGGCGTCTGGTCGGGGCCGATCAACTCTTCCTGCCACGAATTCGAAGCGAGCGCGCGGCGCTTGGCGGGCCGGCACCGGTAGTCGCGCTCGATGGACGCGCGCGAGTAGCGGTTGAAATTGATCAGCGAGAGAGCGAAATCGATATCGCGGCCCATGAAGCGGGCCACTTCTGGCAGAACAAATCCGGCGCGCTCGAATTCGTAGCGCACGGCGAAATCGGTCGGCTCCTGAATTTCGACCATGAAGACGCCCTCGCCCAATGCGTGCGGGAAGCCGCCGGGGATGAGAAACGTGTCGCCGGGCTTCACGGGGATTTTTTCGAAACAGGATTCCAACGCCGCGATGTCCTGCGTTTCGATCCAGTGCTTGAGCTGCTCGGGCGTCGGCGGGTTTTGGAAACCCATGTAGAAATACGGATCCGTCACGCCTTCGCGCACACCGAGGATGTGATACGCTTCCGTTTTGCCGCTGGGGGAATCGAGGAATTTCTGGGCGAACTGCGGCGAGGGGTGGCACTGGAAGTGCAACCGGATCGCGGAGTCGAGGAACTTGACCAGCAGCAGCGGCGTCGGTCCGTGCTGGGCGACATGCGCCGCACCGAGAAAATAGTCGGCATCGCTTTCAACGAGCGCGCGGAAGTCGTGCTGCTGGCCGGCAATCTGGACTTGCGAGACGCCTTCGTAGATTTCGTCGCGCCCGGGATTCTTGGCGCGGGTGACGGAGCCGATCCAATCCTCGGCGAAGTGGGAATCCTGCGGGTCGGGCTTACGCGCAAAACGGTCGAGCGTGGCGCCGCCGGGATAAGTGCGCCAAACGCGATTGGGGGGGAGGAGAACGAGGTGGCCGCGGTGGGACATGGCTTAGACGACGGCGCTGAGTCCGCCGTCGATGGTCAGGATCTGGCCGTTAACAAAATTGGCGGCGGGTGACGCGAGGAAGACGCACGCACCAGTGAGGTCGTTCACCGAGCCCCAGCGACCGGCCGGCGTGCGGCTTTTGATCCAGCTGTCGAATTGTGGATCGGCGGCGAGGGTCTGGGTCATTTCAGTGAGAATGTAGCCAGGCGCGATGCCGTTGATTTGCACCTCGTGCTGGGCCCATTCGGCGCACATGGCGCGCGTGAGCATTTTCAGCCCGCCTTTGGAGGCCGCGTAATTGCCGGTGGTGGGTCGGGCGAGTTCGCTCATGAGCGAGCAGATATTGATTACCTTGCCGCTGCGGCGCGCGATCATGCCGGGGGCGACGGCGCGCGTGACGAGAAAGGCGCTGGTGAGGTTGGTGTGCAACACGGTGTTCCAGTCGGCGAGCGACATGGTTGCGAGCGGGCCGCGGCGGTGAATGCCGGTGTTGTTGACGAGAATGTCGATCGCGCCCAGTTGCGGTGCCGCCTGGGCAATGGCCGCCTCGTCGGTCACGTCGAAGGCGCACGCTTCGGCGGTGAAACCGTCGGCCTGTAACGAGGCGACCGCTTGGGCGAGTTTCGAGGTCTCGCGGCCATGGAGGACCAGCTGGGCGCCGGCGTGAGCCAGCGCGCGGGCAATGGCGAGCCCGATTCCCTGCGACGAACCGGTGACGAGTGCGCGGCGGCCGGCGAGGCTGAAGGAGGGCATTACTGACATAGTCAAGAGAGAGGGGAAAATCCGGCCCGCCACAGCGGGCCGGATGCAAACTGGGAAAAACCGCCTTAGAAGGTCAGGGAGTAAGTGCCGATGACGGTGAACGGATCGGCCGCTACGCCGGAGCCCCAAGTGTAACGCGTATCGAAGAGATTCTTCACGTTGACTTGGACCTTGTGGCTGAGCTTGCGGGGGCGATCGCGCCAACGGTAGCCGACGGAGGCTTCCCACGCGCTGTAACCGGCGTTCATGATTTGCTCGCGGCCGTCGCCGACACGGATGGATTCACGGCTCGCGGAGAGGGTGGCAGGATTCCAGACGCTGCGGAGCACGACGATGGCATTTTCCGGTTGGTCGGGGAAGAGAAGCGCGCCATTGCCATGGCGGCCGTTGATCACGTTGAGCGTGCGCAGCGGTGTGCCGGCGGTCGCGAGACTCGGTTGCAGGATGCGGCCGGAGCCGGCGTTGACCAGCGACTCGCTGTAATATTTCATGCCGAGGGTGGCGTAGAGGCCTTTGAGCGTGCCGTATTTGAATTCGTAGCGTGAGGCCAGACCGACGTTGTGGCGTGGCACGCGGCGGGGTGTCGTGTTGCTGAGGAAGGGGAATTCCTTATTCTCTAACGTCTTCGCGACGACGTTGCCGTAGCCGCCGAGGAATTGGAGGGACTCCGTGGCTTGCCAGTTGAAATCCATCTCGACGCCGCGGGCTTGCTCGCGACCAGAGAGAATCACGACGCGCTCAGTAAGAAACGTGAGCGGATCAGTGAAGGTGGTTTCGCGGGCAATGTTTTCGCGTTCGATGTCGAACGCGGTCACGGACATACTGAGCTTGTCCTCGAGGAAGTTGATTTTGACCCCCGCTTCGGAGCCGAGACCGGTTTCGTTGGGCAACGGCGTCCCGTCGATGTT
>JAUXXD010000164.1 GCA_030681265.1 Candidatus Didemnitutus sp. | reverse complement strand
ACCGCCAACATCTACAGTCACCTCGCGAAAGGCGACGTGGCGTTGAACATCACGCTCACCGCGACGAACAGCCTGCTTTGCCTCATCTCGTTGCCGCTCATTCTCAATCTTTCACTCGAACACTTTATGGGCGCGGGCAATTACGTGCCGCCGCCGGTCAAAAAAGTAATCGAGGTCGGCGTCATTATTCTCGTGCCCGTATTTCTGGGCATGTTGCTGCGCCGCCGCGCGCCGACTTTTGCGGCGCGCATGGATCGTCCGATTCGCGGACTCTCGGTGCTGGTGCTGGTTGGCGTAATCGGCGCGGCGATGGCGCAGGAGTGGGAACGGCTGCCGGGCTATTTTGCCGCCGTGGGTATTGCTTGCTTGCTGTTCAATGTCCTCAGCCTCGCCACCGGATATGTGCTGCCCCTGGCCCTTCGCTTGCCCAAGCGCCAAGCCATCGCCATCGCGATGGAAATCGGCATCCACAACGGCACGCTGGCAATTTTCGTCGCGCTCAACGTGCTGGGCAGTTCAGCAATTTCGATTCCGGCTGTGGCCTACAGCTTGATCATGTTCGGCACGGCGGCGCTCTTCGCGTGGTGGGTCAAGCTACCCGCCGACGCCAAAGCGGTCGCCCCGGCGAGTGCGGCCTGACGCGGTGCATTACGCATTTCTACGCCGCCGCGCGACGTAGACGTTGTTGCCAAACCGAGTGTGAAAAACTTGGCGTTGGCGCGTGAACTCGATTCGCTCTCGCTACGCGATGGCTACCCTACCCCACGGCTCAGTTCACGAAGCAGTCAAAGAAGCGACCGAACACCCCTCCGCCTACGGACTCCGCCAATGGTCGGGTTGGATTCTCGGACCGGGCGCGCTGCTTTTCACTTTATTGGTCGGCCCGCCTGAGGGACTGAGTGTCGCCGGTTGGCACACAGCGGGTGCAGCGCTGTTGATGGCCGTGTGGTGGATCTCGGAATCGGTGCCGATTCCCATCACCGCTATGGTGCCGCTCGTGTTGTTTCCCGCGCTGCACTTAGGCGATATTCGCGAGACGGCGGCGCCATTTGCGAATCCGATCATCTATTTGTTTTTCGGCGGTTTCATCATCGCGCTCGCGATGCAGAAGTGGAATCTGCACCGACGCGTGGCGATCAATTTGATCGCATTCATGGGCACCAAACCGTCGCGCATTGTCGCGGGCTTTCTCCTCGCCTCCGCGCTCGTCAGCATGTGGGTGAGCAACACGGCGACGGCGTTGATGATGCTGCCGATTGCGTTGTCGGTGGTGCAGTTGCTGCCCGCCTCGGCCGATGCCACGCAAAAACAATTCTCAACCGCGCTCCTCCTTTCCGTCGCCTACGGTGCCACCTCCGGTGGCATGGCGACGCTGATCGGCACGCCGCCGAACGCGCTGCTCGCGGGTTATCTCAAGGAGGTTTACCAATTCGAAATCGGCTTCGGACAATGGATGTTGCTCGGCGTGCCGGTGATGTTGATCACCTTGCCCGCTGTATACTTTGTGCTGACGCGCGTGTCGTTCCGCCTCGACGGCGATGAAGTGCCCGGCATGGCTGCGCTGATTCGCGAGGAAAAGGCGCGGTTGGGGCCGTTTTCCCGCGGCGAAAAAATCGTCACCCTCGTCTTTGTGCTCACCGCGCTCGGATGGATGCTTCAGCCGTTGCTCGCGAAGAAATTACCGCTGCTCTCCGATACCACCATCGCGATGACGGGCGCGCTGCTGCTGTTTTCTATTCCGGTCAATTGGCGGCGCGGCGAATTTGCGATGGATTGGGCGACGACGAAATCGCTGCCGTGGGAAGTGCTGCTGTTGTTCGGCGGCGGCCTGAGTCTCGCCGGCAACATCGAGCGGCACGGCCTTTCGCGTTATCTCGGTAGTCTGAGCGGTGCGCTCGAAGGCATGCCCATGATCGTGACGTTGTGCGCCGTGTGTTTTGGCATCTTGATGTTAACGGAATTAACGAGCAACACGGCGACCGCCGCGACATTTCTGCCTATCGTGGGAGCCATCGCTCTCAGCCTCGGACAGAATCCATTGCTGTTTCTCATTCCGACCGCGCTCGCCGCAAATTGCTCTTACATGATGCCGGTGGGCACGCCGCCCAACGCCATCGTCTTCGGCAGCGGACAGGTCACCCTCCCGCAAATGGCGAAGGCCGGCATCGTGCTCAACGTGCTGCTCGTGCCCGTGATTATCGGGATCGTGTTGCTGTTGGGACCGTGGGTCTTCGATCTGCAGATCGATCAATTGCCCGCTTGGTTGAAATAGACGCAACGCACCGGTAAATTCCGCGTTGGCGTCGCGCGGGCGACGGCGCTAGTTAAGGGCGATGCCAATCGATTCCGCTGACTTGCTCGCCCGTTTTCTGCGCTACGTGCAAATTGAAACGCGCGCCGATCCCGATTCATCCACCACGCCGAGCTCACCCGGGCAGTGGGATTTGCTGCGTTTGCTCGAGCGGGAGTTGCAGGCCATCGGCGCCGCTGACGTCTGCCTGACCGAACATGGTTATGTGCTCGCGACGATTCCCGCGACCGTCGCAACAGCGGTGCCGACAATCGCATGGTGCGCGCATGTCGATACCGCGCCCAACCTGCCGGGCAACGCGACGCCGCTGGTGCACCGCGCCTACGATGGCGGGCCGATTGTGTTACCCGACGATCCCAGTCAAATCCTGACCGTGGACACGATTCCCGGTTTGCGCGCCGCGGTCGGGCAAGACGTGATCACCGCGAGTGGCACGACGCTGCTCGGCGCCGACGACAAGGCTGGCATCGCCATCATCATGACTGCGGCGGACTACTTGTTGCAGCATCCCGAAATCAAACACGGGCCGATTCGACTCTGTTTTAATCCCGACGAGGAAATTGCGCGCGGCATGGCGAAACTGGATCTCGCGCAACTCGGAGCCACCACCGCCTACACGCTCGATGGCAGTGCTCGCGGCGAGATTTGTTTTGAGACGTTCAGCGCCGACGCGGCGAAATTGGAAATTGACGGCATCGCGGCGCATCCCGGTTGGGCGAAGGATGTCATGGTCAACGCGCTCCGCCTCGCGGGCCAATTTCTCGCGGCGCTGCCGATGACGCACTCACCCGAGCGCACCTCCGATCGTGCGGGCTTTATTCATCCGGTCGATTGCCACGGCTCCGCCGAGCACGCGACTGTGCGACTGATCTTGCGCGATTTCGAACGCGACGGGCTCGCGCGGCATCACGAGACCTTGCGCGGAATCGTCACGGAGTTGCAGCAAGCCGAACCGCGCGCGCGGTTCGACCTCACCTTCACCGAACAATACCGCAACATGCGTTACTGGCTGGAAGACGATATGCGTCCGGTCGAGTTGGCGAACGAGGCGGCGCGGCGCGCGGGACTCACTCCATTTTCGCAACCAATCCGCGGTGGCACGGATGGATCGAATCTCACGCAACGCGGTGTGCCGACGCCCAATCTTTTCACCGGTATGCACGAAGTGCACAGCCAGCGCGAATGGGTGACGCTCCAGGATATGGAGAAATCCACCGAGACATTGGTGCATCTCGCCCAACTCTGGGCCGGACACTAAGTGCGCTCAGCCAACCTTGATTAAACCGTGGGTGAGATTCTCCCCCAAGCGTTCCGCCGCGCGCTCCAACAACGTCGGCATCGCGGCATCGAGCAACTCCGCCGTGAAGCCCCACTCGCGCAGGAATGCACCATGGACGTTGGTGAGCAGGCTGTCGTCATTTGCCCCCGGCCCCATCGCCGTCGCGAGATATTTCGCCGCATGTAGGTGAGAGAGCAGTGGCATGGTATCGGACGGCGCCTCGGATGGACGCGTCATGAATTCTGCCATCGCGGTGAAAATCGCCGGAAAATTCCACGCGCGCAGTAGACCGCTGGTGACCTCGGCGTGGTGGTAGCCCAGCACGGCATGTTCCGCTTGCTCCCACGTGCAATGGAGACGCTCCCGCTCGGCGCGGATAGTGCCGTAGAATTCGCCGCAACTGTGCGACAGTGCCAACTTCCCCAAATCGCAAACGAGTCCGGCCGTGTAAGCCAATTGCGGATCCAGTCGCTCAGTGGTGGTGGCCAAGACTTCGGCGGCGATCGCCGTGCACAACGCTTTGCGGCAGAAATCACCTGGCTCCCAACCCAGCGCGGCGATGCTCGGCGTTTCCCAACGGCTGACGAGCACGAGCGCGGCGAGTCGATAAATTTCCTTGGCGCCCAAACGAAAAACAGCGGCTTCGACGGTATCAATCGTGCCGCGCGAGAACGTCGCGGAATTGGCCAAGCGCAACGTCGCCGCTGCCAGCGACGAATCGAGCGAGATGAGTTGTTCGATTTCGGTGGCCGAGCTCTCGTCGCTTTGCAGTGCCTGCGCCAGTCGCGGCAACAGTGAGGGCGAACAGGGCAGACGGAGCGCCGCGGCGCAAACTTGGCTGAGGGTGGGCGGAAGCGGAGAGTTCATCAGGGCGGGAGTTAGGCGGCATGCAGCAGCGAGGCGGGATCGAGAATGAGGGCAATATGGCCGTCGCCGAGAATGGCCGCGCCGGAGATGCCGGGCAGGCCCTGCATGAAGGCGCCGAGATTCTTGATGACGACTTCCTGTTTGCTGACCATTTCGTCAACTAGGAGTGCCGAGACCCGGCCGGCGTGTTCGACGATGACAACGATACCTTCCCACGGCACATCGGAATCGGCCGGGATGCCGAACCGTCGATGCAAGCGATGCAACGGAAGAATCCGTCCGCGCAGTTCAAGCACTTCGCCTGAACCGTGCACCGTGCTGATCGCCTCACGCGTGGGGCGCAGCGCCATTTGCACGGAGGTGCTCGGCAGGATAAATTTCTCCAGGCCGACGCGCACCACCAAGCCGTCGATGATCGCCATTGTTAACGGCAACTTGATGCGGAAGGTGGAGCCGGTGCCCACGACGGATTCAATTTCTATTTTACCGCGCAATTTATCGATGTTGCGCTTCACCACATCCATGCCGACGCCGCGGCCGGAGAAGGCGGTTATATTTTCGGCCGTGGAAAATCCCGGCGCGAACAGCAGCGCAAAAATTTCCTCAGTCGTCAGTTTGACGTGCTCGGAGACGATACCTTTCTCCACCGCCTTCTTAAGGATTTTTTCGGGATCGATGCCGCGACCGTCATCTTTCAACTCGATCACGATATTGCTGCCTTGGTGGTAGGCGCGCAGGTGCACCGTGCCTTGTTCGGGCTTACCCGCCGCGACGCGGTCGGACGACGATTCCAAGCCGTGGTCGAGCGCGTTGCGCACCATGTGCACGAGTGGATCGGCGATTTCCTCAACGACCGTGCGGTCGAGCTCCGTGTCTTCGCCGGTGACCTGAAAATTAACCTTCTTGGAAAAATTCCGCGCCAAGTCGCGCACGAGCCGTTCCATTTTCTGGAACGTCGGTTTCACGGGAATCATCCGCAACGACATCGAGGTGTGCTGGAGTTCCTTGGCGATGCGCGAAAGTTGGGTGACGTTGCGTTGGAGCAGGGACTGGTCATCTCCCAGCGCACGCGCGGATTCGATCAACTGGCTTTGCACAATGGCCAGCTCGCCGACCACATCCATCAACGAGTCCAATTTATCCGTGCTGACGCGCACGGTGTGACCGCTGGTGTTGGAACGTTGCGCCGCTTGCGCTTCGATTCGATTCGCCAACGCTGCCGCTTCGCTGACCGGCGCAGACGACACCGAGGCCACGGGGGGAATGAGTGGCACCACTGCAGCCAGCGGCGCGGGAGTCGCGGGAGTCTTC
This sequence comes from Candidatus Didemnitutus sp., assembly GCA_030681265.1. Classification (GTDB taxonomy): domain Bacteria; phylum Verrucomicrobiota; class Verrucomicrobiia; order Opitutales; family Opitutaceae; genus Didemnitutus. The sequence goes on along the minus strand of JAUXXD010000164.1, from coordinate 735 downwards.
GCCGTTGCGACTGGTGGCGGTGGCGCGAAAAAGTCAGCCGCTAGAATCGGCGGGGGCATTGGCGCAGGCGCGGAAACCGGGGCCGGGGCGCCCTTGGTGAAGGCTTTGACCGCTTGAATCAAGTGACTGACCGGCACGACGGTTTGCGGGATTTGGCCGCGTTCCAGCGCCTTGGCGATTTGCTGAGTGAGGGCCTGCAACGCGTCGCGGCTGTGCAGAATTTCGGTGATGATCGGCGGCGTGAGGCGGAGCTGGTTGTTGCGGGCGAGATCGAGGAGCGACTCAACTTCGTGCGCCAACACATGCATCGGCACGAGGCCGAGGAAGCCGGCGTTGCCCTTGATCGTGTGAAATGAACGAAAAATCGCGCTGAGTGCCTCCGGGTGATCCGGCTGCTGATCGAGCGTCAATAAAGCCGCTTCGATTTGCTGCAGATGCTCCACCGCTTCTGCATAAAACTCGCCGAGAATCTCCTTATTTTCGGCGAGGTTGAGTTCGAGCAACTGATCGCCCCACGGGACTGACGAGCCTTGGGCGGCGTGGGCGGACTCGGCGGATGCCGGGGCGGCGAGATCGGCGACGAAGGGCACGGGGCCCACGCCTGCCTTCAGGCCGATCAAAGTTTCTTGCAGCCACTCGATCAAACGCCGCACCCCGTCGAGCGATGCGCCATCAAACGGCCGTCCCGCATCGAGGCGCGAATCGAGTAACGCATGCACGTTGCCAATCCCCGCG
>JAUXXD010000141.1 GCA_030681265.1 Candidatus Didemnitutus sp. | reverse complement strand
GCCGCCGCCGCCGCCGCCACGAAGGATCTCAAGGGCAAAGGCCTCGAAACGCTTTCCGGCGATCTCAACGACAAGATTCGTCACCTCATCCGCCTCTCCAAGGAGCAAGGCTACCTCACTTACGCCGACATCAACGAAGCGCTCCCCGAGTCCGTTGATAATCCCGAGGACATCGAGAACGTCATCTCCATCCTGCAAAACCTCGAAATCGACATTCTCGATCCCGAGGAAGTCGAAGGCTACAAAGCCCGCCAGGAAGAAGCCGAGGAAGAGGAATCCCGCACGTCGAACAACGACATCCTCGACGATCCGGTCCGCATGTATCTCAAGCAGATGGGCCAGGTCCCGCTGCTGACCCGCGAACAGGAAGTCGAAATTTCCAAACGCATCGAGAACGCCGAGAGCAACGCCCAAGCCGCCCTCTTCGTCATCGGCCCCGTCGGCAAGCACCTCGCCGACCTCGGCGAAAAACTCATTCTCCGCACCGAGCGCTTCGACCGCCTCGTCATCGACAAGAAAATCGAGAGCCGCGAAATCTATTTCAAGAATCTCGAAAAACTCGTCTCCAGCACGCGCGACAACGACACCGCCGCCACCGAAGCCTGGCTCGACGCCCACAAGGCCAAGGACGAGAAAGCCGTCAAGAACGCGATGATCCGCTTCAAGAAGCGCGACACCGTCCTGCGCGCCAACTACGTCAAATTCTTCTTCAAACTGAAGGTGTTCGAGGACTTCCTCATCGAGTTCGCGCCGAAGATCGCCGAACTCGAAAAGTGCAACCACGAACTCTACCGCGCCAAGCACCCGAAATCGAAGAAGGACGCCACGATCGACGTCCGCGCGGTTAACCTGCGCCTCAAAGCCCTTGAAGCCGATCTACGCCTCACCCCTGAAGCCCTCTCCGAATCGCTCAAGACCGGCCGTAAATTCATCCGCGAAGCTCACCAAGCCAAGACCGAGATGGTCGAGGCCAACTTGCGCCTCGTGATCTCCATCGCGAAAAAATACACCAACCGCGGGCTCTCCTTCCTCGACCTCATTCAGGAGGGCAACATGGGCCTGATGAAAGCCGTCGAGAAATTCGAATACCGCCGCGGCTACAAATTCTCCACCTACGCCACATGGTGGATTCGCCAGGCGATCACCCGCTCCATCGCCGACCAAGCCCGCACCATCCGCATCCCGGTGCACATGATAGAGACCTTGAACAAGGTCATGCAGGTGCAAAAGCAACTCCTCCAGGAATTCGGCCACGAGCCGACCCCCGAAGAAGTCGCCGATGAAATGAATCTGCCCGTCGAGCGCGTGCAGCAGATCATGAAGATGGCGCAACAACCCATCTCGCTCCAATCTCCCGTCGGCGACGGCGACGACACCTCCTTCGGCGATTTCATCGAAGACCAGGCCGCCGAAAATCCCTACGACATGACCGCCTTCTCGCTCCTCCGCGAAAAAATCATGGACGTGCTCGACTCCCTCACCGAACGCGAACGCCGCGTGCTCACCCTCCGCTTCGGCCTCGTCGACGGCTACAGCCGCACGCTCGAAGAAGTTGGCAAGCAATTCAAAGTCACCCGCGAGCGCATCCGCCAGATCGAAGCCAAAGCCTTGCGCAAAATGCGTCACCCGACGCGCATCCGCCAACTCCACGGCTTCTTCGACGCCGAGCAAATCGACAACCCGCAAAACCTGCTCAAGAAGCCACCGGCGATCCCACCGCAATTCATCAAGCAAGGCTCCCCGGGAGCCGTCCGTCCGTCCCTTCCTCCGTTCCTCGGCAACCTCCCGCCCGCGCCACGCTAAGCAGCGCGCGTCGTTTTGCGCCTTTACTCACTTCGGTCAAAAACTAGCCTCCTCCCAACATGTCCTTCGTGAACGTCTCGCACTTCGCCATCATGGGCGTCGGTCCCACCGAGCTAATCATCGTCCTGGTGATTCTCCTGCTGCTCTTCGGCGGCTCGAAACTTCCCTCGCTTGCGAAAGGCCTCGGCCAATCGATCAAGGAATTCAAGAACGCCGCGAAAGACGATCCGGCCGCCGAGAAAAAAACCGACGCCAAGCCCGACGCCAAATCCGGCAACAACTAAAGTCCGACGACCTCCCCCGTCCCCCAGCGCGCCCACTCCGGCGCGCTTTTTATTGACCAAGCCCAACGACCCGCCGCCACACAGGTGGAGCGCGTTGACCCAACGCGCTTTCGCCGCAACCCACCGCCAGCACCGCACTCCGCCACAGACACGCGTTCCCCCGCTGAATTCCGGTATAGAGCCGACGCTTCTCGGCGTGGGATAATTTCCTCGCACTCGCATTGCGAACACAGGCCGCCGTGCGTTCGATCCTCCGGGCGAGGAACAGAGGTGAAATGATTGGGCGTTGATCCTGAAAGTGGCGAAGTTACGCTAACTGGAAACACGACGATGAAGAAACTCCATGAAGCCATCTGGCATCAAGTTGACGCCGCTGAAACCGCCGGTCGATTGGACGTAAACTTCGCGCAGGGCCTTTCCGCCAACGAAGTGAAACGACGCCAGACCGAATTCGGTTTGAATCAGATGACCGCGCGGCGTGGCACGCCCGCGTGGGTGAAGTTCCTCCAGCAATTCAACCAGGCGCTCGTGTATATCCTGCTCGCCGCCACTGTCGTCTCGGCGTTGCTGGGCGAATGGGTGGACGCGGCGGTCATCTTCGGCGTCGTGTTCATCAACGCCGTCGTCGGTTTCATTCAGGAATCCAAGGCGGAGAAAGCCATCGAGGCTCTCGCCAAAATGGTCCGCACCGAGGCCACCGTGCGGCGTGACGGCCGCAAACAACGCGTGCCTTCCGCCGAGCTCGTCCCCGGCGACGTGGTGCTGCTGCAATCCGGCGACAGCGTGCCCGCCGACCTGCGTTTTTTCGAGGTCCGCAGCCTGCAAGTCGAGGAGGCCGCGCTGACCGGGGAATCCGTCCCCACGCAAAAGAACGCCCAACCGTTGCCCGCCGACACCGTGCTAGGCGACCGGAAGAACCTCGGCTTCGCCGGAACGTTGGTGACGTATGGCCAGGCCGAGGGCGTGGTCTTCGCTACTGGCGACCGCACCGAGATGGGCCGCATCGCCACGATGATCCATGAAGCCGTGGACCTCTCCACGCCGCTTACGCGCAAGATTGCCGAATTCAGCCGGCTGTTGCTCTACGTTATTCTCGGGCTGGCGGCGCTCACGTTTCTCGTCGGGGTGCTGCGCGGGGAATCGGCGGCGGACATGTTCATGGCGGCAGTCGCGCTGGCTGTCGGCGCGATTCCCGAGGGCCTGCCCGCCGCCGTAACCATCACGCTAGCCATCGGGGTCGCGCGCATGGCCAAACGCAACGCCATCATCCGCAAGATGCCGGCGGTGGAAACTCTCGGCAGCACCACGGTGATTTGCTCGGACAAGACCGGCACGCTCACGGAAAACCAGATGACCGTGAGCCGCATCTGGGCCGGCGGACATGCCTTTGAAGTCACCGGCGGCGGCTACGAGCCGAACGGCGAAATCCAGCGGGACGGCCAGAAGGTGGAGGGGAAAGAACACCCTGCACTCAACGAAACCCTGCTGGCCGGTCTGTTGTGCAATGATTCCCAACTGGTCCGCACCGAGGGTCGTCTCAAGGTCGAAGGCGATCCCACCGAGGCGGCGCTCATCGTCGCGGCGCAAAAGGCCGGGCTGGAGAGCAAGGAAACCTCCGAGCGTCTGCCGCGCGCGGACGTGATCCCCTTCGAGTCCGAGCACATGTTCATGGCCACGCTCCACCGCGCCGCCGCCGACCAGGTGATTTACAAGAAAGGTTCGGTCGAACGCCTGCTGGAACGTTGCGACAAGGTGCTCGATGCCGCCGGCCAGGAATCCCCGCTCGATGCGGGCGCCGTCAACCGGGCGGTGGACGAGATGACCGCGCAGGGATTGCGCGTGCTGGCGTTCGCGCGCCGCCGCGCGCCAGCCGACCTCGCGAAGCTCACACATGACGACGTCGCGGGCGGCCTCACCCTGCTCGGATTACAGGGTATGATTGACCCGCCCCGCGCCGAGGCAATCCGCGCCGTGGCCGATTGTCAGAGCGCCGGCATCGAAGTGAAGATGATCACCGGCGACCACAAAGGCACAGCGGTTGCCATTGGCCAGCAACTCGGCCTGCGCGGTGGCAAGGGCAGTGAGGGCCAACCCGTGGCCATCACCGGGCGCGAGTTGGAGGAAATTCCCGACGACCAATTGCCGGCCACGGCCGAGCGCGCGGCGGTGTTTGCGCGCGTCGCTCCAGAGCAGAAGCTGCGGCTCGTGCGCGCGCTGCAAAGCCGCGGCCACATCGTCGCCATGACCGGCGACGGGGTGAACGACGCCCCCGCACTCAAGCAAGCCGACATTGGCGTAGCGATGGGCATCACCGGCACGGATGTCTCCAAAGGCGCCGCGGACATGATCCTGACCGACGACAACTTTGCCTCCATCGAAGCGGCCGTCGAGGAAGGGCGCAACGTGTTTGACAACCTGACCAAGTTCATCGCCTGGACCATGCCGACCAACGGCGGCGAGGGGTTGCTGATTCTCGCGTCGGTTCTGCTGGGAACGTCGCTGCCGATCCTGCCCGTGCAACTGCTGTGGGTGAACATGGGCACGGCGTTGCTTCTGGGTCTGATGCTGGTGTTCGAGCCGAAGGAGGCGGGCATCATGTCCCGTCCGCCGCGCGAACCCGCGCAGCCGATTCTCACGGCGGAGCTGTTGTGGCGCATTGTGCTCGTCTCGGGCGTGATGGTCGTCGGGGCTTTTGCGTTGTTCGTCATCGAGCGCCGCGCCGGGGCCTCGCTGCCCGAAGCGCGCACCGTGGTGGTGAACGTGATCGTGATGGTCGAGATCTTCTACCTGTTGAACTGCCGTTCGCTGACACGCCCGTTTTTCTCGCTGGGCATTTTCTCCAACTTGTGGATGAACCAAGCCGCTGCGCGGCGCAGGGTGGCTGGGGTGATGGGGTGAGCGGGCGTCACGGTGGAGCGAAGATGGTGGGTGGTCGGCGTGGCGGCAAGGCTGGAGGGCATGGCTAT
>JAUXXD010000139.1 GCA_030681265.1 Candidatus Didemnitutus sp. | reverse complement strand
AGCACACCGATGGTTTTTCCGGGGAGTAGGGACGGTTCTCTCACGGCAGTTTCGCTTTCAGGATTTTCTTGGTCTGCGTCGTGCGGAATTTTTCCCACGCGCGGCGCGTCTTCACATCGCTTTGCGCGAGCAATGACGCTGCGAAAAGCGCGGCGTTGATCGCGCCGGGTTTTCCAATGGCAAACGTCGCCACGGGCACGCCGGCCGGCATTTGCGCAATTGAAAGGAGCGAGTCGATTCCCTTCAACGCCTTCGACTCCACCGGCACACCGAGCACGGGCAAAGTGGTGAGCGAGGCCACCATGCCGGGCAAATGCGCCGCGCCACCCGCGCCCGCAATGATGGTTTTCAAGCCGCGCTTCTCCGCCGACTCGGCGTAGGCGACCATCAGCTTCGGCGTGCGATGCGCACTGACGACGCGCTTCTCAAACGGCACGCCGAGCGCCGTCAGCTGTTCCGCGGCGTGTTGCATCGTCTCCCAGTCCGACGTGCTGCCCATGATGATTCCGACCAGTGCTTTCATTGCGTAGCAGTAAGCAGTGCGCCGCGAACGGCTCAACCTCAACTTCTGTCCAATAAAAAGGGCCGACAGCGTCGGCCCTGTAATTTGCAGTCGGAATCGGCTCTCTGCTACCGCTCGCTGTTCAGCTTTTTCAAAGCAGCGACGTGCCCTTTGGCACTTTGACGATCGTGGTGCCCGCGACTTTGTCGTGCCACGATTGCTTGTCGTCATCGAACGCGACCCAGATGAAGCCGAGTCCCGCCACGCAGAACGAGAGGAAGCCGGTCAGCGCGCGGATGATGGCGACGCTCCAGTCGATGGGGCGGTCGTCGAGGCGCACGACCTTGAGGCCGCAGATCACGCCACCGATCGTGGTGCCCTTGTGTTTCCACATCACGGCGCTGTAAGTCGCCATCGCAAGGAAGAGGAAGCCGGGCCCGTTGAAGTGAATCATACCGCCGAGGAAGCCCACGGCCAAACCGATGATGAGAAAATCCAGCAGCGCCGATGCCGTGCGAATCCAGAAACCCGCGCGCGGCAACGTCGCCGCGGAAATCGCACCGGCGAGAGGCGCACTGCTAACGGGAGCGCCGTAAACGGGAGGCGTCACAGCGCCAAAGCCCGCGCTAGCGGAGCCTGGTTCGACGACCGGCGGAGGCGCACTCTGCTCCGCGGCAGCAAAGCCCGCCGTCGCGGCCATGGGCGCTCCGGGAGCGGGCGCAGGAGTCGCGGGCGCGGCCGGCCGATCACTTTTCATGCCGAGAATCAACGCATATACGACCATACCGAGACCGAGGATGCCGAAGAGCTTCCACAGCAAACCGCCAAGGAACGGCACGGTGTAGAGCAGCGCGACCATCACGCCGCCGAAGAGCACTTCGATCGTGACGTGGCGCATCTGACTGTCGCCGAAGAGCGACGTGATGCGGCGGCCAAGCCACGCGCAGACGGCGGCGCGGCCAAAGAGCGCACCGAAAAACAGCCCGGCCGCAAGAAACGGAATGAGCAACAAGCCGATGCCGGTAATCGCGAGGATGACAAACAGCACGGGCGCCAACAGCGCGGAGAGGAGCGCGGCGAGCAGCGTGCGGCCCGGACGCTGTTCCAGCACTTCCACGGTGCGGTTGATCGCGCGCGGAAAGAGCAAGGCGAGCAGCAGGTAAAAGAGCAGGAACCCGCCCGCGATCAGCCACGTCCAGCCGAGGTTTTCCCCGAAGCCGAGCGGACGGCCGAGGAACAGGCACTTCGTCACCCACGCGCGCAGCCAGGCGAGATCACCGAATGGGCCGAACCCGCCGATCTGTTGCACGCCGCCGTGCACGATGCTGGTGTCGGCGCGCTTGATCTTGCCGAGGACGGCCACGACTTCTTCGCCCACTTCCGCGTTCGGCCCGAGCACGACGTTGCCGAGGACGGCGACGACGCTGCCCTTGACCTTGCCGTTGACCGTCGTGGTGCCGAGGACGGACACGGCCACATCATGCACGGTGCCATTGACTGTCGTGTTACCCATCACCGAAACGGCGGCGTCGCCCACGGCTCCGTTGACGAGCGTGTTGCCGAAGATGGAAACGGCGGCGTCGGTGACCGTGCCATCGACCGTCGAGGAGCCGAACACCGAGACGACTTCGCGCTGCGTCTTACCGGCGGATACGCGATGGCTGCCGAAGGGAGGACCTTCATGTTGGCGCGAGGCAGAAGTCGAACTGCGCCGGGTGCGCTTCGTTTTTTCCTTGGGCGTGCTTTCTGTCGTCGCGCCGAGTTCGCGCAAGGAGTCGTCGGACGGCACCGTGGTGTCGAAGGCGGCCGTTTCATCGGTGACGACTTCCGGCGCGGTGGTTTCGACGGCAACAGCGGGCGCGGCAGTTTTTTCCGGTGTGCTTGGCGCGGGTGGAGATTCCTGCGCGGAGAGCGCGGGCAAAAGTGCGAACGCGAACGCGAGCCCGAGAAGGGAAAGAAGAGAGAGGCGAGGCTGGTTCATAAAAAATCAGTTGGAGCGGTAAAGGGTGCGGTAGGCGGCGGCGCCGAGGCCGAAAAGGGCGGCATACATGATGGCCGCGAAAGCGAGGCCACCGTAGAGCCAGAGCGGAGGAATGCTGCCGATGAGGAAGCTGACGTAGTCGGCGACCCACGCAGCGGCGTGGTAAAGTTTGACGACGACCGAGAGTTTATCGCCGACGGCGGCGAGTGCGGCTGACGTGTCGGCTCCGGCCGTGAGCGCGTAGGCTCCGGCCATGACGGAGCCGGCGAGGAGCGTCATGAGCGCGGCGAAGATCGCGCGCACCGGCGTCGGCCAGAAATTCCAGCTCTTGTGCCACCACGCGATGGCGGCGCGCTGTTCGATCGCGGCGAGCACGCGATTTTCGAGGGTGCGCGGGGCGCGGCGCAGCGGCAAGGCGCGCAGTTGCGTGTGGATGAATTGCTCGAGCTCTTTTTCGTTCATGGGTTTCATGATGGCTCCTTAGAGGGCGAATTGTTCGTGGGTGGAACCGCTGCGGGCGAGGACCTTGGCGAGGGCTTCGCGACCGCGGAGAATGTCGGTTTTGATTTTGGAAAGGGACACGCCGAGTTTCCGTGCGATGTCTTCGTAGGGCATGTCTTCGAAGTGAAACAGCACCAGCGGCACGCGTTGATGATCGGGTAGCTCAGCCAGCGCGCGCGCGAGCCACTCGCGGCGCTCGGTGGAATCGACGCCGTCGAAGAATGTCTCGGGCGCGGCGAACTCGACTTCGCGTTCGCCCTCGTCGCTGCGGTGCACGAGATCGGAGAAGAAGCTCCAGCGCTTCTTGTAGCGTTGCACGTGGTTGATGGAGAGATTGGTCGCCACGGTTTTGAGCCAGCCGCCCGCGGTCGGGCTGCCCTGCAGTTTGTCCCAATGTTCATGCGCCTTCAGGAACACGTCTTGCGAAATGTCCTCCGCCTGCGCCTCGTTTCGCACGATGCGCGCCGCGGTGGAATAGACCATGTCCTGATAATTTCGCATGAAAGTGGTGAAGTCGGTGGGGTTCGTCATCCCCTGGGGGTTGGTTTGCACTGGAGGTCCGTCATTCACCCTAAAAACACCGCCCGAGGGCGCGAAGTTGCAGAAATATTCCCTGCCTCATTTCGCTCATCACGAACAGCTAAAACATACCGACGAACCGGCCCCATCACGACCCCGCTCCGACCGGCAAAGTCGCACATTGCTCGCATTGGCGCCCTTCAATCGCCCATCGCCCACCGCGCAGCACGCAGCGCGTGGACTTCCGTGCTGTCGAACAGCGGCTCGTTGAAATCGTCCGCGCGCAGCAACAGCGCCAGTTCCGAACTGCCGAGCACGATCGCTTGCGCGCCGCGAGCGCGGAGTTGCTGGCACAGCCGCAACACCAACTCGCGCGATGCCTCGCGCACGATCCCGCGACACACTTCACCATAAATCACGTGATCGAGCGCCGCGAAGTCCGCTTCGTCAGGTAACAAAATCGAAATCGGCTTCCGCGGGCGCCCCGACTCCGGCTTCGTCACCGGTCGCTCCAAGAGAAAATCATGTTCCAACGTAAAACGCGTGCCGAGCAACCCCACGCGACTCGCCCGCGCCCCGCGCACTTCCTTCAGCACCGCATCGCCGATATGCAGCAACGGCACCTCGACCGCCGCCTCCACGTGCTCCGCCACGTAGTGCATCAGATTCGAGCAAAGCACGATGCCCTCCGCGCCCGCCTTCTCCAACGTCTGTGCCGCCTCCGCGAGCACGGCCCCAGCGTCGTTCCAGCGATTCTCTTTCACCAACGAATCGAGCGCTTGAAATTCGAGGCTATTGATCAACAGCCGCGCGGAATACAAACTGCCGTAATGGCTCCGCACCGACTCGTTGATCAAGCGATAGTAGCGGGCAGTCGACTCCCAGCCGATCCCACCGATGAGGCCGAGACATTTCATGGCAATTGGAGAACGCAACAGGACATAACTCGTGATTCTGGAATGTCGCAGCGCGGCCCGATGGCAAGTGTGGCGTGACGCCGCTGGCTCCACGCCACCGCCCCCCCGCGCTATTTGCCCGGAGCAAATCCGGGACGCGCCGCCGCCCACGCCCGCGCGGCGACCGGATCGTCGGCCAACCACTCCCGATAGGCGGCGCGGAGCACGTCGTTGCGCACCGTCGCGTTCGCCAGATTTTCCGCCCACGCCATCGCCGCCGTCGGATTCCCGCGCACCAAGGTGGAAACCAGCACCATCGCCGCACTCGTCTGCGCCGCCGCATCCGTCAATCCGCCGACGTAGCGCTGCGCCGCCGTCACGTCCTGCAACGCCCAGTTCGAAACCACTTCGGCCAACAACGCGCCGCGCTCCGGTCCGGGCGCGCTCGCCATCGTCCACGCCGCCGCGGCCGCCGCATCCTGCCGTGCCCACATCGTCACCACACCGGCAAGCGCGCGGTCCTGCGTGAGTCCGTCCGGCAACGACACCGCCCATTCGAGCGCTTGCATCGGCGATTCGCGCGCGAGCACGACGGCCATCCGTTCGGCGGCCGCAGCGCGCTGCTCTCCTTCCGGCAACGCCACCAACGCCGCCTGCGCGCGCACCGCGTCGGTCATCGCCCAAATTTCCAACACATTGGCGACCGCAATCGCCGCCGAGGCCGACGACTCGCCCGTCAACGTCGCCACCCACGCGAGCGCCCGGTCCGGCGCGTCCGCCGCCCACGCGCGCGACGCTGCCGCCACGGCCAGTTCGCGCGACGGGGAAGCGGGCATTCCGACGATGAGCGACGCCGCTCCTGCCGGATCGTGCGGGATGATTTGCATCAGCGCTTGGTAAAGACTCCGGTCGCGCGCCTCCGCCGACAGTTCCGTGAAAGCCGTTTCAAACGCCGCATAAGGATCCTGCGCCGCGAGTGAGTAGAGCGCCGTCTCGATCGCGAACGAACGCGCCGGGCCTTGCGGCAACTCCTTCGCCCAGCGCAGCGCACCGGCGAGGTCCGTGCGCGCAAACGCATCGGCGCTCGCCCGCCACGCCGCCTCGTAGCCCGGCCCCGGCGGCACGCGCGCGAGTCGCGCCCGCGCGAGCACGGGATCCTGTTGGGCAAACAAATCGAAAAGCGCCGAGAAAACATCGGCGTCCTGCGCGCTGCGCGCGTGTTGCAACGCGAGGTCGAGCGCGCGGTCGGGGTCGGTCGACGCCAGTTCCAGCAACGCGAAGAGCAGGGCTTGCGCGCGTTCGCTCCCCGGCGGCAGTCCGGCGATGGCGGCGATTACTCCGTCGCGATCCCGCGCGAACCATTGCCGCCAAAGCGCGTCGAGCTGACGAAAGCGCTCGTCCGGATTCGCGATCGCCAGCACGCGCGCCAATTCCTCCGCCAGCGCCGACGGCACACGAGCAGACGCGGCCGACGACGCTGCTGTCGTGGCGGCGGACGCAGCCCGAGCAGAATCGACGCGCGCCGTGGTGGCCGGCGGCACCGACGCGGCGGAACTGTCGCGCGACGGCGCACGGAATGACAGCGCGACGACCAGCAGGCCGGCGAGGAGCAGCGCAAGGGCGGCGGCGGTGAGCCAGCGACGATTCATGGGTGGCGTGGTTCTAGTGAATGTTTAACTGAAGTGAAGCCGCCAAAGGCCCGGCGAGCGGCGGCGTTGGGAGAAAAAACCGCCGCGGGCCCGAAAGCACGCGGCGGTCGCGAAGACGGAATGGCAGCGGTTAGTTGGTG
>JAUXXD010000138.1 GCA_030681265.1 Candidatus Didemnitutus sp. | reverse complement strand
CATGCATACTTCTGAAATTTCCATGGAAAATTGCTCCGATCACGACGTCAGGATCAAGTTGATCGGCGTCGGCGGCGGCGGCTCGAATGCGGTGGACCGGTTGAAGAGCGAGAATCTCGACCGCTTGCAATTGGCGATCATCAACACCGATTTGAAAGCGCTGAGTGCCTCGCCGGTGGCGGAAAAATTGTTGCTCGGCACGAGCAAGACGCGCGGCTTGAGTGCGGGTGGTGATCCGGAGTTGGGCCGCGAGTCGGCGGAAGTGGATCGCGAGCGGATCGAAGTAATCGTGCGCGACACGGATTTGGTGTTTCTCGTCGCCGGGCTGGGCGGTGGCACGGGTTCGGGCGCGACTCCACTGATCGCTGATCTGGCGCGCGAAGCGGGCGCGCTCGTCATCGCGTTCGTGACGTTGCCATTCAGTTTCGAAGGCGGACGCCGCCGCAAGCAGGCGGAGGAAGCGTTGGCGCAGTTGCGCACGAGCTGTCATGCGGTGGTGCCGCTCTCCAATGATTTGTTGCTCCAAGAGGGCACGGAAGGCGCGAGTGTGCTTGCTGCGTTTGCGCGGGCCGATGAATGGATGGGGCGCGGTGTGAAATCCGTGTGGGGCATGCTGTCGCGCACGGGATTGATCAATTTGGATTTTCAGGCTTTGCGCACGGCGTTCCAGACGCGCGGAGGCAAAACACTCTTCGGCCTCGGCGTGGGCACAGGTGATGCGGCGGCGAAGTTGGCGCTGGAAGATTTGAAGGCGTGTCCGTTGCTGCAAACACCGGAATTCGCCCGCAAGGCGGATCGCCTGATGGTGAACATCACCGGCGGGCCCGATCTGAGTCTCGCCAAGGTGAACGAGTTGATGACAGCCGTGACGGAGGAATTCGGTCGCGAGGCACACGTCATTATGGGTGCCGCGATCGACGAGAGCATGACAGGTCGGATAGAGATCTGCGTGCTTGGGGCCGCGGATTTGGGCGGGCGCAGTTTTACACGGGTGACTCCCGCAGGCGGCGGCAAGCGCGGGGCGCGTTCCACGGTGACAAGCACAGGTGACAGCGAAGAGGCCGGAATCGGGTCGAGGCGGCGCGACACTCGAACCGGGAACACGGCGGCGGATGACTTGTTGGCTACGGCGGTAACTGCGCCGATTAAGCAGCAGGAATTTGGCTTTGGTGCGACGGAAGCGCAGGTTTCCCGTGGTTCATTTGAGCGTTCGGATCGCAACTTGTTTGAGGGCCAGGACCTCGATGTGCCGACTTATTTGCGCCGCGGCATCAAGATTGCCGGTTAAACGGCGAAATTGGCTCTCGGAGAGTTCGCGCGAACACCACTTGGCAAGCGCGGGGGATTCTGCACCGTAGGCTCCATGTTTATCGACGAAACCAACATTAAGGCCCACGCCGGCGACGGAGGCCGCGGCTGCGTGAGCTTTCGTCGCGAGAAATACGAACCGTGGGGCGGCCCCAACGGTGGCGACGGCGGCAAGGGCGGCGATGTGGTGCTGCGCGGCGACGACGACCAGAACAACCTGATCGATTTCAAATACAAACCACACTGGAACGGCGAGCGCGGGGAACACGGTTTGGGCAAGGATTGCAACGGACGCGAAGGCCGCCCAGCCATCATGCGGGTGCCGCTGGGCACGGTGGTTTACAAACTCGATACCGGCGAAGTGCTGGTGGAAATCCTCGAAGACGGTCAGGAATTCGTGTTGTGCAAAGGCGGCAAGGGCGGCTTTGGCAACACACGTTACAAATCGTCGGTCAACCGTGCCCCGCGCCAAAGCGGTCCGGGCGAACCCGGTGAGATCGGCGAGTATCGGCTGGAATTAAAGAGTATCGCCGACATCGGCTTGGTCGGTTTTCCGAACGCGGGCAAATCGTCACTGACGACGCTCATCACCAAGGCGCACCCGAAAGTGGCGGCTTATCCGTTCACCACGCTGCATCCGCAAATCGGTGTGATCGAGTATTTGGAAGAGTATGATCGCTTGGTCATGGCCGACGTGCCCGGACTGATTGCCGGGGCGAGCGAGAATCGCGGACTCGGCCATCGCTTCCTGCGACACATCGAGCGTTGCGCGATTTTACTCATCATTATCGACATGGCGGGCACCGATGACCGCGACCCGCGCGACGACTACAAACAACTCTTGCTCGAGTTGAAACTCTACGATCCGAAGTTGCTGAAGAAGCCGTGTCTCGTCGCCGCGAACAAAATGGACGAAGACGCCGCGGGGCCAAATCTGAAGAAATTCAAAACCCGCTACAAGAAGGTCGAACTGATTCCCATCTCGTGTCTGAGTGAGGAAGGCATTCCGAAACTTAAGAAAGAATTGTTAAAACGAGTGCGCCGCTTGCGAAAAAAGGAAAATAAATCGCCAGCGAAGGGGCGCTAAACCAGCGTTCGCCTCCTGTTATGGAACACCGACCACTCCTCATGCGCGCCAATCGCTTGCTGGGGTCCGCCTTGGTGGAGCATAATTTGGTGAAATTCGAGGATCTCGAGGCAGCTAATGACCGCTTGCTCGAACACGTCGCTGCGGGCCATTACCGCAAGGCGTCACTCCTCGGCATTTTGGTCGGCGAAAAGAAAGTGCTGCGCGAGGAGGATGTGTTGCATGTGGTGATGGAGGAGCACGCGCTCGGTGTGGCGGATTTGCGGCATTACGACGTGCCGGAAGCCGTGCGGAAAGGATTGGATATTGGCATGTGCTGGGCGACGTGGACGGTGCCCTACGATAAGGAGGAGGATTTTTGGTTCGTCGCCTCGGCTTACTACCTCAGCCCCGCGGTGCGCACGCATTGGGAAAAACACCTGGGCGGCCCGATCCTGTGGCAGGCCACCAGCATGGATATCATTTCCGACGTGCTCGAACGTTTCACCGAAGAACGCAACGCGGCTGCCGCCCAGCCCACGCCCTGATATGCCGCTCGGACGCATCCAGACCCAGATTGTCGACAAACTGCTCGAGCTCGGCAAATTAAACGCCGAACAGCGCGCGACATTGGTCAATCGTTCCGATGACGCGACGGGCGGGAAGCTCGAGCAACTGCTGTTGGCGGATTTCAAGATCACGCCTTTTCAATTGCAGGTGGCAAAGTGCCGTGCGTTGGGCCTGACGCCGTTTAATGCGGCTCGCTTCCGGCCGCACCAGGCGACGTTCGCAGTGATTGATCAGGAGTTTTGCGAAAAAAATCAGATTCTCCCCGTTGGTCGGGTGGGAGACATCCTGTTGATCGCGATGGCGAATCCCTTTGAGACCCAAGTGGTCGCCAAGATCGCAGAGAAGACCGGATTGCGCGTGGCACGATTGCTCAGCGAAGAGAAGGACATCCGGGAAAAGCTGAAAAAGGATCAGGCGCCGGAGCAGGTGCAATTTTCGGACGTCGTGGATCAGTTGGGCGCGGAGTTCAGCGACGATGAAGTCACGGTCAGCGAGGAAGACCTGACGCACGAAGACTCGGCACCGGTGATCCAACTCGCCAATCGCATCATCGAGGATGCCTATTTTAGCGGCACCTCGGATATTCACATCGAGCCGCAGGAAAAAGATTTGGTCGTGCGCTACCGGATCGACGGCTTGACGCAGGAGAAACTCCGCCTGCCGGCAAAGGTTTCGGGCGCCCTCGTGGCGCGCTTGAAGATCATGTGCAACCTCGACATCGCGGAGCGCCGTTTGCCGCAGGATGGCCGGATCGTTTTCAAGCAGTTCAGCAAGAAGGGTGTCGATATCGATTTGCGCGTCTCGACGGCGCCGCTCAATCATGGCGAGGGCGTCGTGATGCGTATTCTCGACAAACAGAAGAGCACGCTGCCGTTGCCGGCGCTCGGTTTCACTGAGGAAAATCTCGCCAAGTATCGCGAGTGCATCCGCCAGCCTTACGGGATGATTTTGCACTGCGGACCGACGGGGTCGGGCAAGTCGATGACGCTCTACTCCGCGCTCAACGAAATCAACACGCCCGACGTGGTGATTCGCACGGCGGAAGATCCGATCGAATATACCTTGCCCGGTCTCAACCAGATGCAGATGCACCGGCAAATCGGGCTGACCTTTGCCGCCGCGTTGCGCGCCTTTTTGCGGCAGGATCCCGACATCATTCTCGTGGGCGAAATCCGCGACAAGGAAACGGCCAACATCGCGGTCGAGGCGGCGTTGACCGGGCATATGTTGATTTCGACACTGCACACCAACGATGCCCCGAGCACGGTGGCGCGCCTTGTGGATATGGGCATCGAGCCCTTCATGATTTCGTCGTCGCTGGTGTGTGTGTGTGCGCAGCGCCTGATGCGGCGCGTGTGCAAGAGTTGCCGCGTGGCCTATGAGCCGGAGGGTCGCGAAAAAGACATTATCGAGCGCGCCCTCGGCGGTTGGAGCGGGCCGGTGTTCAAGGCCGGTCCGCAAGGTTGCTCGAAGTGCAATGGCACCGGCTACAAGGGCCGTGTGGGTATCCACGAACTGTTGGTGACGAACGAAGAGTTGATTGAAGCGATCAACAAGGAAGCGGAGACGGCGGAATTGAAGAAAATCGCGATGCGCGCCGGCATGAAGACCTTGCACCAAGACAGCATTTTCAAAGTGCGCGAAGGACTGACGACGATGGCCGAGGCACTCAGCACGGTGCCGCAGGACATGGAGTTGCGCGAAAAGTAAGTCCAGTAACTGGCGTGTTTTGCAGAAATTTCGGTTTATCAGCCACTCTAGCTCAACGAATTGCAAATTGTGCCGATGGGGTGCTCAATAGTGCACTCTAATCTCTTACCCGTCGCCCCGTGGCGAACCTACTTTTAATTGATCCTTCTGACATCGCCCGGAAAGCCATGCGTGGAATTCTGGAGCGAGCTGGTCACCGCCTCGCCTACGCGGGTAATACAGCGGAGGCGTGGCATTGTTTGCGCGAAAATGTGGTGATCGATCTGGTGATAACAGAGCTTAAGTTGGCGCAGGACAGTGGCATGGAATTCATCTATTCGCTGCGACGCGACCCGATCTTGAAGCAGATTCCCGTGGTCATCTACGCATCGACGAGCAATCGCGATCTCGTGCATCGCGCCCAGGAGCTGAAAGTGCAGAATTTCATGGTGAAGCCCTACCAGGAGGAGGCGCTTCTCGTCGAAGTTGCCAAAGCAGTGGCGAATCCGTGGCGGGCGCTGCATTTCGAGGAAGAGCGGTCATTTTGCGCTCAAATGGGCATCACTCCCGCCGAGATGCGGCGGCAATTGGACGCGCTGCAAACTGAACTCGGCACGGTGCAGCAGGAAGTGGCGGCTTGGGCGAAGATCCACGCGGCCCCGAAAGTTGCGGCTCGGCTGGGCGAAGTCATCGAGAACGCTGAAATTGTCGGCGCGTGGGGTGTGGTGGAGAGCCTCACCGAGTTGAAGGCGAGTGTGGAAGAGGCTTCGTGGACGGACTACGCGGCCGTGCGCACGCACCTCGAGTTGGCGCGCAAATTAGTCTTCTATTTCCAACACGCCGATATCGTGCCGACCGGTCTTTTGACCGAGGATCAAGTGCGTCTGCGTAACGAGGAACAATTGCGCCAGCACTGGGAAACGGCCGTGCCGCAAAAACGTTGTCCGTTGATGACCCCAGCGCAACTATCGCGCGAACTGGACCAATTGCGCGGCGCACCCGTGATGGAGACGGTCGCGGCGGCGTTTCAAATGTTGGTGGCGGATAATCCCACCAGTCTCACTCCACTGATGGACTTGGTGGGCGAGGACCCCGGCCTAAGCGTGGAGTTGCTGATCATGGCCAACTCGGCCCACATCCGCGATGCCGACGACGCCCGAATTGAAGATCCGCGCATGGCGGTCAGCCTCATTGGGGAGCAACGCTTGATCGGCGTCTCGCGCGACCTCGGGACTACCGAAGAACGTTGGATGAACGTTCCTCCACTGAGTTGGATCCACTACGCGAGATTTCAGCGCGGGACGGTGCACATGGCGCAGTTTATCAGTCGGTTTTTCGAATTCCGGAGTCTCGAGGACCGTGCCTGCACGGCCGCGCTCATCCACGATCTGGGCAAACTTCTGCTGGTGCGCCTGCATCCGGTGGGATTTCAAACGATTCGGACTTACTCCCTGAAAAACAAAGTTTCCCAACGCGTCGCGGAGCAGCTCTTCCTCGGTTGGACGACACTAGAGATGGCAGCGTATTTCGGGGCCAAACGGGGATTGCCCAATGCCTATTGTAATGTGCTCCGTTGGTGGGACACACCCGGAGCCGCCACCGAGGATCAGGAACTCGTGGGGATTGTGGCGTTGGCGCGGGAGCTTTGCGCGCGTAACGGCCTCGGGCATCACGGCGAATTCGTCGCGAATCCGGCTCTCCCGCTCGACCAAACCGCAGCGTGGCATGTGATGCGCGACAAGACCTACTTCGGTTTCAACCTGAAGAAATTCCTCGAAGCGGCGCAGGAGAGTTGCGTCAACTTCCGCACGGACCGCGAGCCCAGTCCGGAGCGTATTTTGCTTTAAGCGATCCGCGTTGGCGCAGAGAAACATTGAATCGCGGCGGCTGTTCCGGCATCGCTGGGCGCCTACGCATGACCTATTGGGCCGAGTTTTTTCTGGTGGCGCTGGCACATCTGCTTGCGGTGGCGAGCCCGGGCCCGGACTTCGCCATCGTGTTGCGTCAAAGTATTCGCCACGGGCGGGCCGTCGCGATTTGGACTAGTCTGGGCATCGGCACGGGCATTTCCGTGCACGTGGGGTATTCGTTGTTGGGCATCGGTGTGCTAGTCGCGCAATCCGAGCTGTGGTTCACCATCGCGAAGTATGGTGGCGCACTTTACCTGACGTGGATCGGAATCGGGGCACTGCGCAGTCAACCCGTAGCGGCGGACGCAACCGTAGCCAACGGCACTCCCCCGGTGCCAGAGCAAGACGTGCCATCACCGCGAGCGGCGTTTGTGACCGGGTTTCTCGTCAACGTCCTCAATCCCAAGGCCGCGCTCTTCTTCGTCGCGCTCTTTGTGACCGTGATTCAACCAACCACGCCGCGTTGGGTGCAGGCCGGCTACGGCGCATGGATGGTGGTGGCGACGGCCGTTTGGTTTACCTGCGTGTCGGTATTTTTTACCAAAGTGCGAGTGCGCCGAGCGTTTTTGCGACTCGGCCATTGGTTTGATCGCGTGATGGGGGTGTTGTTGCTCGCGCTCGCCGTCCGCTTGGCGCTGACGTCGCTGCATTAGAATTGCCGAACCGGCTCGCCGCGGGACTTTCGCCGGATTGACCTGCGGGGAAACCTTCGCAAGATCAGGGAGCATGAGCCTTAAATTTTTCGGATGGGTCGCGGCGTTGTGTCTGAGTGTGACGGCATTGGCGGCAGAACCGCCAAAGATCACCGCTTATGAGCGCTCCCAAGGCTGGCGCCTGCTTTTTGACGGCAAGGATGTTTCCGATTGGCGCGGTTACCGGGCCAATAAGATTTCCGCCAATTGGTCGGCCGCGGGCGGCTCGTTAGTCGGCACGGCGGGCAGTGCGTTGGTCAGCATGGCGGACTACGAGGACTTTGAATTTATGTTCGATTGGAAGGTCGCCGCGGGTGGCAACGGCGCCGTCTATTTCCGCGTTTCCGAAGATGAAGCAAAACCAGAAGAAACCGGCCCCATGATGGCATTGTCGGGCCACGGCGATGCGCTGGGCGGCAATGGTATCAGCCCGCCCGACCGCGCACTCCCGCCGCAATTTGATGTCTGGTATCGCGCCAAGATCGTCGTTTACGGCAACCAAGTCGAATTCTGGATTAACGGCGACCGCGTGATGGAGTTCATGATCGACTCGCCGAGTTGGCGCAAAGCCTTGGCGGCGAGTCGCCTCGCGGGCTATCGCGATCTCGGCCAGTTACGCAAAGGCTGTTTTGCATTGGCCGGCGAGGGCGTCGAGTTCCGCAACATTAAGGTGCGCAGACTTTGATGACGGCAAGCCGCCGCGTGCGGCCGATCGCGCCAAGAAACAGGCGGCGCCTTGAAGAAGTCGCCGCCTGTGGACACACACATAACAAACACCAAGATTACTTCGGCGCAGCCACGCTGATATTTAGCTTTTCCAGCGTAATTCCGAGCTGCCGGTCGTATTCCGCGACGGCCTTGCGATAATCCGCCTCGGCGCGCAATTCCGCGATTTCGACGAAAGCGAGCAACTCCTGCTGCTGGACGACGAAAAACGTATTACCTGTGCCCGCGCGCAGGCGCTTTTGCTCGGCATCGAGCGTTTGTTCGCCGAGTTCGCGCGCGCGCCGGGCGGCCTCCACGCGGGCGTGTGTCGTGCTGATGTTGGCGGCGGTGTTGCCGACGGCGACGACGATATTTTGCTCCACTTGGGCGAGGTCGATCTCGGCTTGGCGCTGGCCAAATTTCGCGGCGCGATGGCGACCACGCTCCGTCGTAAACGTCAGCGGAATCGTCACCTGCACGCCGTAACTGAAGTTGGGGTGATCCTGGTCGCGCACGAGCCGTTGCGCCGTGGCGCGACTAGGATCGACGCCGTTGTAGCCGTAGCTGCCCACGAGATCGACGCGGGGCAGGAGCTGGTTGCGCTGGTAACGCGCGTTAATTGCGCTGCGTTTCAAATTCAACTGCGCTTGTTGATAGTCGGGCCGCTTTTTCAGCGCCTCTTGGAAATCCAGTCGCGCATCGACGACGGTGAAGGGCAGGGTAATCATCGGCTCGATCTCAATTTGCCATTCGTGCAACCGCATCGTGCGTTCGTCCGAGATGAGCGCCTTCAACGCATTCCCCGCTTCACGGACAAAACGCTCGGCATTGAGAATGCCTTCCTCGCGGTTGGCTAAGCGGGAGCGGGCCGAGGTGACGTCGAACTCCGACATCGCCCCGACGCGGAAACGCTTTTCGTTTTCATCGAGTAACTGCGCCGCCAACTCGCGCGAACGCTGCGCGCTGCGGAGCGAGGCATGGGCGAAGTTCAAATCGTAATACGCGTAAATCACGCGCGTGACGGTATCGATGACCGACTGCTTGAATTGCCACTCGGTGATCGCCCGGTTCGTTTGCGCAATGCGGATTTGCGCCGTCGTGTTGCCGAAACCAAAGCCGCGCAACAGCGGCTGCCGCGCCGTGATGCCGGCGAACGTGCTGTAACTGTCCGCGAAGAGATTGAACGTGCCGCGACTGTTGCTCGCCGTGGCGCCCAACGTGTAGGTCATACCCCACGGCAACAATCCGGCGAGGCCGAGTGAGTAATCGTCGGACTGCGACACCGTGAAATCGCGCAGACCGGCGGTGAACGTGGTGCCGGGGATTTCGTTTTCGCGGTAGGTGAAACTGCCGGTGAGCTGCGGGTCGAAAATGCCGAGTTGCTCCAATACGCGCGCCTTCGCGATAGCGACATCATAGGAGTCGGACTGAATGGTGAAGTTCTTCGCTACGGCACGCCGCACAGCATCATCGAGCGAGAGGCGTTCTGGCCCGGGCGCCGCCGTCTGCGCGGTCGCCAACGCGATCACACGACAAAAAAAAGAGAGAATAAGGAGGCGCCGGAAAGTGAGCATGAGGGGCGAGATAACTCCCTATTCGCAGCCGCCATGCCAGTGAGCCGGACTATTTTAACACATTGGAAGCAAGCGTATAACAAATTTATCCCCGCGAGTGCTGAACGCGGTTTCGTTCAGGGGCGGGATTAGACTTTCCCGGAAATGGGAAACGAATCGCAGCGGAATTCAGGGTGTCCCGCCGGCCCCATTCGCTCAAGGCGTCGCAACCACGCGCGCGAGCGTGTAAGTGATTTCGCGCAACGCACCGTTCTTGCCCGGTCCTTGCAGCGTGATGACCAACGTGGCGGCATCGCGACGCTGAAAGCTAAACGTCTGCGGGAAATCGTGCTCCTGGTTTTCGAACACCACGCGGTTCGCCGCGACGTCGTGCTCCCGCAGCGGAAAGTGCCGTTCGCTCTTCACGCCGTTGGGGAATGGCTGGTAAATCACCGAGCCGTCGCGCTCGTAGAACAACTCCAGTTCCACGCCCACCGTGCGTCCACCGCGCACTTCCTTGCTTGCGCCGACGACCGTGCCGCCCGTCGTGTCGGTGTAATGCGCATCGAATGTCGCTCCCGAAGCGAGTGTGCCGCGCCAATGTCCGGCCAGCCACGCGAGGTCGCTCACGCGGCAGGTCGGAGGCGTTTCGGCAAATCCGATCGCCGTGAGCGCGAAACCGAGGGCGAAGATTCCGGAGAGACGAGGCATGGTCTTTACTCCCAGCCGATCTTGCGGCCGCGGTTTTGCTCTTCGAGCCACGCGAGCAGCGGCGCGTAGTATTCCACCATGGCACGAGTGGAAAGTTCCTCGCCCGTGACTTCCTTGAGCAACGTGCGCCAGTCGGTGTCGGCGCCTTTTTCCATGATGCCACGGAAGAAATCACCGACGGCCTTGTTGCCGGCGTAATTACAGGATTGCGGCGGCTGGTGGAGGATGTGCCGCGCGATGTAGTCGTGCAGTTGAAATTTGAAAACCTGGGCAATGGCGTAGGAATAGTAGTAGGCGGGAGTGTCGTTGATGTGCGTTTTGGTTGCGGCGTCGCACCATTCCTCGCTACGCGCACTGGGCGGCTCGATGCCTTGGAACTCGCGCACGTAGTGCCACCAGCGGGCGTTCCACTGCGCGGGCGGCAACTGGTTTGCGTAGATGTCAGCCTCCCAATGCGTCATCGTGCCCGAGGCCCAGAAGATAAACGGAATGCCGGTGCCGAGTGCATTGCTGAGGAGAAAAGCCGTTTCGTCCGCTACAAAATCCGCTGGCAGCACCCCGAGCGATTTCAAGTAGGGGACTTGCGCCGAGGCGAGCGCGGTCAATTCGCCGAAACCCTCGTGAAACGCCGGATTCGCCCCCGTGCGCAGGAGCGGCGGCACTTCGGGACGGGTGTAGGCCATGAAGTAGTAGATGTGGCCGAATTCGTGGTGATTCGTGTTAAACCACCACGAGTTGGACTCGATGCTTTGCAATGAGCGCAGGTCGTTTTCGAGGTCGAGATGCCACGCCGAGGCGTGGGTGTTCTTTTTGCGCGTGCTGCCCGCGGGCACCGGAAACAAATCCGACTTGTCCCAGAAACTTTGCGGCAATGCCGGAAAGCCAAGTCCGACATAGAAATCCTCGGAAACTTTCGCGATCCATTCGGGCGCTGCGTTTTTGAAAAATTTCTCGAGGTCCGCGGCAGCGACGAGACCATCCCACTCCTGCGACCAGCGGTTGTTGATCCAATGCGCGGGGATGCGGTTGGGAACGGGCTGGTTGAACTTTTTCGCCAACTCGTGCTTCGCCCACGTGTGTAAGTGCAAATAGAGCGGACGCAGCACCTGCATGAACTCATTATTCAGCTGCACCATCTCCTCGGTCGTCATGCCGTAGCCTGCGACCTGCAGCGCGAAGTAGTCGTTGAAACCCATTTCCTGCGCCACGCCGTTGCGCAGGTCGCGCAACTTAACCAAGCCCTCTTTCAGCGCCTTGCCGGACTCCTTCGAGGCTTCCCACACCGCGCGTCGCTCCGCGAGATCGACGGACGTGGCGAGCAAGTTGTCGATTTCGTTCACCGTGACGGGCTTTCCGTGCAACTTGAATTCGAAGCTATTGAGCGTGGACGCCTGCGCGGTCTCCGCAGCGATGCGGGCGCGCGTGAGCGAAGGATTCGTCATCGGTCCCTCGGCCGAAATCAAAATCAAGCGTTCGAGCTGGCGCGTGGTGGTGGCGTTGAGGTCCTTGCGCAAGAGCAGCAGCGTCTTCGTCTCCTTGATCAAGGTGGGATTACCCATGAACGCAGCGCGGGCGCGGCTGGCCGTTTCCGCGGCGGCGTCGTGCACGGGTGACACGTCGGTGGATGCGTCCCAAATCGCATTTGCCTCCACTGTCGAGATGGCTTGGTAGGCCGAGTTTACCAGCGCGAGGAAACGGTCGGCGCGCTCTTGGTTGGGGTTGGTATCGGCCTGCGCACCGGCGGAGCCGAAGACCAAGAGCAGGGCGAAACGCAGGGACCAGCGAACGTTCAACATGGCGGCACCGTAGGCGATTCGCGCACCGGCTCAATCGCGAAGGCGCGACCGCAAGTCGCAATTGGCGGGAAAACGCTTTCCCTTCGCCAACGCGCCGGCACCATCGGCGCGACGAACATGAGAATCTACTTCATGGGGATTTGCGGGACAGCGATGGGCCACGCAGCGCTCTTGGCGCACGCAGCGGGGCACGAGGTGCTCGGCTGCGACGCGAATGTTTACCCGCCGATGAGCACCGTGCTCGCCGAGGCCGGCATCGCCTTGCACGAAGGCTTCGACGCTAAACGTCTCGCCGCACTCGCGCCCGACCTCGTCGTCATCGGCAACGCCATGACGCGGGGCAATGACGAGGTGGAATGGTTGCTCGACACACGCGCGCTCGCCTTCACATCGCTCCCCGCACTGCTGGCGGATCACGTGCTCGCCGGTCGCCGGAATCTCGTCATCGCCGGCACGCATGGCAAAACGACGACCACGGCACTGACGGCGTTTCTGCTCCGCGAACACGGCCGCGATCCCGGCTACTTGATCGGTGGCGTTCCTCAGGATCCGCCGACCGGCAGCCATCTCGGCACGCCGAGCGATCCATTTGTGATCGAAGGCGACGAATACGACAGCGCGTTCTTCGACAAGCGAAGCAAGTTTATCCACTATGCGCCGCACGTCGCGGTGTTGAACAATCTCGAATTCGACCACGCGGACATTTTCCGTGATTTGGCGGATGTGCAGCGCACGTTCCGGCACCTCACACGCATCGTGCCGCGCAACGGCTGGATCGTGCTCAACGGCGATGACGACAACTTGCGCGCCCTCGGCGATCTCTCGTGGACGCGCGTCGTGCGTGTTGGCACGGGCGAGCACAACGACGTGCGCCTGACTGATTTTGCCGAGCGCGCCGACGGAGCGAGTTTCACGCTGCATTGGCGCGGGGCAAAGTGGCACAACGTGCGTTGGAGCCAGCCCGGCCTCTACAATGCCCGCAACGCCGCGATGGCCGCCACCGCCGCTCAACTCGCGTTGCTCGCCCCCGGCGACGGACCGGAACTTGTAACGTATTATATTACAAACGGCGGAGCCAAGGCGCTACTCGACTTGGAAGTGCTGGGGCGGTTTCGCGGCGTGAAGCGGCGGCAGGAAATGCTGGTCAACACGACGATGATGAAGGTCGTGGAGGATTTCGGACATCACCCGACGGCGCTGTCGGAAACGTTGCAGTCGTTGCGTGCGCGGTTTCCGCAGCACGTGATTCATGCGGCCTTCGAACCGCGCAGTAACACGTCGCGCACGAAAGTCATGCAAGGTGCGTTCATGCGCTCACTCGCGCTAGCGGATGAAGTTTATCTCGGTCCGATCGCACGCATCGAAAAACTGAAACCTGAGGAGCGCTTCGATACGGAGGCCTTGGTGCAGTTTCTCGATGCGCAGGGTGTGCACGGTTACGCCGCGCCGACCAATGCCGCGTTGCTGGAGCGCCTCGTGGAGAATACCAAAGACGCGGCGACGAAGGCGCAGCTCGTGGTGTTTTTCACCAACGGATCGTTCGACGGCATCATTCGCCAATTCGCCGACATGCCGCGCGCGTAGCGCGGAGTGGGTGCGCCGGACTAGAGACTAAGCGGTGGCACCTGACGTAACCGGACCGCGCTTAACGCGACCGACTTACTGCGCCTGCTTCGCGATCTTGTAAACGACGGGCTCTTCGCCCTTCGGCAACGCGAGCAGGTCGTAGTCGTGGAACGCGTTGATCGTCACGTCGACAAATTCGCTGACCGGCAGGCTCTTGGGCACGTAAACGCGGCCGTCGATGTCGGGGGCGTCGGCTTCGCCACGGGCGACGCCGGGTTCTTCGACGAGCACGCGGAGTTTGCGGCCGACATAGCTCTTGGAAACTTCGCGTGCGACTTCCTGTTGCAGCGCCATCGTCTTGTGCCAGCGCGCTTCCTTCACCTTCGGCGGAAGCTGCTCCTCCATCTTCGACGCGCGCGTGCCCTCCTCTTGCGAGTAGCGGAAAACGCCCAGGCGCTCGAACTTGGCTTCGCGAATGAAAGCGCAGAGTTCGTCGACGTCGGCCTCGGTTTCGCCGGGGAAGCCGACGATGAAGGTGGTGCGGATCGCGATGCCCGGGATGCCGGCGCGGATGCGTTTGATGAGGTCGCGGATGTAATCACCGCTCGTCTCGCGCTGCATCAGTCCGAGCATGTGGTCGCTGATGTGCTGGAGCGGAATGTCGATGTAACGCGCAACTTTTGGGCACTCGGCAATGGTCTGGATCAACTCGTCGCTCCAATGCGCGGGGTGGGTGTAGAGCAGACGAATCCAGAAATCACCCTCGATGGCGTTGAGCTGGCGGAGAAGCGTAGTGAGGGCGGTGCCGCGCGTAGAATCGACGGGCGTGCGCGCGTTCGGGCGCTGTTCCCACGTGTCCATCCCGAAGAAAGTCGTGTCCTGGGAAATCAGATTGATTTCCTTCACGCCTTCTTTGACCAGCTGGCGCGCCTCGGCGACGACGCTATCGACCGTGCGGCTGCGGTGGCGTCCGCGGATCTGCGGAATGATGCAGAAGGTGCACGGGTGGTTGCAGCCTTCGGCGATCTTGATGTAGGCAAAATGTTTCGGGGTGAGACGGAAACGTGGCGTGTCGTAGTCGGGGATGTAGGTCGAGCGGCCGGCAACGAAGTTCGCCGGCGCGTCCTTTTTACCACGTTCCTTGGCGACAAGTCCCTCGATGATCGGTGCGACCTGGGTGACCTGGTCGAGACCGATGAAGGCATCCACTTCGGGCATCGCGCTGGGCAAATCCTTCGAGAAACGCTGCGACATGCAGCCCGCGACGATGAGAATCTGCTCGCGGCGGCGTTTGCGCATGCCGCGGTTTTGGTGAACTTCGAGAATGTGACCGATCGACTCTTCCTTGGACGAATCGATGAAGGAGCACGTGTTGACGATCACGACGTCGGCCTTTTCCGCTTCGGGAATGACCACCATGCCGGCTTGGTGCAGGTGACCGACCATGATCTCGCTATCGACGAGGTTCTTGGCGCACCCGAGGGAGATGAGGCTGACTTTGATGGACATAAACGAAATGCGCCCGCGAGAGCGGGCGCGAAAGGAAGGGCGGTGAGCGCCGCGTTTACTTCTTCTTGCTGCGAGCCGTGTTGACGGCGGCATTCTTGCGCTTGAGATAAGCGACGCGGCGTTTCTTTTTGATAACCTTGTTGTATTGTTTGCCCATGGTGTTGGTAGGTAAGTGAACGGTGATTAGTCGGGAAGGTTGCGTGCGAGTCAAGCCTCGCGGTGAACCTCAATAACGGGCCAGCCCGGGGTCGATTTGCCGCGCCCACGCGTCGATGCCGCCCGCGACGTTGATGGCTTGGTCGAAACCGTTGGCCCGCAAGAACTGGGTGACCCGCGCACTGCGGCCGCCGTGATGACAGAGCACGAGCAGGGGAGTGTCCGCTGGGAATTCGGTCAAGCGCGCCGGAATCTCGCCCATCGGCACATGTAAGCAGCCGGGCAGTTGGCAAACGGCGAGTTCGCTCGCTTCGCGCACATCAAGCAGGCGGGCACCTTGCTGGCGCATGGCGGCAGCGGTGGTGACGTCGATTTCGTGGGGAACGGACATGACAGGGCCGCGATTAGGCCGACCGAGCGCGGAAAAGCAAATCCAGTTCGCCGTTGACGGACGGAGGGCCACGGGAATCGTTTACCGCATGTCAGATCGATTTGTTGTTATCATGGCGGGTGGGCGCGGGGAGCGTTTCTGGCCGGCCAGCCGCCACTCGGTGCCGAAGCACCTGCTGCCGATCGTCGGGGAAACGCCGATGCTTACGCAGACGGTGGATCGCGTGCTCGGCTTCGTGCCGCGGGAAAATATTTTCGTCATCACCACGACGGAGCAACTCGCCGGCGTGCGCGCGGCGTGCCCGCAATTGCCCGACGCCAATCTCGTCGCCGAGCCGATGGGGCGCGACACGGCGGCGGCAACCGGCTTGGCGATGTTGCTCGTCAAGGCGCGCAATCCCCGTGCGACCTACGCGATGTTGCCGGCGGATCATGTGATTCACAACACGGCGGAATTTCAGGCGTTGCTCGAGGTGGCGTTTTCCGCGGCCGCCAGTGCCGAGGTGCTCGTGACGCTCGGGATCAAACCGACTGAGCCCGCGACAGGTTTCGGCTACATTGAGCAAGGCGGCGCGTGGCGCACCGTCGGCGGACGCGAGGTGATGGCGGTGAAACGTTTCGTGGAAAAACCCGATGCCGCCACGGCGCAACGTTACCTCGATTCGGGCCGCTACTTTTGGAACGCGGGCATGTTCATCTGGAGTGTGTCGTCGGTGGAAGCGGCGTTTCGCGCGCACGCTCCGGCGCTGTATGCGGAATTGCTGACGCTCGAAACAGCGGTGGCGCAGACGGATTGGCCGCAGGCGCTCGCGGCCGTTTATCCGACGCTGCCCAAAATTTCCGTGGACTACGCGTTGATGGAAAAATCGACCAACGTCGTCGTGGTGCCCGCGACGTTTGATTGGGACGACGTTGGCGCATGGCCGGCGGTGGCGAATCACTTTCCCGCTGACGCCGCCCAAAACGTGTTGCGCGGACTCGCGCTGGTCGAGGGCGGCGCGAACAACATCGTCGTTTCCACGAGCGGCCATCTCACGGCGGTCGTTGGTGCCAGCGATCTCGTGGTCGTGCACACGGCCGACGCCACACTCGTGTGCACCAAAGAGCGCGCGCAGGAAATCAAGGCGCTCCTGAAGCGCCTCGGGGCCGACGCCGCGACGGCGAAATTCCTCTAACATGAGCGTGACGCGTCTACGATTCGTGCGATCATTCGCGGCCTAGCGGTCCGCGCGCTTTCCCTTTTCGATCATGCGTTGTCTCGGTCTCGATTACGGCACCAAGCGCATCGGCCTCGCTTACGGCGATGAAGTCGGTGTCGCCACGCCGTTACCTGCCGTGCTCGACGCGACGAGCGCCATGCATTGGGCGAGGATCGCCGACGTCATCCGGCAGCGGCGTATCACCGATTTGGTGGTCGGTTATCCTTACAACATGGACGGCTCCGTCGGTTTCAAGGCGGCCGAGGTCGATGCGTTTGTGGAGGAATTGACCGCCCGTTTCCAACTGCCCGTGCACCGCGTGGACGAGACGCTCACGAGTTACGCTGCCGAGTCGACCATCAGCAAAAAAGACCGTCGCGACGTGCGCGGGAGCGGCGTGATTGATTCTCGCGCCGCCACGATCATTTTGCAGGATTTTCTCGATCAGAAATTTCCGCCCACTTTGCCCGAAGCGTAATTTTTCGTCCCGTGAAAACCGCGTCCGCTCAACCAACCCGTTGGAAATGCGTCTGTAGCTACGACGGCACGCGCTTCACCGGATGGCAGAGTCAGGCGAGCGGCGATGCGATTCAGGATGTGATCGAGCGGAGTCTGGCCAAGGTATTGAAAACGGACACGCGGGTGCACGGCAGCGGACGCACCGACGCGGGCGTGCATGCGCGCGCGCAAGTTTTTCATTTTGACGCGGTCTGGCCGCACGGCGCGGAGAAACTGCGGCGCGCAATGCAGACGGGTTTGCCGCGCACAATCCAACTCCAGTCGTTGCGCCCTGCGCCGGCGGATTTTCATGCGCGGTTTGCGGCGCGCGGGAAAATTTACCATTACGAAATTTTCCTCGGCGAACCGGATCCGTTTACGTTGCCCTACTGTTGGGCAATCGGGTGGGAGATGGATTGGGCCGCGGTGGAAGCGGCGGCGGCGCTGCTGCGCGGTAAGCATGACTTCAAGGCGTTTTCGGCCGAGGGCGGCACGGAGCGCGAGACGACGGTGCGCCATCTGCGGCGGTTGGAGATTCGGCGGCGTGGTCGCCGCGTGCGCTTTGTGTTCGAGGCGGACGGTTTCCTCTACAAGATGGTGCGCAGCCTCACGGGTGCGCTGGTTCATGTCGGACTCGGCAAACTTGCCGTGGCCGACGTCGGCCGAATGCTGCGCGACGCCAAACGCGTGGCGCGGGTGCAAACGGCGCCGCCGCAAGGCTTGTTTCTGGTGCGCGTGTTTTATTGAAGCCCGATGAAAACCGCCGCCCGCCAATTCGTTCGCGACACGCTGGAGGTTATTTTTCCGCGCGCTTGCGTGGCGTGTGGCGATAAAGTGGAGGAGGGCGCGCTGCGTCACGTGTGCACGCGTTGCACGCCGGAGTTGCATGTCGTGGTGCCGCCGCATTGCTCAACTTGCGGGCATCCCTATTACGGCGAGATGTTGGCTAATCGCCTGTGCACCCACTGCGAAGCATTGATGCCGCATTTCGGCGAAGGGAAAACGGCGATTCTGCTCAAGGGCAGCGGGCGGGCGCTCGTGCACGCGTTGAAATACCATCACGGCCTGCACGTGTTGGAGGATGTGGTGACGCTGATGCGTCGCGCGCCGGGCTATGTCGATTTTCTGGTGGGCAAGTGCATCGTGCCGGTGCCGCTGCATCCGCGGAAACTGCGCGAGCGACGCTACAACCAGAGTTTGTTGCTCGCCGAGGCGGCGGTCCGCGCCACGGAAGGACGCGCGGTGGTCGCAGAGTTGCTCGTGCGCTCGATCGACACCTTATCGCAAACGCATTTTGATCGGGAGACCCGCCAGCAGAACCTCAGAAATGCCTTTTCATTGGCGGCGGGGGTGGTCATAAATCCGGCCCAGCATTACCTACTCATTGATGACGTCTTCACAACCGGTTCCACTCTCAACGCCTGCGCCGCAGTCCTGCGGAAAGCTGGCGCAGTGAACCTCGACGTCGTCACATTTGGTCACGGCTGATCGCGCCCATGACTCATTTTTCCAAACCTAAGTTAGCAACGCCCAAGAAGAAGAAGAACATCCCTGAGGGATTGTGGACGAAATGCCCGCTGTCTGGAGAGATTATCTTCAATAAAGACTTGGCGGCCAACTTGATGGTGGTGCCCGCGAGCGGACACCATTTTCCGATCGGTTCGCGCGCCCGCATTGCGGGATTGCTCGATGAAGGCACGTTTCAGGAACACGACGCAGCGGTCAAATCGGCCGATCCGCTCAAATTCGTCGATTCCGCCGCCTACACGGATCGTCTCAAGAAATACGAGAAAGACAGCGGTCTACCGGAAGCGGTGATTTGCGGCACGGGCAAGATACACCAGATTTCCGTTTCGCTGGCGGTGATGGATTTTCGTTTTTGCGGCGGCGCGATGGGTGCCGCAGTTGGGGAAAAAATCACGCGCGCAATTGAGCGGGCGCTGAAGAAGAAAATCCCCTGCATCATCGTCAGCTCGTCAGGCGGCGCACGCATGCAGGAAGGCATTTACAGTTTGATGCAGATGGCAAAAACGAGTGCCGCGCTCGGGCGTCTCGCGGAGGCCAGGTTGCCGTTTATCTCGGTGTTGACGCATCCGACGACCGGTGGCGTGACGGCGAGTTTTGCGACGTTGGGCGATGTGATTATCGCCGAGCCGGGCGCGATGATCGGTTTTGCTGGGGCGCGCGTGATCAAAGAAACGACCAAGCAAACCTTGCCACCCGGTTTTCAAACGGCGGAGTTTTTGCTCAAGCATGGCTTGATCGACCAAATTGTGCCGCGCACCGCGATGCGCGATGCGCTGCGTGATTATTTGCAGGCTCTCTTCGTGAAGACGAAGCGGGTCCCTGCATCGACCAAGCGCTCCGAAGCGGCCAAGGCTGCCGCCGAGTAGCTTCTCCGCCATGGCGTCGCAGCGTTTCGCCGATTACCCGGCGACCACGGAATACCTCTACGCGCTAAAGACGGCGGGAGTGAAGTTCGGCATCGACCGCATGCGCACGCTGGCGGCGGCGCTCGGGCATCCGGAGCGGCAGTATCCGGTTGTGCACATCGCCGGCACCAATGGAAAAGGCTCGGTCTCGGCGATGACGGAAGCAATTTTGCGCACTGCGGGATTGCGCACCGGACTTTATACATCGCCGCACTTGGTCAAACTCGGCGAACGCGTGCAAGTCGACCGCCGCCAATTGAGCGAGGCAGAAATCGTCGCTTACGTGAACGAACTTTGTCCGTTCGCGGAGCGAATCGGTGAAACGGGACCGGATGATTTCCCCAGTTTTTTTGAATTCATGACCGGCATGGCGTTTCTGCAATTTGCGCGACACGCCGTGGATGTGGCGGTGATTGAAGTCGGACTCGGCGGACGTCTCGATGCCACCAATGTCGTGCAACCGGAAGTGACGGCGATCTCGTCAATCGGTCTCGATCACATCGAGCAACTCGGCGACAACGTGACCAAGATCGCGACGGAGAAAGCCGGCATCATCAAGGCCGGACGTCCGCTCGTGTTGGGGCGCGTGCCGGCGGAGGCGGAGCAAGCCATCCGGGCGATTGCGCGGGCGCGACATGCGCCGGTTTACTCGGTGCGCGAAATCTTCGGTGAGGATCTGGGCGCGTATCCGACGACCAATCTCGAAGGAGATTATCAGCGATGGAATGCCGCGACGGCGACGCTGATTGCGCGTTTGTTGAGTTTACGGTTTCCCCAGGTTGATGCGGCCACGACTGCACTGGGATTGCAACGCGTGTGTTGGCCGGGACGATGGGAGCGCACGGAGATCGGCGGTCGGCAGTTGATTCTTGATTCCTCGCATAATCCCGAAGGCGCGCAGGTGTTGGAGAATAATTTGCATCGGCTGGTGGCGGAAACTGGACGCAAGCCGGTGATCATTACCGGTGTGCTGGGCGAATATCGCGCGCGTGCGTTGCTCGATGTCATCTGTCGCTACGGTCGCGAAGTTCATTTGGTGCCGCCGCAGCAACCGCGCGCTTTAAGTTATGCCGAGATGGAGGCGTTGATTGCGCCGGAAGCGTTGCCGCGCTTCCAACGTTCGACGCTCGAACAACTTTTCCCGAATGCGCACTCATGCACCGCGGGAGGGCCGGAAGATATGGTGGTGGTAACGGGTTCCATTTACCTGCTCGGCGAGATCTTGGCGCGCATCGATCCACAACGCGGCGCAGGAGAGGGGAATCTGCAAGATATGTAGTGTAAGAGCAGGGTATCGCGGACGCGATGTAGTTTCTTGCCTAATTATGCCAACTGGCATAAGGTTGATTTTATGGTTACCGATAAACTACAGAAAATTAAACAGTATCAGCTGCAATTGGCGAAATTGGAGAAAGAGATAGCCGGCTTGAATAGCAAGCTGCTCGCGCTTCCCGCCAAGCATGGCTTTAAGTCGATGAATTCGTTCATTGATGCACTACGTGCTGCGGTCGGCGGCTCTTCCAGTTCGGCCTCCGCTGCTCCTAAGAGCACTGGTCGTAAACCGCGCGCCACGATCACGCCTGAGCTTAAACAAAAGCTCAAGGGCCTCGTGAACGAAGGCAAGACGGGCACCCAAATCGCGAAGGCGTTGGGCATCTCGCTGCCGAGTGTCCAGAACATCAAGAAAGAGCTCGGCCTCGTCAAAAAACGCGCCTGAGTTTCGGACTTAGTTTAAAGTTTCAAGCCGGGCAGGGCCGCCCGGCTTTTTTATTCCCTTTGGGTCTAATACCCCGGAGCTCGTTCCGGCTTGGATTAAAGGGTGGGAGCGAGCTTGCTCGCGACAAGCTACGGCCTGAGTCGCGAGCAAGCTCGCTCCCACATGTGATGGGACTGTTTTCGGTAATGCCCCGGAGCTTGCTCCGGGGATCTTTACTGGAGCGAAAGTAAGTCGCGCGTCGAGGGCACGTCTTTGATGATTTGCGAGGGTTGCGGGCCGACGCCGAGGAAGCGCAAATTTGGCAACTCCGCGGGCAAGTTGGCGCCATAGGCCACGGCAAGTAAACTGCGCATCATCGCCGCCGCGTAGCATTGCGCGGCGCGGGGCAAATCAGCGAAACGGCGCACGGACGAGATGTCTTCACGCCAACCGGCATGTCGTGAATAAACCGGACGCAGCGTGCGGCGCAGCGCCTCGTTGCGCGGCACATGAGCGTAGCGTTGCCCGGACGCGTCTTCGTAGGCCGTGCAGATGAGCAATTCGTCCGCGCCGGCAAGCGCGTCGATTTTGTTGATCATCAAATCCTGAAATCCCCCGTAGCGCAGCGCGTCGCCTTTTTCGACCGCATCATACCAACCAACCATACGTTGGCGGCCGGTGACGGTGCCGAATTCGATTTGCTTCAACTTCTGGCAGAGCGGATGCGCGTCCTCCATCTGCGTGAGGAAGGTGTGCGTGCCGACTTTGGTGTCGTAGGCTTTCGCGACGGCGAAGGTGTGAATCGATTGCACGGGGATGCCGGCGCTCTCGAAAAACTCCGGGGTGAAGGTGTGCGAGGCGGTGACGTTCGGCGAGAAACCGTGCCGTTTATCGAGCCAGTAGGCTTGACCGAATTCGCCGACGATGGAGCGGCCTTGGGCGAGTTCACGCAGCACGAGTTCGCGGACTTCGCCGATGTTGGCGCGGAGCGCTTGTCCGGCTTCCCAATAAACGCGGGTGAGTTCGGCGAGATTGAGCGTGAACGGTTCCTGGCCGCGAAACGCGCTGAAATCGAAGTCGGCCGGTTGAAAAAGTCCCATCGCGACCGCTTCGGCGTTGGCCTTGGCTTCCGCCGCGGAAAGCTTGTCGAAAAACGTGTCCCACGTTGCAGGGCTGACCTGGCAGACGTGTTGAATCGTGCGCAACGCGCGATCGGCGCGCGCGGCAAGTTTGCGCGCGAAGAAATTCGGACCGCCGAGGAAGTCGGCGAACGTGATTTGCCACTGGCCGGTTTCGTCCTGGTAGGCGGGCGTGATGCCGCGCCCGGTGGAGCCGCGCGCTTCTTCCTGCAGGACGTTGACGCGGTAGTCTTCCCACGCGAGGTCGAGCAGGCGGTGCGAAAAATCGGAAACCATCGCGCGTTCATCGACGACGAGCCGGCTGAAGATGGCGTAGCCTTTGCATTCGAGCGGTTGGGCTTCCCAGAGAATTTTACGCGGATCGGCGACGACGCCGGCCCCGATGGCGAGATGCGCGACGCTTTTTTCGACGACGCCCGCGGGCAGAAGGTTGAGTTTAATGCCGCCGGCGGTGTGGCCGGAGTTGGAACCGCCGTTGACTTTGAAGACGACGGAGACCGCGGCGGGCGTGCCGTGTAATTCTTGCACGAGCTCTGGGATGAGGCGGCCTTTGCCTTCGTCACCGAAGGAAATGCCGACGTCGGCGATCAACTGACTGCGAAAGGGCGTGAGCGACATGCGAGGTGCGGCAGCCAGAGGAACGAGTCCCAGTTGCCGGAAAGCAAAAACGGCACTCAGCGCACCGTCGCAAGGCAAAAGGGCGTCATGCGCGCTCAGAGCAGCGCGTTGTCGGCGACGACGCGGGCATACCAATGGGCGCTCATTTTCGGCGTGCGCTGCTGGGTCTTGAAGTCGTTGTGCACGATTCCGAAGCGGCGGGTGTAGCCATCAGCCCATTCAAAATTATCGAGGAATGACCAGAGAAAGTAGCCGCGCACGGGGGTGCGGTCCTGCATGGCGCGGTGCAGTTCCTTGAGGTAGCTGCGTAGGTATTCGACGCGGTGCAGGTCCTGGCACTCGCCCTTGACCACTTGGTCGTCGTTGTAGCCGCAGCCATTTTCCGTGATGTAGATATTTTTCACGCCGTAAACTTCAGCGGCGAGACGCGGGCCCCAATAGAGGGCGCGCGGCGCGAGTTCGAGCCACGGGCTGTCGGTTTTCGGGTAACTGGGGGAGGCGAGCACGCGTTCCGGCTTGCCGTTTTTTCCGCGGCGCACCGTCAGGCCGGTGTATATGTTGAGGCCGAGAAAATCCGTGGGGAGGCTGATGAGGGCAAAGTCGCCACGGGTGACGCGCGGACGGTCTGCGCCGCAACGGCGCAGGTAGGCGGGGGCATATCCCCCGCCGTAGATTGCGCCGAGAATGGACTGGTTCGTCTCGACGAAGTGTGCGCGCGCTGCAGCGATGTCGGGCGCGGTTTCCGTGAAGGGAATGACGGTCTCGCAATTGTCCGTGAGACCGACGCGGGCGCCGCGGCCGCCGTGTTCGCGCACGGCGCGGACGGCGTGACCGTGGCACACGAGGGCGTGGTGGATGGTTTGGTTAACGACGCCGGGGGCCTCGGCGGCACCGGGTGCTTTGCCAAGTCCGGCGTAGCCGTGCACGGTGAAGCAGCGAATTTCGTTGAGCGTGATCCAGTTTTTCACGCGGGAGCCGAAGGCCTTGACGGCGACGTCGGCATAGCGGGCGAAGGCTTCGGGCACGACGCGTGAACGCCAGCCGCCTTGCGCTTCGAGTGCTTGCGGCAAGTCCCAGTGAAACAGGGTCACCCACGGCGTGATGCCGTGTTTTTCGAGCGAATCGAACAGCCGGTGGTAGAAATCGATACCGCGTTGGTTGATGGTTGCATCGCCGCAGGGGATGAGGCGCGGCCAGGCGAGGGAGAGCCGGTAGTGTTTGATGCCGAGGCGCGCCATCAGGGCGAAATCCTGATCGAAGCGATGGTAGTGGTCGCAGGCTATGTCGAGGGTGTCGCCGTTGAACACCGCGCCGGGGCGGCGGGCGAAACGGTCCCAGACGGATTCGGATTTTCCGTCGGTCCGGGCGGCGCCTTCGATTTGGGCGGCGGCGGTAGCGGTGCCCCAGACGAAATTGGGGGGGAAGCGGAGAGGTGCGGGTGTGCGCATGGGCGGAATCAGGAGTGGGTGGGTGGGGCGATCGTTTCCCCGTCAACCAGCTCGCCTTCGACGTAGATTTTGCGGCGGGGAGAGGTGGGGTGTTGGATGCGACTAATGAGCCGGGTGAGCGCGGAGGAGCCGATGTGCTCGTGCGGCACGCGCATGGAGGTGGCGCGGGGTAAACCGGGTGGTGGCTCAAGGCCGTCGAAACCCGTGATGGAGCACTGCGCCGGCACCTGCACGCCGCGGAGTCGCAGGTCTTTGATCAGGGGATAGGCTTGGTGGTCGGCGGCGCAGACCCACGCAGTGACCCGGTCACGCTCCATGATGCGCACCACGGCGGAGGTTACTTCCTCGGGAGAGAGACGCGTTTCGGCTTTGTGGACGTTGAGCACCCATTCCGGGCGGAATTCAAGTCCTTGGTAATAGAGGGCCTCTACGTAGCCGCTAAAGCGTCGCGCGACCCAATGGCCGCCGACCGGATAATCCCACGAGAGAAAGCCGATGCGTTGGTGTCCGGCTTGCGAGAGGCGCAGAACAAGATCGAGCACGCCCGAGGCATCGTCGGTGTCGATGATGTCGATGCCGGGATGGTTGTAGCTTTCTAGCACCGAAACCGTGGAGACGCGGCGGGAGATCATGTCCAAGGCGAGTTCGGGGAATGGGTAGATCAAAATGGCTCCACGCCAGTCGTTGGCGCGGATTTGCCGGATGCTTGCCTCGCGATTGGCCTCGGAGTTGAAATCGCCCGGTGCCTGATAGGAAATATCCACCGACACGCGTTCGATTTCCGCACGGTCGCGGATGCCTTTCAGGATGAAGGGGAAGGTGGCCATCGTGACATTCTCCACTGGGATGCCGACGAGGACGCCGATGGTGAAGGAACGGGAGGATTTGCTGCGGCGCGTCGCCCGCCCGGGGGACATGCGGTAACCCAATTCCTCCGCAGCTGCGAGCACCCGTGCGCGCGTCTCGGCGCTAATCGCGGGGTGATTCGCCAGGCTGCGGGACACAGTCGTGCGCGAAATCTGCAATTTTTGCGCAATGAGCTCTTGGTTGACGGAAGCCATCGGTGGAATGCGTGGTATTCGGTAGCACACACTTACGGTAATTCAAGGATTAAAATAAATGCACTAAAATTAATTAAAAGTGCAATTGAGTGATTTTTTAACGAGCTAATAAATTACCTAAATAAATAAAGAATAAGGTAATAACAAATAACAAGTGCATGTTAAAGTTTATGCACACTCAAATGCACCAAAAAGTTGACAGAGCGCTGCACATATTGCTCGAATTTCGCCGTCACCAAGCCGAAGCGGCTGGCCGGCAATTCCCCCCCTAAAAACCAATCCCATGCGTCCTGATCCTCGACAGAGTCCCCCGGCGGCCATGGAATACCCAACCCAACACCTACTATGAACACAAAACTCCGTTCCGTGCTCGGCACGGGATTTTTGGTCTGCGCGTTTGGCCTGACGAGCTGGCCGTCGTCAGCCTTGGCGCAGGCAACTGCCAAAGAGGAAACCCCCGATTCCACGACAAGCGCAGCCGAATCCTCCGAGACCGTGGTCTTGTCGCCCTTTAAAGTTACCACGACACAGGACAAAGGCTATCGTGCCACCAACACGATTTCCGGCACTCGCCTCGACACGGCGATCAAGGACCTGCCGATGCCGATCGAAGTCATCACCGAAGCGTTCATCCGCGACACAGGTTCGGACGATTTGCGCCAATCGCTGCGTTACAGCTCGGGCATCATCCTGCAGTCACAAAATGACCAAGGCTCCAACACCTTCCACGGAGCGGGTGGCGTGCACAATCCCGAGGGCGCCACGGCCAACAAGACGCAATCCACCTTCAAGATCCGCGGCTACATCACCGATGTCGTCCTGCGCGACGGCTACCGCCGTCAGAGCGCGACCGATTCCGTCAATATCGGCCGCGTCGAAGTCATTCGCGGCCCTGCCGCGCTGCTCTACGGCATCGGCAACTTCGGTGGCATCGTCAATTACCTGCCCAAGGAAGCGAACATGAAGAAGTCCGTCACGGAGGCGGGCTTCGTGGTCGGCACCAATGAATTCATGCGCGGATGGTTCGACACCACCGGCCCGCTCGGCGATTCCGGCAAAGTCGGCTTCCGTGTCAGCGGCGCTTGGCAGGATCACCGCGACCACACCGAACTCTTCCAAGAGAACCACTGGTTTGTTTCCCCCAGCTTCACCTTCCAGCCCACCCCCAAGACCGAAGTCGTCCTCGACCTCGAGCTCGGGCAACAAAATCTCTCCGGCATCGGTTTCCAAAGCGTGCGCGCGCGCTCCGATATCGATGGCGTTGGCCAAGCCGACCGTCTGCAAAGCTCCGGCTTCGTGCAATTCGCCGGCAAAGACAACCGCACCTTCCGCTGGTCCGGTCCCGACACCTACCGCGACTCCGAGCAATCAAACCTGCGCTTCCAAGTCACCCAGGAGATCATGCCCAGCCTGAACCTTCTGGCTGGCTATAACCGCTCCAACGTCACCTTCGACTCCCGCGATGTGAACGGCTCGATGCGCCAGAACGTCGGCCCCGCCGGCCTCCGCGGCACCATCACCGTGCTCCCGATCGACGTTGCCAACGGCCACAGCGAATACGCGCTCGGCCAGACGCCGAACACGATTTTTGAATACCTCTGGAGCGATACACACGAAAAGAACACCCGCGACCAGTTCCGCTTCGAGTTGAACTACGGCGTGAAACTCTTCGAAAACAGCAAGTGGATGGCGATCGACAACAGTTTTCTCTTCGGCCGCTCAATTGAAAAGGCCGACAGCACCGTCGCCTTCTCCCGCACCGCCAACAACACCTTCAATTACAAGAACCCGACCGACACCAGCTACATTCGCTTCGGCAAGCAGGGCAACGGTGCCGCTGACGCAGCCATGGTCGCCATCAACCGCACCTTGACCAGCGCGGAAAACATCGGCGACTACGCGGTGTATCAAGGCAAGTTCTTCGACGAGCGCCTTATCATCGTCGGCGGTCTTCGCCGCGACAAGAACGACAACAGCGTTAACTCCGCCACCTTCCACCCGGCGGCGAGCACCAGCTCCGTCCAGCGCCCGACCCAGAGCGAAACGACCGACCAGATCGGCGCGATGGTGAAAGTGCTGCCGCAAGTCAGCATCTACGCCCTGCGCGCCGGCGGCGTGCAGCCCAACTTTGGCGGCCTGCGCGACGCCGCGGGTAATCCCCTCGGCGCGACTATCGCCGAGAGCAAGGAAATCGGCATCAAAATCGACCTGATGGAGGGCCGTCTCTCCGGCACGATTAGCAAATTCAAAATCGAACGCTCGGGCGTGCCCTTCGGCCAATGGTGGATGCCCACTTTGAAAGGAACCTTTAATCCGGCGCGTCCCATTACCTACAACGTCGCCAACTTCAGCCCGAGCAGCGTCCCCGGTGGCAGCAACGGTGGCAACGGGGCCGCCGACGCCGCACTCCCCCAATGGAATGCCGGTGTCACCGCCGGCGCGATTTACCAGCTCGCGGGTAGCTGGTATGTCAATGCTTCCGCTCCGACCGGTGCCGCCTACCTCGACCGCGTGTTTGCGCTCACCCAGAGCACCAACCCCGGCTGGCCGGGCTGGCTCTACATCACCGACGCCAACACCAATAACGGTTGGGAAGATCGCGGTGACGGCAACGGTTATCAATCCTACGTGCAACAGCAGGACGAATCCGACGGCTGGGATGCGCAGATTCTCTTCAGCCCGACCGACAACTTCCAACTCATGCTCTCCTACGCGCACACGAAGCGCGTCATCACCAACCCCGGCAAGTTCATCAAATACCCGCACCCGCAAAACCGCTGGGCCGTCTGGTATTTCCCTGATGGCAACTGGGGCCTCACCGGCTACAAGTTGAACGAAGTTTACACCGACCCGAGCGACACCTCCACCTGGACCGGTATCGGTTGGGGCGCCGGGCAAAGTCGCGATGACACACCGGCGCATTCCGTGAGCGCGTGGGCCAATTATCGCTTCACTTCCGGCGATCGCCTCAAAGGTCTTGAACTCGGCCTCGGCGGTCAGTGGGAATCCGAGCGCGAATACTTCTCCGGCATCACGGTCGCCGGCCAGAAGCAAACCAACGCCGTCGGCCAGCTCATCGTCCTCAAACACAAGCCACGACTAAACCTCGACCTGATGGCCCGCTATCCGTTCAAGGTGCGCGATAACGACGCCTACCTGCAACTGAACGTCAACAATGTGATGAATGACAAAGATCTCTACGGTCTTATCTACGCTCCGGGCCGCAGCGTGCGCCTTGAGTTTGGTTACACGTTCTGACCATTGTTGATGGATTCACGGTGCCGCCCGCGTCCGTTTTCGCGGCCGGGCGGACACCTTTTTGGTCGGTTGTTTTTTCCGCGGTTTGAGGCGAGCGCTCGCTCCTTCGCCGCTCCGCCGCTGCTTTGCTCCAACCCCGCCACCCCTTGTCCACTCCAACCCCTCGGCTGTCTTTTCGGGAAAAATTCGCCTATGGCTTAGGCGATACGGCTTCGAATTTCTTTTTCCAAGCGTTCAACCTTTTCCTGTTCTACTACTATACCGATGTGTTCGGTATCCCGGCCGTCGCCGTGGGCACGATGATGCTCTTCACACGTGTGCTCGACGCCGTGACCGATCCGCTGATGGGCATCCTCGCTGATCGCACCAACACGCGCTGGGGTAAATTTCGTCCCTGGATTCTCTGGGGCGCGGTTCCCTACGGGTTGCTTGGCTACCTGATGTTCGCCAATCCGGATCTCGGCGACTCCGGCAAACTGATCTACGCCTACGTCACTTATTCGCTGATGTGGTTGGCCTACACCGTCGTGAATATTCCGTATTCCGCGCTGATGGGGGTCATGTCGCCGTCCTCCGAGGACCGCACCTCGCTCTCCACTTACCGCTTTGTTTGCGCCTTTGCCGCCGCCTTTCTCATCGGCGGATTCACGCTACCGCTGAAGGATTTTCTCGGCGGCGACAATCCCGCCGACGGCTTCCGCTACACCATGGCAATCTTCGCCGTCGTGTCCGTCGCGCTGTTCCTCTATACGTTTTCGCAGACGCAGGAGCGCGTGCAACCGCCGCCGCAGCAGGATGCGTCGCTCAAGAAGGATTTTCTCGGACTCCTCGCCAACCGTCCGTGGCTCGTGCTCTTCGTCGCGGCGTTTCTCACGCTCACCAACGTCGGTGTGCGCAACGGCGCGGGCATCTACTATTTCAAATACTGCGTCGGCGATGAGGCGAAATTCTCGCTCTTCGCCATGCTCGGCACGCTCGCGTTCATTGGCGGCGCGCTGTCGACCAAACTGTTCACGAAATTCTTTTCGCGCCGCTTGCTGATGATCGCCCTCACCGCCGCCAACGCGGTCACCATGGGCGCGTTCTACTTCGTCGATCCGCAGAACATCGTGCTGCTGCACGTGCTCAACATCATCGGCACCTTCCTCGTCGGTCCGACCCCCGCCATCGTCTGGTCGATGTATGCCGACACCGCCGATTACGGCGAGTGGAAGACCAAGCGCCGCACGACCGGTCTCGTGTTTTCTGCCGCCGTTTTCGCGCAAAAGATGGGCCTCGCCATCGGCAGTGCGATGATGGGCTGGGTGCTCGCGTATTGCGGATTCGTCGCCAACACAGCGCAAACACCGACCGCCATCGGCGGCATCATGGTGCTTTTCAGTTTGTTGCCGGCCGTCTTCGCGTTGTTGAGCGGCCTCGCCATATTCTTCTACCCGCTCGACGAACCGCAAGTGCGGCAAATCGAGTTGGATTTGGCGGCCCGCAAACTGGAGCCTACTACCGCTTGAAGCTCTTCGCCATGTCTGCGCGCGCTTTCACTCACGGTGCCATCGGCACGGTCTTCACCTCCTGCCTCATGCTCACATCGCTCTCGGCTCGCACTTGGTCGGTCGTAGAAACCGCCCGGGACAACGGACACCGGCTGACGCCGCTCGCCGCTCCCCTCGCGGGCGCAAGCGGCGGAGCCACCATCGTGCTCAATCCGCAGGCGCCGCGTCAGGAGATCGTCGGCTTCGGCGGTTCCTTGACCGAATCCTCGGCCTGGGTCCTCGCGCAACTGCCGCCGGAGCGCCGTGCAGAAATTCTCCGCCGTTATTTCGACGCGGAAACCGGTCTCGGTTACACGCTCACCCGCACGCATATCAACAGCAGCGATTTTTCACTGAACATTTGGACGCTCAACGACACGCCGGGCGACTACGATTTGCGCAATTTCACTCTCGAACCGATGCGCCGCTGGCTCATGCCGTTGCTCCACGACGCACGGGCGATTGCCGGCGCGGAGAATTTCAAACTCGTGGCGTCGCCGTGGAGTCCGCCGGCGTGGATGAAGACCAACAACCGCATGGACGAAGGCGGCGGATTGCGCGGCGAGTATCGGCCGTCGTGGGCGCTCTTCTACGTGAAGTTCGTGCAACACATGTTGCGGGAGGAGGGCATTCCGATCTGGGGCCTGACCGTGCAAAACGAACCCGAGGCAAAGCAAGTGTGGGAGTCGTGCCTCTACACGCCGGATGAGGAGCGTGATTTTGTCCGCGACCACCTCGGGCCGGCTCTGCATCGCGCCGGACTCGCCGACGTGAAACTGATGGCGTGGGACCACAACCGCGACCGCCTGGAAGCGCGCGCCGACGCCGTGTATGGTGATCCTGAAGCGGCGAAATATCTGTGGGGCTTGGGCCTGCATTGGTATGTGAGTGAAGACTTCGCCGCGTCGTCGCGCGTGCACGAACGCTACCCCGACAAACACATTCTCTTCACCGAAGGCTGCGTGGAAGGCGGCGCGAAGATCGGCCGCTGGGACCGCGGCGAGCGTTACGCGCGCAACATCATCGGCGATCTCCGCAACTGGGTGTGCGGGTGGATCGATTGGAACATCGTGCTCGATACGCGCGGCGGCCCCAACCACGTCGGCAACTTCTGCGACGCCCCCGTGCTCGTCGATACCGCGACTGGCGAAGTGCACTACCAGAATTCGTTCTACTACATCGGCCATTTCAGCCGCTTCGTGCGCCCCGGCGCGCGCTGCCTCGATTCGCAGGTCGGTCCCGCCGAATTGCAGTCGGTGGCTTTTGTCAATCCCGACGGCAGTCTCGTCGCCGTCGTGCTCAATGAGACCGCCGGGCCGATCGACTTCAGCCTGATCTCCGGCGATTCGTCCCTCGCATGCCGGATTCCCGCGCATGCGATCCAAACCTATGTAGGTGCACCGGCCTTGCGCTGACTGCGCCTTTCCCTTCCCCCGCTGCACCACTGCGCTGATGAAAACCTCCGCTCTCTTGCTCATGATGACGCTTTCCTGCTCCACCCTGCCGGCCACACCGATCTGGCAGGATGAATTCGACCAACCCCTCGGCTCTGCCCCAGACGCGGCCAAGTGGACCTACGATTTGGGCGCTGATGGGTGGGGCAACGCCGAGTTGCAGGAATACACGGCGACCCGCGAAAACTCGTTCGTCGTGGCGGACGCCGCCGCCGTGAACGGCAGGGCCCTCGTGCTGCGTGCCATGCGCAAAGCCGACGGCGGTTACACGTCCGCGCGCATCAAGACGTCGGGCAAATTCAGCGTCACCTATGGTCGCATCGAGGCGCGGATGAAATTGCCGCAGGGGCAGGGCATCTGGCCGGCGTTCTGGATGCTCGCCGACCGCATTGCCACCGTCGGCTGGCCACAATGCGGTGAGATCGACATCGTGGAAGTCGTCGGTCACGAGCCGCACAAATTACACGGGACGCTGCACGGACCGGGCTACTCGGGACCGAACGGAATTTCAAAATCGACCACGCTCCCCGACGGCGCCAGTCTCGCCGACGGTTACCACATCTATGCGATCGACTGGTCGCCGGGCCGGATCGAATGGTCGCTCAATGGCCGCGTTTATGCGGTGCGCACTCCCGCCGATCTGCCGTCCGGCAGCGAGTGGGTTTATGACGACGTCTCGCATTTTCTCATCCTCAATCTCGCGGTGGGCGGCTACTGGCCGCAATACCCGGATGACACGACCACATTTCCGCAGGAGCTGCGCGTCGATTACGTGCGCGTGTTCGCGCCGCAGCCGTAGCGCGCGGGGAGCGGCACTCAACCCTTGCGGGTCGAAACTTCGATCACGTCGTGCGGGGCGGCTTCCTTCTGGCCGGCGGGGGTGACGCGCACGTAACGCGCTTTCTGTTTCAACTCGGGCAAGGTTTTCGCGCCGAGGTAACCCATGCCGGATTGCACGCCGCCGATC
Organism: Candidatus Didemnitutus sp.; assembly: GCA_030681265.1. Taxonomy (GTDB): domain Bacteria; phylum Verrucomicrobiota; class Verrucomicrobiia; order Opitutales; family Opitutaceae; genus Didemnitutus. Next base: position 1,213 of record JAUXXD010000138.1, on the reverse strand, counting down.
AAATTGCCGAGCACATCATCGACGGAACCGGAAACTTCCTTGAGCGCCTCGATGCCTTCCGCCGCGGCTTTGCGCATCGTGTCGGATTTGTCGTGTCCGTAACGCGCGGCCGAGCCCGCCTTCATCGCGGCGTGACTGCCCATGCCGCGGTATTGCTTATAGAGTTTGCCCGAAATTTCCATGATCTCACCGGGCGCTTCCCGGCAACCGGCGAGCAATCCGCCGAGAATCACCGCATCCGCCAGTGTCAGCGCTTTTACGATGTCGCCGGATTTGGTGATGCCGCCGTCGGCGATGAGCTTCACGCCCTTGCGCGCGGCGCCGAGTCCGGCGACGTAGAGCGCGGTGAGTTGCGGCACGCCGACGCCGGCGACAATGCGAGTGGTGCAAATCGAGCCGGGCCCTTGACCAACTTTGATCGCGTTGGCCCCGCACTCCGTGAGAAATTCCACGCCGCTGGCGCTCGTGACGTTGCCCGCGATGATCGGCAGATCGCGATAAGTGCCGCGGAGCAATTTCACCATGTCGCCGACGCCTGAGGTGTGACCGTGCGCCGTGGAAACGGCGACGCAATCCACGGCCTCCTCGACCAACGCGCCGACGTGCGCGATGATCTTGTCGCGATCGAGTTCGCCGTTGGCTTTGCGCACGGGGGAAACAGCTGCGCCGACGATGAGGCGGAACTGCGCGTCGCGCGCGGGCTTGCGGCGAGCCTTGGTTTCCGCGGTGATGCGCTCGACGTCGGAGCTCGTGATGAGTCCGCGCAAGCGATCATGCCCGTCCACGACGAGGATTTTGTGAATGCCGACGTTGGTCGTGAAAAAGTTGTCCGCTTCCTTGATCGGGTCGGCCCCGAGACTTTTTTCGGTCACGGTGACGAGTTGCTTCCGCGGGGTCATCACGTCGCGCAAAATTTTCGATTTGTAGCGTTCCTTGACGAGATTGCCGGAGAGCAGGCCGACGAGTTTGCCGTTGCTCTCGACCACGGGGAAGGTGCGGAAATCGAACCGACGCTGGTCGATCATCTGCAGCACTTCGCCGATGGTGGCGTCGGGCGCGACCGTGATCGGATCCTGGATCAGGCCGTGCACGTGGCGTTTTACGCGGGCGACTTCCTTGATCTGGTCCTTCGCCGGCAGGTTGTAGTGGATGAGGCCGAGGCCGCCGTTGAGCGCCATCGCGATCGCCATGCGCGACTCGGTGACGGTGTCCA
>JAUXXD010000125.1 GCA_030681265.1 Candidatus Didemnitutus sp. | reverse complement strand
AGCTCCGACGGGTGCGGATAATGACGGGCGACAACCAAGTCTGGGCCGGTGGGTCTTAGCCCCATAGCTATTCACGGGGAGATAACGAAAAACCCCCGCGATGCAGGTCCCCGTTAACACCGGTCATACTTTCGGTTGTCGCGAAATATTGAATACCAATGTCCTCACCGATTCCGTGCTGCGCAGAGCCGTGCTCACCGACTAATGATGAGCGACACGACCGCCAGTCTCAACCGGAAGATTACGAGTGCGGGCGATCTGCAGTCCGTTGTCCGCACGATGAAGGCGCTGGCGGCGGCGAGTATCGGGCAATACGAGAAATCGGTGAGCGCCTTGGGTGACTACAATCGCACGGTGGCACTGGGATTAAGTCTTTGCTTTCGGAAAAGCCAACTAGCGGCGCGCATCGCCCCGACGACAGGACACCATGCGTCGGCGCGGTGGTGTTCGGCTCTGATCAAGGCTTGGTCGGCCAGTTCAACGATGTCGTCGCTGACTTTACGATCAAGACCCTCGCGGTGCAGCCCGGCAAACCCCAAGTCTGGGCTGTCGGCGAACGCGTGCACGCCCGGTTGTCGGATGCAGGCCTGTCGCCGGTGCGAATATTCGCCGTGCCCAATTCCGTTCAGGCCATCACGCCGCTCGTCGGAGAGACTCAAATCGAAAGGGAAGCGCATCAAGCCAGAGGCGATCATGGGTAGCTCTATATCTTCCATAACCGCCCGCAATCCGGCACCGTCTACGCGCCGGTCAGCCAGCGACTATTGCCGCTCGACGCGCCTTGGGCCGAGGGTTTGGCCAAAACACCCTGGCCGGGCCAGAACCTGCCCGAGATCGTTGGGGGCGACACCCCCACTCTGCGTGCGCTCATCCGGGAATTTCTTTTTATCTCTCTCTTCCGGGCGTGTGCCGAATCCCTGGCTGGTGAGAACGCGAGCTGTCTCGCGGCAATGCCGCGCGCCGACAAAAACATCGATGAGCTGCTGGCGAGTCTCCACGGGGAATTCCATCAGCTGCGCCAAAGCGGCATCGACGAGGAATTGTTCGATGTGCTTTCCGGCTGCGAAGCGCTGTCCGGAGAAAAATAAGCCAGAACACCGCGCAAGGGCGAAGGCTCAACTCATCGAGACGAAATGCCCCGCGACGCGCTGAGGCCGTGTGCATTTTATCGCCATTTTCGGTCTGGCCCGCGCCGGCGACATCGGCGACGTGAAGGCTTTCGACTTCGACGCCAAGACCCGAGTGATTCGCTAGCTCGTCGCGGCCCCGGGATCATGGTTGGCCGGTCGCCTGATTCTTGCTCATGCCCCACGCCTTTGGCCCATGGGACCGCGAGGAAAATGCTTTGCGCGTCAAGCTGGACAAAATGCAGGTGGAGCACAGTCCCTTGATCGAATTCCGCAAGCCCGGCTCGCCGTCCTCGTTCACGGCGCGTGACATCTGAACACCCGCCGCTTCCCGCGCGGGCGGTCCCCGCTTACTCAGGCGTGGCCTCCGGCAGGAGGCGCGACGAACGGCGTTTTAGGTCGCTGCTATAGCGCACCTTTAACGAGGCGCCCACGCTGTTGCCGCCCGGACCGTAAGTGTCCGTCAGGGCGAAGCCGATCATCCAGTTGCTCTTGATCTGCGGGTCGCGACGCGTGGGGATTTCCCAGAGCACACCGGGGCGGATCGTGTAGACGTCCTCGTCGGTGCGGCCGATCAGTCGGGTGGTGTCGAACGACGCCTCGAAAGTGTAATGCAGGTTGCCGCGATCAATCACCCAGCCTCCCGTGATTCCGGTGGAACTCTCCCGGAACCCGTTCTTTCCGAATTCACCCGGCAGGGAGGTTGTCGTTACGGCGTCCAGCCGGAAGCCCACGAAAATCCGCACCGCCGGACGCGACTCCAGCCGGCGGGAGAAGGTGACGTAGGGCCGGAGGTGGCGCAACCCGTCGGTCAATTCCGCCGGCGGCCGATCGGTCGGAAATTCGTAGCTGATGCCGACGCCGGTTTCCCAGTTGGAGAACAGGGGCCGCCCGAGATTGAGCTTCACGCCCAGCCGGAGATTCGCCGCCCCGTAGTTGTCGAAGGCGCGAATGTCACCATGCCCGTGGCTGAAATACAGATTGCTGCTCGCGCTGATCTCGCAGTTCTCTGTGAGACCGTAGCGCAGGGTGGTGCTCAGGCGCAGGTGGTCCTTCTTTTGCCAGTCGCCCAGACGCGGATGCACCGCGATCCGGAAGCGGAATTTTTTCAACGTCGTCGGCAGGTGACTGGTAAAGACTTCCTCCAGAATCAGCTCGTCATCGCCGAGGGCGATCAGGTCGGTGGCGGGCTTGACGGGGGCACGGGTGTTGGGCGGGATCGGGTTGCCCATCGCCGCGGTTGCGCCGCTGCCGGCTGTCAGCAGGGCGAGGCCGAGGGCGATCAGACGGCTTTGGGCCGGGCGGGAATTGTAATACAGGCGGGCACAGGCCGTGATGAGTGTGCCGGATGAGATCGTCATAAGGTTATCGAAGGATGAGTCAGGCTGGTCGCGACTATACCGGATCCTCGGCGAAGGTTACAGAGGGGTGTTAACATCATGGCTTTCCGTCCCGGCGAGGACTTGGCGGCACAGGCCGTCGTCAATCATCAACGTCGCTTTTGAATCCAACCAGCTTCCCGTCGGCCGCGACTTTGATTTTGATTTTTTTGCCGTCGGCGGTCTTTCCCTCGGCCTCGTAAACGATGCGGCCATCCTTCCCTGTCTCTTTATCGACTTCGGTAAATTGGACCCCGCCGGCATGGTCCATGATCGTTTTTTGGACGGCCGCAGGGCAGTCGGCGAATTTGAGGGTAACTTCCTTTTCACCCTCGGTGCAGCCTGCCAAGGCCAGTCCGATCACCAGCGAGAGCAGTCCTGAGCCGATCTGTTTTCGTGTGCGCATAATGATGTCTCCGTGTTTTTTGGTGGCGGCGTGGATGATTCCGACTGCCATTTGGGTATCATAATTCTTCAGGCCGCTCATCCGCTATGGGGTGTTCAAAGTAGAACGCATGGCGGGTGACTGCCGTTTGGTCGTCGCGGCGGGACGCGCGGCCCACGGGTGGCGGTTTGCCGGTGTCTTCCTCTTCGCTTCCGGCTGCGGAGCGCGAACCGACAGCTCGCGGCCGGTCGTTACGAATTGAGCGTTTACGGTGATCAGGATCAGCCGGCCAGCGGCCCATGAAACGCCGTCGCACCGGAGACCGCGCCGCCCGCTCGCGACACTGCGGCAACAAATCGACGCGCGATCGCACGATGGGGAAACGAAGGCGGGGAGGTTCCGACGGAAGTCACCGGTGGGGAGAATTCCCGTTGTCGGGTTACACCCCATTATGCCCGCGCGCCCTTTCGCTTACATTCCACTGAGACGAAATCCGTCTCCTCAATAACAACTCAAATCAAATGAAATCAAGCACTCAGGACAAAGTCAAAGGCACCGCCAAAACTATCGTCGGCAAGGTCAAAGAAACCACCGGCAATGTGCTCGGCAACCCGCGCCTGCAGATCGCCGGCAAAGCGGAACAACGCGAAGGCCTTGCTCAGAAGAAAATCGGTCAACTCAAGAAATCACAAGGCAACTAAGCCCAATCCATCCCATGAAAAAATTCCTCCAAATATCCAAGCTGGCCTCGCTGTTCGCAGTGGTCGGCGTTCTCTCGCTTGGCGTCCTCGCGGTCGGCTGTGCTTCCACCTCCACGAGCACCAGCACCGGTGAATACGTGGATGATGCGGTCATCACGACCAAAGTTAAAAGCGCCTTGCTCGGCAATGATGACGTGAAGTCATTCGCGGTCAGCGTCGAAACTGTCTTGGGCGTCGTTCAGCTCAGTGGTTTTGTGAATACGTCGAAGCAGAAATCGGCCGCCGGGAAAGCCGCAGCCGCAGTCAAGGGCGTGAAGGAAGTGAAGAACAACCTGATCGTGAAGTAAGCTCTATCCTTAAGTGGACCGCTGACGTGCCGAGGCACGCAGTCAATTTCGGCACCGCCGGGTGAAAGCACCCCGCGGTTTGCCTTTATTTTTCCCCGCGGCATGGCGAACCCGCTGACAAAATGAACTCAATTCGTATATTGCAAAGTTTGCTTGGTGGATTGGCGTGCGCAGGTTTGTTGGCTGTCCCATTGGCCGCGCAAATGCATCCGCTGGCACCCGCGATCAGCGCGGTGGGCGCACTGCAGCTCCACCATGAGAACACCGAGCCGCTCGCGACCAAAGGCCCCCTCGGGGCGATCCACGCTCACGTGTGCGGATTCCATTTCTACAGTGGCGATCTGAAGCGCGCACTGCGGGTCCATCATTACTGTTCGCATCTCAACCGCGACGTTCTGCAATGCGTCATCTACGACTCGGACAAACCGGACGCCCGGTTAATCGGCATCGAATATATCATCAGTGCTAAACTCTTCCGGCAATTGCCAGAAGATGAAAAGAAGCTGTGGCACAGTCACCGCTACGAGGTGATGTCCGGCCTGCTCACAGCTCCCGACTTGGGCGCGGGCGCGGAAAAAATCTTGATGCAGGAACTCGTGGGCACCTACGGCAAAACCTGGCATCTCTGGCAGGTGGACCGCGGCGATCAGGTTCCGCTCGGCCTGCCCAAGCTCATGATGGGTTTTACGGCGGATGACCAAGCGGATCCTGCGATGGTAGCGGCACGCGATCGCGACCAAGCGATTGATTCAGCCAAGTTGAAAGCCGCTCGCACCGACCTCGTAATACTGCCGATCGCGGACGGCGCCGATGCGTGGCAGACCGGTCCGGCTTTTCAGATCAGCGATGAGTTGCTGCGGCAAAGTCCGCCGGCTCCCTCGCGTTAGTCGGGCAGCGCGCTCATTCGCCGCCATCGGCAGCGGTCCGGTTCCTGCCGACGCCGCGCGCCGTGCGGCGGGGGTTACACCCTATATGAATTTGGGTGCCAAATGTCATACTTGGCTGCGGACCACGTCCGATATGAAACCTTCAACTCCTCCACTTATGTCCATCCAACTCATTTCTTCTCGTTTACTCAAACGTCACATTCTCCCGCTTGGGGTCCTTCTCGGATTCGCCAGTGCGTTCATTCCCGTCGCCCACGCGCAGACCATCTTGGGTTCGATGGACAGTTACGGCCTCATGGCCGGCGGAACTGTCACCATCAACGGTCTGAGCACGACCATCAACGGAGACCTCGGCAAGATCGGGGCAATCGCCGGTGCGGGGTCAAATTACACCATCACCAATGGCGCGGAAGTCACCACTTCGGCGACTCCGAATCAGGCTGATTTCACACGCGCGTTCACTGGTCTGGCGGGCATGACGCCAACGGCGGATTTGACCGGCAAGATTTTGGGGACGACCGCCGGCGCGACCGTTCTCACGCCCGGAATCTACAAATTTGATGCGACGGCGCAATTGACGGGTGTGCTTACGCTCGATGCCCAAAACCAGAGCAATGCAGTGTGGGTGTTTCAGATCGGCTCAACCTTTGATACCGCCGCGGGTTCCAGCGTGGTCTTCACCAATCTTGCGGCCAATAGCGTCGTCAATGACGGCATTTTCTGGCGGGTCGGAACAACCACGTTTCTGGGCGCGAATTCAGTGCTCGTTGGCAACATTCTGGGCGGCACGACGATCAACTTCGGTGCCGGTGCCGCCATCAACTACGGTCGCGCGTTGACCGGTTCGAACACCATGACCCTCGATTCCAATACAATCGATTTTGTTGGGTCAAACTCAGGCTATAGCGGTGGGCTGGGATTTGTTGACAGTGGCACCACGATTGCGCCGATTCCCGAGCCATCGACCTATGCGTTGCTCGCCGGTTGCATGACGCTCGCGTTTGTCGTCATCCGTCGCCGTCGCATGCCGCGGTAATTGGATGGGGTGGCGCAGCGCGCGGTAAATTTTGCACTCACTCAGGTCCGCCCCGTTGGTAACCGTGCGGATCTTTTTTTAGAGCACGCGAAGGAACGCCTCGAGGTCAGATTTCTCGTCCGGTGTGAGTTGTGTGCCGAGGATCAAGTTGAAGAACTCGATCGTGTCGGCGAGCGTGAGTAGTCGGCCATCGTGTAAGTAAGGCGGTGAGTCTTTGATGCCGCGCAACGGAAAGGTCTTGATCGGCCCGTCGGCCATCAGCATCGCACCGCGAACCGGAGCCGGCGCGAAAAAACGTCCCGTTTGCAAGTCGTGCATCGTGTTGTCGGTGTAGTAAGGCGGAACATGGCAGGTTGCGCATTGCGCCTTGCCGAAGAAAAGGTCTCGTCCCCGCAACTCCGGCGGCGTGGCTTGGGCCGGATCGAGGTGACCCAGGACATTCAATTTGGGCGCGGGCGGAAAGGTGAACAGCGCCTGCATCTCCGCCATCGCATGGACCTGGCTGCCGCGCTCGAGGATGTTGACGCCTTTCTTGGTCGCGATGACGGGGTCGCCGTCGAAATACGCGCCGCGTTGCTCGAACTCCGTGAAATCCTCGATGGTCTTGAGCGCACGTTGCGAACCGAAGAGCTGCTGGATGTTTACTCCGCGCAAGCTGGGTGTATCCACACGGTGGCGAAATTCCTGCGGGCGAACGTCGCCGGCGAGATGCGTGGCGGCGTTGGTGTGGCCGTTAGTGTGGCAATCAAAACAAGCGACGCCCCGACTCGCTCGGAGCGAGCGGCGATCCTCCGTGGTGTTGAACTGCTGTTGCGGAAACGGGGTGAGCAGGATCCGCAGACCTTCGAGCTGCTTGGGAGTGAGGATGCCGTTGAACAGCGCGAAGTAGTTGTCGAGCGTCACCACCCTGCCCTGCGAAACATCGCCGAGATCGGGCCGCGTGGTCAGAAATATCGCCGCCGGAAACTCCGGCAGAAAATGATCGGGCAGATCAAAATCGAGATCGAATCGCGTCAGATCGCGTTGTTCCTGTTGGTTAAATTCATCGATGACAAATTGGGGAAACACCATGCCGCCTTCGCTGTGATTGGGATGGGGCAGCGAGCGGAAACCGGCGGGAAAAATATCGCGCGTGCGGATTTCGTCCGGCGTCAGCGTCGCGAGTATTTCCCAAGTAACGCCGGGCTTGAGTCGGACGCGCGTGCCTTGCTGGACCGCTTTGCCCCGCGTCATGGTCACGCCAGCCAAGGGCCGGTCGGCCAATTCGTAGCGCTCCGCCAAATAGTCTAGATGCGACTGCATCACTGCAGCCTTCGCCGACTCCATCCGTTCCCTGGTTTGGGCGAAGGGTTCCTCGATTTTAACCGGCGAGTAACTCGAAATCTGCGCCTGCACGGCCCAGCCAAGACCGAAGAGGAAGGCGAACAGCGTAAGCTGGATACGACGGGTGCAAGAGCGGGAGTGCATGTCCTAGAATAACGCGCCCTCCATCACTTCGCATGGAGTGTTCACCAGTTGGCAGCGAATTTGGCGCGCGGAGATTGAGGCTTAAAACGCCTTGCTGAGTTCGACCCAAAGGCGGGCGGAAGATGTGTTCGGCACGACCGAAGGAGTCGCGCCGATGGGCACGGCGACGTTGAGCTTGGCGCTCCACTGGTTTTGACCATGCCAGTTGAGACCCACACCTGCGCCGCTCAGCGTGGCGCGATTGGGGCCCGTGCTCCACGTCGTATGATTGAGTTTCAATTGAGCGCTGTCGACGAAGGCAACGACCTGCCATTTGTTGCTCCCGGAAGAGCTGAGGTCGTGACGGAATTCGACGGTGCCGAGATAGCCACTATCGCCCGAGACTGCTCCCATATCGTAGCCGCGCACCGTGTAAGGTCCGCCGCCGATCATCTTTTGCGACGAGTCGAGGTTGCCGTTGGCCCACTGGCCGCTGAAAGAGAGATAGAGCGAGTTTTTCGGTCCAAGACTCTGCAGGTGCATCAGGTTTAAATTCCATTTCGAGAATCCGCCGTTCGTGTTCGCGGTGGCGGCATCGGCCAATCGAGCTGGGCCGTCGTCGAAGATGACCCGTCCGATGGTCCAATCCAAACGCCAGATGCTGATGCCACCGGGCATGAAACTATTCCGCGCATCGCCGGCTAGGCTCAGTTTCGCGTTATCGAGGTGGCGATCGGTGCGGACCAAGCCGCCGCTGAGGCGATCGCGTAATTGCAGTCCGTCATACTGGAGCTGTCCGTAGACATTGATATTCCGACTGCGCGCGAAAGGGTGTTTCACCCACAGGCTTTCCACTTTGGCGTCGCCCCGGGCATCGAGTGCTTTCAGTGCTCCGCCCAGTTTGTAGTCCAGCAACGAAAAGGAACCGCCGAAGCGGGTGCCCTGGCCGTTCAAAAGCATTTCATAGGCGATGCGGCCATAGTTGATTCCACGACCAGAGGTCAGACCGCTGACACTCAGCACATCGCCCCGGCCGAAGGGTTCGTTGATATTCAGCGTCACACCGAGGCGCGTCCGGCCTGTGTAACGATTACCAAAGTAATCGAGCACTAAATAGCCCGAAACGAAGGGATCGGACTTGGTGCCGACGAGCAGATCTGAAGTGCCATATTCCTGACCCGGCTTGAGAGTGGCGTTGACCGTGATGCCCGGAATGTCGGAGAGCAACAGCAGCGCGTGATCCAAGGGTGACTGGCTAATGGTCTGACCGCTTTGCAGCGGGGCCAGTGTATCGCGTAACAGCGAATTACTCACCCGGCTTTGGTTATCGAGTTTGACCGTGCCGTAGCGTGCTTCGATGACTTCCACCACGACGAGGCCATTCTGGATTTCCTGCGCCGGGATAATTGCTTGGGCGAGAGGAAAACCGTGGCGATGGTAATGCTGGGTGATCCGTGCGACGATGGCATTTAACTGCGGGAGGGTGAGGTTGCGCCCGTCGGCGTCAGTCACGAGGGCTTGCAAGGTTGCCGTGGGAAAGTGCGAATTGCCCGTGATCCGGAGAGTTCGCACGAGGAAAGGGGCACTGGCCGGCAGTTGGCCAATCCCTTTCCGTTCCACGGTGAGCCCCGTGCCAATGGAGGAAGGACCCGGAATTGAAACCGGCTGGATCTGCTGGAGCATGGTGCCGGCACTGGGCACGCTAGGATCCGCCCCGTAAGCGAGCAACGGGAGGATGAACAATAATGCAAGAGGGAGACGTTTCATGGTTCGAATTTAATTAGAGGGATTTGGTGCCGGTGGAGTTATCGCCACCCCGATTGTTTTCACTGTCGCGCGGTGCGGAGCGGGTTTCCTCTAGGTGCAAAGCAGGACCGGTTCTGCCCATGCCCATCGTCGAGTTCACCGCTCGGCCGTTGCCGGTTTCGAGAGCAAAATCATCGACGATTAGAGTCGGGATATAAGTCCCCGAGACGGTGATTGTCGGGGTCAGGCTGAGTGCATTACGCCGCAGGCTCTCTTGCAGGGAGAGCGTTTGCACGGCAGCGGCAGGACCGAACACGGGGTGGACTGAGATCGTGCTGGTGGTGGAGTTGGCGTAACTGATTTGGTAGTTTCCGCCGCTGTTGCCATCGTTGAGCGCGACGGCGGCGACGGTGACCGTCTTATTGCCATAGCCGACGTTCGGGTCGGTGTAGGCGAAGGTGCCGCCACTAATCGTGTCGCCGGTGAAAAGGGTGCCGCCCGTAACCACGGCGGTGCCGAGGGCACTGACGTTGCCATCGTAGGGCTTGACGACCGGAAGTGTGCTCAAGACCAGCGGTGCACGCGTGATACTCGCGGAGTGGGTGCCGCCAGAGAGGGCGTAGTTGCTGGCGAGGCCGGTTTGGTTACCCAAAGCGAGGGTGCCCAAGGTCAGCGATTTGCCGGTGCCGACATTGCGATCCACCACGCTGCCGGTGCCGGTGAGGGTCAGGGTTTCGGAACCGACGAGCGAACTCATCGTTAGCGTTGCGGCGGCGAAATCGGTGGCGCGGTTGTAGACGCGGGTGCCGGTCAGGCTAACGGCCAGAGGCGTGATGGTCGCGGCGGCGGTTTGGCCGGCGCCGAGTGAGTAATTGCTGGCGAGGCCGCCGTTGGCTCCGTTGGCCAGAGTGACCGAATTGACCGTGACTTGATTGGCGGTCAGGACGTCCTTCGTGTTGTAGGTCCCGGCGCCGGTAGCGGTGACGATTTCAGCGTTCACCAAGCCGGCCGTAATCGTGAGGATTGGCGTGGCGGTGGTGGTGCCGTTATAAACTTTCGTGGATGCACCGAGCGTCGCGGTTAGTGCAGCCGGCGTGATCGAGGCGGCGACAGTTTGGCCGGTGCCAAGGGAGTAATTGCTGGCGAGGCCGCCGTTGGTGCCGTTGGCGAGAGTGGTCGAATTGACGGTAACCTGGTTGGCCGTGAGCACATCCTTGGTGTTGAAGGTCGCCGTGCCCGTCGCGGTCACCGTCTCGGTGTTCACGAGGCCGGACGTAATCGTCAGGGTCGGCGTGGCAGTGGTGTTGCCGTTGTAAACCTTGGAAGGAGCGGCGACAGTCGCAATAAGAGCGGCTCGCGTGATGGAGGCGGCGACGGTTTGACCGCTGGCCAGTGAGTAATTGCTGGCAAGGCCGCCGTTGGTGCCGTTGGCGAGGGTCGCTGAATTGACCGTGACCAGATTGGCGGTGAGCACGTCCTTCGTGTTGAAAGTCGCGGTGCCCGTGGCGGTGACGGTCTCGGTATTCACGAGGCCGGCCGTGATGGTAAGAGTCGGCGCAGCGGTCGTGTTGCCATTATAGATTTTGGAAGGCGCAGCGACGATCGCGGTGAGTGCGGCCGGCGTGATCGAGGCGGCGACGGCCGCGGTTGTCGAAGTCAGGACGTAATTGCTGGCGAGGCCGCCATTGGTGCCGTTGCCGAGTGTGAAGCCGGTGCCGGTCACTTGGTTGGCCGTCAGAACGTCCTTGGAATTGAAATTAATGTTCGCGGCGAGCGGGCTGTTGACCACGAGCGTTTCTGCTCCGACTCCGGTCGTCACGGAGCCGGCGTTGCTCAGTGTCGCGAGCGTATTGCCATTATAGGGGCGGCTGATCGCTGTGGTGCCGGAGAGGGTCACAGGCTTCCGATCGATTACGCCAGTGGTGGTGGTCACGAACGTGTAAGCATAGTTGGCGCCTGCGTTGCCATCATTCACGCCGCCGGTCGGAACCAGAGTCTTGCCGATGCCAGCGTTCGCGTTGTCAAAGTTTTGGGCAAACGTGGTAGTGGTATCACCTGTCTGGAGCGCGCCCGACGTGATCAATGGAGTCACAGCCGAAGCGTTCGATCCGTTGTAAGTTTTGGTGTCGGTCTGCGCCGTCACCGTCATGAGCGCTTGGGTGATATTCGCGGTCTGCGTGCCGCCAATAAAAGTGTAGTTGCTGGCCAACCCGGTGCCGTTGCCAAGTGCGAGCGTGCCCAAAGTGAGTGGCTTGAGCGTGCCGACGTTACGGCTGGTGACTGAGCCCGTCCCGGAGAGTGTGAGAGTCTCGCCGTTGGTCAGGGAACCGATCACCAGCGCCGCCGCCGGCATGTTTACCGTGCCGTCATAGGTCCGCGAGCCAGTCAGGCTGACGGCGAATGGATTAATAGCTAGGGAACCATTGACGAAGGTGATGACATATCCCTGTTGGGAGGAATAGAGACCGCCCGGTGTGATGGCGTAGTTGTTGACATTGATCGCGCCCTGGGAGGTGCCGCTGTAGCTGAGCGTGCCGAGCAAAGTGCCGTTGGGCGTGGTGGAGTATGTGACGCCGTTGCCGCCGGAGTAGGCTTGGCCGTCATAGATTTTGCTATCGTTGTTCGCCGTCACCGTCAGTGACGTCATGAAAGGACGCAGGAGTGGATAGGTGACGCCTTCGGCCATCGTCCAAGTGTTGGCGAAATCCCAATTCGGGTTGACGTTGCCGTTAGGCGGTGTGGGAGAAGTGAAATTGGCCTGGGACATCATCTGTGACGTGTCCATACCGATGCCGAAACCTGCTTGGACGACCGAGTTGGTGGTGTCCCAGAAACTGTTAATGACCGAGCCCGCGCCGATCTGACCGACCAGCGAACCCATGTTGCTGCCCGAACCGCTCACGCTGCCTGCGGAGTAACTGGTGTTCACCACGCCGTCGTTGCTGCCGAGCAATCCGCCGACTCCGGAACCGCCGCCGATCACGTTGCCCGTGGCGTAGGTGTCGTTGATCAAGCTGGCTCCGCTACTGCCTGCCAAACCGCCAGTGGCGGCTCCTGTTCCGGTCACGTCACCCGTGGCATAGCTCTGGCTGATCGCGCCGGTCGTGTTGCTACCCACCAAGCCGCCGGTGCCGGCTCCGCTGCCAGCCACTGCGCTGGTGGAGTAACTGTAGGAAATTGCGCCGGTGGTGTTGGTTCCCGCGAGTCCGCCGGTTCCGGCTGAGCCGCTCACACTGCCCGTGGTGAAACTGTAAGTGATCGCGCCGGTGGTGTTGTCTCCGACGAGCCCGCCGGTGCCGGCTGAGCCGGTCACGGTGCCCGTGTTGTAACTGTTGCTAATCGTGCTGCCGGTGCCGTTCGTGCCGATCAAGCCGCCGGTGCCGGCGGCGCCAAGCACGTTGCCGCCGACCAGACCGACGTTCTGAAATGACAGCCCCGGACCAGTGGCTCCAAAAAGACCCGCGCTCGCAGCGCCGGAAGTGACGCTGAGTCCGGTGATGACGTGACCGAGGCCGTCAAACCGGCCCGCGAATGGAGTGCCGGGGGTGCCGATCGGGACAAAGCCCGCTCCAGCATTCCAAGCGGACGTGGGTGCCGCATCAATATCAGTTCCGAGCGCATAGTTCGTGGCGAGGCCACTATTCATGCCCTGCAGGTCGGTGACAGTCGTGGTGGTCGAGAGTCCCAAGGCGTTGACGATGGTGTAGGCCAGACCGTTGATGGTCAGAATGCCTGGGCCGGCTCGGCCCGGAAAATCCACCCGCCCGGTAAAGGCACCCGAAATTAGGCCGACTTTGACAGCACCTCCGACCACGCCCAGATCGGCACCATTGCCCGTGGCGGTATTCATGTATAATAGTGATGAGCCAGATGAGGACATCACGGCATT
>JAUXXD010000115.1 GCA_030681265.1 Candidatus Didemnitutus sp. | reverse complement strand
AATGCGGACTATTCGCTTTATACCACCTTCACGCCGCCGGCCATCGATAATTTTGTCCACGCGCTAGCCCGTGCCACCGATGGCACAATCTACGTCGGTGGCGAATTCACCACCGTCAATGGTCACGCTTATCCTGGTTTGTTCCGCTTTAGTCCCAATGGGTCCCTCGATCTCTCTTGGTCTCCGCGAGATAATCCACCCCTGGCGGCAGTTACAGCGCTGGCGATTGCGGCAGACGGCAAACTGTTGGTTGGTCGCCAAAATACGTTCTCTGGCGGTCAGGCTTCCCTCACCGGCACGAATGTGTTGCGCCGGCTCAATGCGGACGGAACGCACGACACATCGTTTAGCGTCGATATCACGACCAACAACAACCGGCTCTATGCGATTGTGGCCGAACCTTCGGGCTCGGTTGCATTCAGTGGTTTATTCAGCGCGGTTAATGGCGTTACGCGCCACAGTATCGCCCGCGTCTCGAACACCGGCGCATCGGACCCTCTTTTCGGCGGTTCCTCCGGCGCGCCGGCGAATAATACGGTTTTTGGATTAACGCGTCTGGCAGATGGACGCTACCTAGTTGCGGGCACCTTTACCACCTTGGGCGGTGTGACGCGCAATCGCGTCGCGCTGCTGAATTTGGATGGCACCGTGGATCCGAATTTTGCTCCAGTCGCTTTAAACGGTAATGCCCTGGGAGCGGCGATGAATGCGGCAGGTGAGATCTTCGTTGGCGGCACCTTCAACACCGCTGAGGGAACGGCAAGTTACGGATTGGTTAAATTGTCCAACACCGGTGCGGTGCTGACGCGTTACACGGATGGCGGTGTTGTCTCTAGTTTTGCCACCACCACGGCGTCGCGCCCTCTTTTCATCTATCCGCAAGCGGATGGGAGTATTGCTTTGTTCGGGTCGTTCCAAGCGGCCTTCAACCAGCGTCGGGTGGGCCTCGCGGTTGTGGGGGCTAATGGTGCCTTGGCCTCCAGTCCTTCGGCGCTCCTCTATCGCCCTGCCTTTACGGGGAGTGCGTTCGAGGTGAACGGCAATCGAACCCTCGTTTTTGGTTCGATCGATTCGGCGGCCGGTGCGGCGGGACAGCTCGGTCAGTCGATTCTCTTGCATGATAACGGTTCAATTGATCCCGCGTTCCCGGCAGGAAGCGGCTTTGCTCTGAACGGATTATCCACTTTTGGCATTTATCGCGCGATGCGCCAGAGCGACGGTAAATTTATCGCGGTCGGTGATCTCGCGGGCTACAACGGGAACGCCGGGAATCGCTTGCTTCGCGTAGGCGCCGATGGGGCGTTCGATGCAGGCTTTAACGCCGGCACGGGACCGAGCTTGGTTTTCCCGCAGATCCTCAGCATCTCGGGCGGCAGGACATTGCTTTTTTCAAATGCCACGAATCTGAGCTACAATGGCACGTCGTTTTCGGGCATGGTGCGACTTAACGCCGACGGGACGCGTGACACAACTTTCGTCACTCGCACGTTTGTGCCGGCCAGTTCAGGATTGCTGGCGGCCTACGAGGACAACCAAGGGCGCTACGTGGTCGTAGGCACGTTCACCAGCTACGATGGAGTCGGAGCGCCCGGCATCATGCGCCTCAATCCAGATGGCTCACGCGATCATAGCTTCAGTGTTGGTAACGTGTCTGGCGGCATAATCACTGTCATTTCAGGACTCCCTGACGGCCGGTTGATCGCTGCGGGAAGTTTCACTTCCTTTAATGGCGTTTCCGTGAACCGCTTGGTTCTTTTGCAAGAGGATGGTCAATTAGCCCCAAATTTTTCGGCTGACTCGGCGATCAATGCCCCGGTTGGTCAAGTCCTGGTGCAAGAAGATGGGAAACTCATCTTAATCGGTGATTTCACCGGCACTCCTTCGAACTATGCGGCACGACTGAACCCGAGTGGTTCGCTCGATAGTTCATTTGCTCTACACGGGCTAACGGGAGGTGGCGGTGGTGGGGTTCGTGTCTTCGTGGCGGAAGATGGAAGCGTTTACGCGCACAACATGCTCGCCTCCTTCAACAATGGTGGGCCCGTCGCCGTTGCCCGTTTTCGCGGTGTCGCGACCGCACCGAGCATCGCAGTTGCTCCACAAGGTGGGGCACTGGAGGAAGGAAAGCCGTCGGCAATGTTTGTTCAAGCAGCGGGCACCGGGCCGTTCACCTACCAATGGCGATTGAATGGTAACGCCATTGATGGTGCGACGAATTCTATCCTTCGATTCCCCGGACCCACCTCTGCGGATAGCGGCAGCTATTCTGTCGCGATCACAGGTCCCGGTGGTGTGACGCTCAGTAATCCAGTTACGGTCACAGTTGGCACCTTGCCTGTTATCACGGATCAACCCTTCGGACGCACCACGGTTGCTGGCGGAAAAGTGCTGTTCCGCGCGACGGCGTCAGGCACGCCGACACTCACTTATCAATGGCGCAAGAACGGAGTCCCCATCGTTGGCGCAACGAATTCAGATCTGACGCTGTCTCCGGTATCGGCCGCGGATGCAGGCTCTTACAGTGTAGCAGTGACCAATGCCATCGGAGTGGCGTTGAGCACGGCGGTCTCCTTGCAAGTAATCGCTCCCGACAATGTGCTTTGGCAGCAATTTACGGAAACTTCGACGGAGTTTTCGCCTGCCCGTTCCTTCCACGATGGATTGGGCAAGGTGTATTTGCCGTGGTCTATTCAGGATCGTAATCCGGATATGGGGGCCGGCAAATTAGTCGGCGCGCTCGCTCGCTACAGCGAATCCACCGGAGCTTATGATCCGACTTTCAAACTAGATCGGAGATATCGCAGCGTCTCCCATATGGAGCGACAAGCTGATGGTAAGTTGATTTTGGCGGTGGGCGCAGGCGATGCCCATACGGTGATCCGTGTGGACTCCACGGGAGCGGTGGATTCTACGTTCGTTGCGCCCCAATTCATGCGCTCGATTCGGTTCGTGAGCCTGCAAGCAGATGGACGCGTGCTGGTGGCGGCCACTGATAATTTGAGAGCAAATACCGTTCCCGACGCGCTTGCCACCGGTAGTCCCGCGATTTACCGACTGAACGCAAACGGTTCGATCGACACGTCTTTCAACGTCACTTTACTGTCTGCTACCGGGGTGCTTTTTGGGCCACCACGCACCGACGCAAGCGGACGCATCTACCTGGTGGGTAGTTTCGCCTCGGTCAACGGAGTTACCCGCGCGAACGTGGCACGGCTCAATTTCGATGGTTCACTTGAGCCTAATTTTGGCGCGAATTTGCCGACAGGATTTGGGAGTAATCAAGCGAGAGGCGTTGAATTTCAAAATGACGGACGGGTTATTGTGGTGGGAGATTTTCGCTACACCGCCAGAGGAACGTCTGGCGACCCCATCCAAGCCATACGCTTTAACACGGATGGCACTTTCGATACGACATTTGCGCAACCACTGCGGAGTCAACTTGGATTCAATCCTGCACTTGGAACGAGGGCTCGCTACTTGGTTCCAGTTGGCAACGACAAGATGGTTGTGGTTAGCGACCGGCTCGTGCGTCTCAATGCGGATGGGACACGAGATACTTCATTCACCTCACCCGCGTTTGAACGTGAATCTTTTTGGGTAAGCCAAGACTCGTCCGGTAATTTATACGTTGACGATCAATCCGGAGTGATGGGAGCGGCTGGTCTGTTCCTGCCAATTTGGGATAATGGCGTCGTGCGTTTCGACTCGAACGGTCAACCAACTTTCGCGTTTCAGACCGGTGGGTTTGGTCGGGCCGCCTATCCGACGAGCGCACGCGTGACGAGTGACGGGAATGTCTGGCTCGGTGGGTCATTCAATCGTTTTGGTGCCTCTGTTGCACCGGGTCTTGCCCGCTTCAGCAGTCCGACGACCCTAGCCGCAAATCAACCGGCGGCACCTTCAGGAAGTCCGGATAATTTCCGTAACTCACCGGTCACAAGTGTCACGAGTGGAAGCGGCGATCTTACTTATGTAATTTCTGTTCTCGGCACCAACAGCACAGGAACTTTTTACTCTGCTCTGCAGCGGCTCAATTCGGCCGGCGGCGTCGATTCGTCGTTCAACCCAGTGTTACCGAGTGGCTACAATCTGGGCACCGCCGCGCCGCGTTCCGGTCCGGCGGGTAAGCTCATGCTCGCTCAAGGAACTGTGGCGGCAGCAGTCGCGCTCAACGGTGGAGCAGGGGATTCGCTTTTGCGTCTGAACGTCGATGGCACTCGTGATTCAAGTTACATTCCCGACCTTGCCTCGTTTGCCGTGGTTGAACGAAATCCTGTCACCAATGCCGTCACGATGATCCGCACCGGCGGACTCAATGTAGCGCACGTTAATTCCGATGGGTCTGCATTGCTCGTGGTTTCGTCAGTTGATGGCAACTTGCGCTTGGTGCGTTTACTCACGAATGGCGCAGTCGACGGAAGCTTTAATGCCCCGTCGTTTGGCTCAATCACGCCATCCTCAGGATTTACGTCGGTTGGCACGTTTGACCCTGTCACCAACACGACGGGACAATTCCCGATTTCGACTTACAGTGCCAGCGACCTCATCCGCACGGCGGTGCAAATGCCCAATGGAAAAATCTACGTAGGTGGACGTTTCAATCTGAGCGGTTCGCCGCGGGGTCTTATCCGCCTCAACGCCGATGGATCGCTTGATTCGTCGTTTGTCGGGGTGGGTATTGCCACGTCAGCAGTAGATGCTGGGCCTTACGTGGCTTCGCTCGCAGTGGATACATCGGGACGCCTCCATGTCGCGGGACGTTTCACTTCTTACAATGGTCTCTCGACCAACGGTCTTTTCCGCCTCCGTGCTGATGGCTCGTTTGATGCCGCGTGGAACCCAGGCTTTGGCGTGCTTGATCGTCCGGTGGCGTCGGCGAATTTAATCGTCGCAGCGGATAAGCTCTACGTCTTTGGCACCGGTGGTCTAACCAACGATGCCTTACCGTCCGCCTACAAATTTGTCGATATTCCGGCAGCTCCGGTTTTCAACGTGCAACCGGCTGTTTACACCGGAGCGCTCCTCGAAGGCAGCACCATGTTCGTCTCGGGCACAGCAACCGGTCCCGGAACCCTGACTTATCAATGGTTCCGTGACGGGGTCAGCATTCCGGGTGCGACCAATTCTAGCTACAGTGCTCTTGCGGCTGCGGGGAGTTACACCTTGGTCGTGACTTCCGAGTATGGCAGTCAGACTTCGAGCCCAGCGATCATTACGATTACGCCAACGAGCCCGGTCTTCAACGCTGCCGGAAACAACATCAGCGGCACGTTCGGCCAAGTTGTGCCTGTCGGAACAGCAGCTTTGCTCACTGCCACGCCGACTGCCGGCACGACTCCGATTTCCTATCAATGGCTTTTCAACGGTGTCGAAATTCCCGGTGCAACGAGCCAGACCTATTTCCTGAGCAGTTGGTCTGCCTCTGATGCCGGTGACTATTCAGTGCGGGCGACGAATTCCCTCGGCACTTCGACCAGCCCGTCCGATCGCTTCTTGGTTTCCCATGAAGGCGGTTTGAAATGGGCCAATCCGATGCCCACGGGCAATGGACTAACGCGCGGCGAGTTCTTGAATGGCCAATTCTTCGTGGGCGGTCTGCGGGGCACCTTGTTGGTGTCGAGCGATGGCCTGAATTGGGTCCAGCGCCACGTCCCGGCGTCCAACAATATTTTCAAGGTGCAGCGCATCGGTGCGCTTTACGTGGCGATGGCGAGTTTGAACGCATTCTTCACGTCACCGGACGGAGTTACTTGGACGCCGCGATCCACTGGGGTCGACGGTGGATTAACTTCTTTCCAAGACATGACAGCCGGAGGTGGACGGATTGTCGCTGTCGGCACCGGCGGCGTCACCGG
>JAUXXD010000109.1 GCA_030681265.1 Candidatus Didemnitutus sp. | reverse complement strand
CGCACGCCCACGGATTGAGCTTTGCGGCGTTCAGCTACTTCAACGCCGCCGGCGCCGCCGAGGACGGTTCCATCGGCGAAGACCACGAGCCCGAGACCCATTTGATTCCGCTAGCCATCGGCGCAGCGCAAGGTTCGCGTCCGGCCTTGCAAGTCTTCGGCACCGACTACCCGACACCCGACGGCACGTGTCTGCGCGATTACGTGCACGTGGACGATCTGAGCCGCGCGCACATCACGGTGTTCGAGAAACTGAACACCCCCGCCGCGCAACTGTTCTACAACCTCGGCACGGGCACGCCGACCTCCGTGCTCGAAGTGATCAAGGCGGTTGAAAAAGCCAGTGGACTCAAAGTGCCCGTGACTTTCGGCGACCGCCGCGCGGGCGACCCACCCGTGCTTTACGCGAACGCCGCCAAGGCCAAAACCGAACTCAACTGGAAGCCGCAATTCGCCACGATCGACGCCATCGTCGAGACGGCATGGAAGTGGCACTCCGCGCAGCCGAACGGTTTCGGCGACCGCGCTAAAGTCTGACGAGGCAGGCGGCGCGCGACTCGGGTAATCGCCTTATTTCTTCGCGCGTTTCTTTGGCGCATTCCCGCTCGGCGCAGGTAATTGGTCGGCGAGTAAATTTTCCAATTCGTCCCGCTCACTGCCGGGATGCGTTTCCTTGAGCAACACGACGAGTCGCTCCACCAGTTGCGCCGGCGTTTCGCTCACGGAAGTCGTCGATGAATCGGGCTGCTCCGCCTCTTCTGCTACCTTGCGCACTTCGTCCGGCAAATCGCGCGGCAGAATCGCATCGCCCGTCGCGGCCACCGCGCTTCGGTAAACAACGTTTTCCAGTTCGCGCACGTTGCCCGGCCAGCGATAGCGCGAGAGCAACGCGAGCGCTTCCGGCGAAACTTTGCGCACCTTCGTTTTCTTGTTCTTGAAGAGACCTTGCAGGAAAAAATCCATGATCTGCGGCACGTCTTCCACGCGGCCGCGCAACGGCGGCAGTTTCACGCGCACGACGTTGAGCCGGTAATACAGATCTTCGCGGAATTTTTTCTCCTTCACCAGCACTTCGAGATTTTTGTTGGTCGCGGCGACGACGCGCACGTTAACCTTGATCGTCTCGCTGCCGCCGACGCGTTGGATTTCACCTTCCTGCAACACCCGCAGAATTTTTGTCTGCGTGGTGGGCGTCATGTCGCCGATCTCATCGAGAAAAATCGTGCCGCCGTCGCACACTTCGAATTTTCCCAAGCGTTGCGCCGTCGCACCGGTGAACGAGCCGCGTTCGTGACCGAACAATTCGCTCTCGATCAAGTTCTCGGGAATTGCCGCGCAATTGACCGCGATGAACGGCTTCGCGCTACGATGGCTGTGGCGGTGAATGCTGCGCGCCACGAGTTCCTTGCCCGTGCCGCTCTCGCCCGTGACCATGACGGAGGCGTCGCTCGCGGCAAATTGCCCGATGGCCTTGAACACCTGTTGCATCGCCGACGACGTGCCGACGATGCCTTCCTTGTGCTCCTCGGAATTCAACACCGGACGATACTCATTGGCCGATTGGGTGTCGGCTTGCGTGCGCAGCGCGCTTTCCACCATCGCGATCAACTTCGGTGGATCGAACGGCTTCACCATGTAATCGTAGGCGCCGTATTTCATCGCCTCGATTGCCGTCTGCGCCGTGCCGTAGGCGGTCATGAAAATCACGAGTTGGCGCGGATTCGCCGCGCGGATGTGTTGCAACGTCTCGATGCCGGTGATGCCCGTCATGCGGTTGTCCAACAACACCACGTCGGGCGCCTGTTTTTTCACCGCGATCACGCCTTCCTCGCCGCTCGGCGCTTCCTGCACGCGATAACGCTTCGAACTCAACACGCGGTTGAGCGAGTAACGCACCTCGGCGTCATCGTCGATGACGAGGATGGTTGGTGCTAAATTTTCGTCGGCCATGGAATTGTGTTAGCGCTTTCGCTTTGGATGGTTCTACTTACGCCCGATGCTGGGCTGGTCAATTAACTTGTTTCGTATCTTTGGCATACAACTCGCGCTCCACGCGAGTTTTCTGCTGTTGCTCGCCTACTTCGGTTATCGCGGTTGGGAGGAAGCCGGCTGGCTCGGTGCGGGTTGGCGGGTGTTGTTGATCATTTTGTTTTTCGTCTGCGTCGTGTTGCACGAACTGGGCCATTCGCTCACCGCAATGCGCTACGGTGTGCGCGTGCCGCGCATCTTGCTCATGCCGATCGGCGGCATGGCGGAGTTCGATCGCTTGCCGCGCCAACCTTCGGCGGAATTGCTCATTACTGCCGCTGGGCCGGCGGTGAACTTTGTCATCGCCGCTGTGCTGACGCCGATTGTGTGGCGCACGTTTTGGTCCGAGCAGGGTTTCGCGGCCTACAGCGTGATGGATCTGTTGATCAAGCTCACGTTGGCAAATCTCGTGATGGGGATTTTCAATTTGCTCCCGGTTTTCCCGATGGATGGCGGGCGGATCTTGCGCGCGTTACTCGCGATCAAGTTGTCCTATTTGCGCGCTACGTATTGGGCCTCGCTCACGGGCAAGATTCTCTCCGCCACGCTCGCTGGCATCGCGGCATTTTATTACGAAAACTACCTGCTGGCGGTGCTGTTTGGCTTCATCTACTTCGCCGGCAACGCCGAGTATCGGCAGTTAGTGATCCGTGAACAGCAAGCAGCGTATTGGGCCGAATGGATGCGCCGCTCAGCGGCCGAAGAAGCCAAGCCGGTCACGCCGATCGATGAGCCGCCGCTTCCGCCACAGATATTTCACGGACGGAACTAGGCGCGCATCGGCGCTAATTCCGATTTCAGCGGATTAAGATTACGCACGCGGACACAAAAAAATCCCCTTTTTCAAGGGGACTAAATGGTGGACTCGATCAGGATCGAACTGACGACCTCCTCAATGCCATTGAGGCGCTCTACCAACTGAGCTACGAGCCCGGAAATAACATCTGCGAAGGGCTTAAAAGTAAGTTTTGCGGAGCGAATGCAAGGACTTTTTGAAGCGACTCTTTGGCGACTCCCCTGCCCGCACTAGTCCTCACGCATCCGGAATGTCAGGCGCCACGTGTCGCTCTTCTTGTCAGGGCGCGGGCCGGGCCACGTGATCCGCCGAAAGGCTTCCACCACCGAGGCATCGAACTCCGCGTTGCCGGACGAGCGGACGATTCGCACGTTGTCGATCTGACCGTTGGCGGCGACGAAGAAGGAGACATCCGCACTGAGCAAATCGCCCAGTCCATCTGGCTTGATCCGGTCGTGTGCTTCACGGAGGCGGTTTTTCAACAATGCTTCGTAAACGCGCATTTCGTCGGCTTCCTCGCGCGACAACGCCTTGCCGCCGCCACCACCTTTGCTAGCGGCGGAACCACCGGTGACGCCCTTGGTGATGCCCGCAACGTCAACGCGCGGCGTTTTGATCGGGCGCTCCTTGGCGGGCTTCGGCGTTTCGGGTAGCGGATTTTTTTTCTTAAAATCGTCGTAGCTGACCTTCTTCGGTTCTGTTTTTGGCTCAACCTTCGGCACCGTTTTCTTTGGCTCCTCTTTGGGCACGGTCTTTTTGGGTTCGACCTTCGGCTTCTCCACCGGCCGCTCGGGCACGGGTTTTGCCATGGGCGGTGGCTCGACCGCTTGCGGCTCCGGATCCGGCGCGAGGGTTATCTTGGGAATTTCGAGTTTTAGTGCGCTGTTACCCTTGGCGGGAGCGTTGAGTTCGTTCGGCGCGGTCGAGGGACCGGCAACGAGCTCGAAAATTACTGGCGGCACATCCACTGGACGCGTGAAGAGAATTGTCAGCAGGAACACCGCCGCCGCCAACGCCGCATGCAGCATGAGCGACGCGAAGAACGCACTGGGTGAATTGGCGCGCATCGCGCGTTACGGGCCGGTTTGGGTGTCGAAGGTGACTTTCGACAGATTGTTCTGCTTCAACGCATCCATCACCGTGATGAATTGCTGTGCGGTGGCTTTGGCATCCATGCGGATGCGAAAAATCGGCGGCTTCGGTTCGGCGGCGTAGGTGGCGAGCACGGAGCGGAGACGCGGCAACGGCACGTTGCGCCCGCCGAGCATGCAGGTGCCGTCGGCTTTGATGGTGATCGTTTCGAATTTCGCATCGGGATCGGGCTTGGCTTGCTGGCTCTTCGATTCCACGGGCAAGTTTACCGGAATGGTTTGCTCCTGCTGAATGAGCGGCGTGGCGATCATGAAAATGATCAACAACGTGAACGCCACGTCGATCAGGTTGGTGACGTTGAGGTCCGAGATCGGCAGCGATTGCCGGGAACGTTTGAATGTGCGGGCCATGGCGCGGTTACTTGGTCATTTCGAGTTCGATACGGTCCGCCAGCAAGCTGGCGTAATTCTCGATCTCGGTGGTGAGCGTCTTGGTTTTGTTGAGTAGCGCATTGTAGCCGACGACGGACGGAATCGCCACCACGAGACCGGCGATCGTCGTCAGCAAGGCCGCCGACACGCCCGGCGCGAGCGTTTGGATGCTAGCGGTTTGCATGACAGACACGGCGCTGAAGGACTCCATCACGCCCCACACCGTTCCGAGCAAACCCATGAACGGCGCGACCGACACCATCGTGGCGAGCCACACCATGTTCTCTTCGTAACGAAGAATCTGCGCGGCGACGGCGCGGGAGATGGCGTTTTCGGCGTGTTCGAGGCGCGCGCTGAGCAAGTCCTCGCCCTTCTCTTTGCCAATGGCGGCGGCGCGCCAGTAGGACTCGACGGCATCGGCGAACAAATCCGCGTAGGGAATGTGTCGCATATTGCGAAAGGACTCCGGCAGATCGAGCACCTTACGCTCTTCGCGCAGACGGCGGTCGAATTGGTAGTTGAGGTGGCGGAGTTTGTTCAGCTCGGCGTTTTTGCCGAGCATGACCGACCACGCGAAGATGCTGAAAATAATCAGCACCACGACAATGACCTGACCGACAATGTCGCTGTTTTGGAAAACGGTAATGACGTTCGCGGTTGCGAACAGAGGAGACGCCATGGCGAGACTGAGCATGGCGCGAGTGTTGGCGTGAATGGGGAGCGCAATCAAGGGTTTCCTCCGCTCGCGGGTCGCAATTCTGGTTGCCCAATCCGGTTGCGCTGAGTTTGGTCGGTTCGACGCTTCGTTTTATGGCAACCAAGAGCAACTCGACCGGCATTTTCATTTCCTTTGAAGGATCTGAAGGCAGCGGCAAATCCACCCAAATCGCCCGCTTGGCCGCGCATCTGCAACGCGGCGGCCGCGAGGTGCAGGCCACGCGCGA
>JAUXXD010000085.1 GCA_030681265.1 Candidatus Didemnitutus sp. | reverse complement strand
GCGGCGCTGGCCTTCGCCGCGCTGCGTCTGGTGCTGCCGGTGAAACCCGAGGGCCCTGCGGTGACGCGACCCGCGTGGTGGGCCGTCTTCGTGTCAGGTTCGCTCATCGGCCTGGTCTCGGGGCTCATCGGCGTGGGCGGCGGCATCTTTCTCACGCCGCTGCTCCTGCTCTGCGGCTGGGCCCGCCCGAAGGAGGCGGCGGCGGTCTCGGCACCCTTTATCTTCGTCAATTCCGCCGCCGGTCTTCTCGGCAACCTCGGCTCGCTCGCCCTGCTGCCGGCGGCGCTGCCGTGGTGGCTGCTGGCGGCGCTGGCCGGCGGCATCGTGGGAGCGAGATGGGGCAGCCGGGTCGCGCTCCCCGCGCAACTGCGCCCCACGCTGGCGGCTGTGCTGTCCGTCGCGGTGCTCAAACTGCTCGTGACCTGACCATGACAACCATCGCACAACTCCGGGCCCTGATCGACGGACAAGTCGCGCCCCTCGCGCCCCAACCGGTCGCACTGGCGGACGCGTTGGGCTGTGTGCTGGCGGAGCCCGTGATGGCCAGGGAGGACCAACCCGGCTTTGACCGCTCCGCAATCGACGGCTACGCCGTATGCGCGGACGCGACGGCAGGTGGGTTCCGGCTGTGCGGCGAGATTCTGCCGGGCGCCGCCGCGCCGCCGGCCCCCGCAAAGGACGAGTGCTGGCGCATCTTCACCGGTTCGGCTGTGCCGGAAACTTGCGGCCTCGTGATGCAGGAGGACAGTGACGTTCAAGGCGAACGGGTCTTCCTGCGAGTCGCCGCCTCCGTTGGTCTGGTGCGTCGTCGCGGCAGCTCGATCCGGGCCGGACAGAAGTTGTTGGACGCGGGCACCGTGTTGCACGCAGGGGAGATCGCCTTGCTGGCCTCGGCCGGCATCGACGCACCGCCAGTCGGACCGCGACCGCGCGTCGTGCATGTGACGACGGGACGCGAGGTCGTGCCGACGGGCGGACCGGTCGGGGCCGGACAGGTGCGCGATGTGAACGGGCCGTTGATCGCCGCCTTGCTCCAGGAGCACGACGCCCGGCACATGGCGCAAGTGCACGTGGACGAGCGCCGGGAGGCGTTGGTGGAAGCGGTGGCACGCGCAGGAGATTTCGACGTGCTGCTGGTGTCCGGGGGGGCAAGTGTCGGGCGACACGACAATTCCCGCGCCGCGCTGGAGGCGCTCGGTTTCGAGGTGCTGGTCGAACGGGTGAACTCACGCCCGGGCAAGCCGCTCGTCGTCGCACGTCGCGGCGCGCAGTGGGCGTTCGGACTGCCGGGAAATCCGGTGGCTCATTATGTGACCTTTCAGGTGTTCATCGCCCGCGCCTTGGCGCGACTCGCGGGACGCGCCGGGCCGGCCGAATGCACGGCGCCGCTGGCAGCGGGCTGCACGCCGACAGCGGATGCACGCGAGACTTTCTGGCCGGCGCGGTTTGTCGCCGGTCCCGCCGGACGCGAAGTTGAGCTGCTGCGCTGGATCGACTCGGGCGACGTGGGAGCGCTGGCGGGCGTGGATGCGTTGGTGCGCATTCCCGCCGGGCTTGTTCCCCAGGAGGGTGACCGGGTCGCCTACGTGCCGTGTAGCCGGAGCCAAGACCATTTCCCATGAAACCTAAATTCTCCCATCTGGATGAGCGCGGTCAGGCCCGCATGGTCGATGTCAGCGGCAAGCCCGTGCAATACCGGCGGGCGCTGGCGACGGGCGCCTTGCGCTGCGCGCCGGCGACGTTGCGTCTATTAAAGAAGAACGCACTGCCGAAGGGCGACGTGCTCGCCGTGGCGCGCGTGGCGGGCATCCAGGCCGCGAAGCGCACCGCAGAGCTCATCCCGCTGTGCCACCCGCTACCGTTGCAGCAGGTGAGCGTGGATTTCGTGGTGAAGGCAGATCGCGTGCTGATCGAGGCGACAGCGCTCACCGTCGGGCAGACCGGAGTGGAGATGGAGGCGTTGACCGCAGTGTCCGTCGCGGCGCTCACGCTCTACGACATGATGAAGGCGGTGGATAAAGGCATGGTGATTGACGGCGTGACACTGAAACTGAAGGAGAAACGATGAAAGTCGGACGCGTCACCTTGAGCGACCGGGCGAGCGCCGGGATCTATGCGGATCTCAGCGGACCGGAAATCGAGCGCGTATTCCGGGCCGCCTGGACGGGGCCCTGCGAATTTGTCACGCGCCTGCTGCCGGACGAGCGCGAGCGGATCGCGGAGGCGTTGCGGGCGCTGTGCGATGAGGAGCGTTGCGCGCTCGTCATCACCACGGGCGGCACGGGGCCGATGCCGCGTGACGTGACACCCGAGGCCACGCGCGCCGTGTTGGAGAAGGAACTGCCCGGCTTCGGCGAGGCGATGCGGATGCACAGCTTTGCCAAAGTGCCGACGGCCATCCTGTCTCGCGCCACAGCGGGGATTCGCGGACGAACCCTGATTCTCAATCTGCCGGGCAATCCGCGTGCCATCGGGGAGTGCCTGCCGCCGCTCGTGCCGGCCATCCGCGAGGCGCTGCGTCATCTGGAGGAACCGGCATGATCCGCATCGAGCATCTGTTCATCTCACCCGGGCATAATTTCTTCGGCCACCACGGCAGTCCGGCCGGCGAGCACGCGATTGTGGCCGTAGAGCAGGTCGAGTGCGTGGCGGGGCGCGGGCTCCGCGGCGACCGGTTCCTCGACTACAAGCCCGACTACAAGGGCCAGATCACGTTTTTCGCGATGGAAGTGTTTGAGGCGTTGCGCACGGCCGTGGGCGCGCCGGACACGTCGCCGTCGGCGGTGCGGCGCAACGTGCTCACCCGAGGCGTGGATTTGAATACGCTCATCGGCTGGGAATTCGAAGTGCAGGGCGTGCGTTTTCTCGGTGTGGAGGAATGCAAACCGTGCTACTGGATGGACGGAGCCATCGGGCCCGGCGCGGAGGAATGGCTGAAAGGGCGCGGCGGCCTGCGCGCAAAAATCGTGAGTGACGGCTGGCTGCGGATCCGCTCGGAATCTGCCGAATGACATTCAGCGCCTTGATTCTCGCTGGAGGCCAGTCGCGGCGCATGGGCCGTGACAAGGCCTTCCTTGAAGTGGACGGCCTGCCGCTGCTGGCGCGCCAGATCGACCTCGCTCGCCGCGCGGGCGCGGTGACGATCTTCATTTCCGGGCGGCCGGATCGCGACTACGGCCGGTTCGGCGTTCCCGTGCTGCATGACCGGGTCGCCAACGCCGGTCCGCTGGCCGGCATCGCGCAGGGCCTAGCCGCCGCCACCACGCCGTTCCTGCTGGTGCTGGCCGTGGATTTGCCGCGGATGACACCGGATTTCATCGGGCGAATGGCCGAGGCCTGCACCTCCGGCACGGGCGTCGTGCCGCAGTTGTTGGACCAGCTGGAGCCGGCAGCCGCGATCTACCCGAAAGAGGCGCGGGCTATTGCCGAAAACTGCTTGGCGAGCGGAGCCTACGCGTTACGGGCCTTGGTTGAAGCCTTGGAAGCGCAAGGCGCGATGCGACGCCTTCGGGTTGATCCGCAATATGCAGACGAACTGTTCAACTGGAACGAATCCTCAACCGAGGCCGGGCAATAACCTAAGGCCGCGCGACCCGAACACGACTCGGGTCGCGCGGTGAGCACACTTCCTTTGCCCGGAGCGGGGGTTCCCGGTTGAATTCCCCTCTCAGGAAACTCATCCGGTTTCGATTTCCGCCAGACCGCTGGGCAGCCACTTTGCGCGCGGCGGAATATTTCCTCCATTGACGCCCCTTTTTATCGCGCGTTTCCTCGCCCTTCATGGGCGACACTCTTTCCGGACAACCGCAACTGAAGTATAAACGCATCGTGCTGAAACTCAGTGGTGAGGTGCTGCGCGGGCGTGGCACCGAACCGATCGATGCCGGCACCTTGGAAAAAATGTGCGGCCAGGTGAAGGAAATCCACGACCTCGGCGTGGAAGTCTGCGTGGTGATCGGCGGCGGCAACATCTACCGCGGCCTCCAAGGCACGAAGCGCGGCGTCGATCGCACCACCGGCGACTACATGGGCATGCTCGCCACGGTCATCAACGGCCTCGCGTTAATGGATCGCTTGGAGAAAATGGGCGTCAGCACCCGCGTGCAAACCGCTATCCCGATGAACCAGGTCGCGGAACCCTTCATCTTGCGTCGCGCCTCGCGCCATCTCGAAAAAGGTCGCGTGGTCATTTTCGTCGCCGGCACCGGCAACCCCTATTTCTCCACCGACACCACCGCCGCGCTCCGCGCCTCGGAATTGCACGCCGACATCATCATGAAGGCGACCAAGGTGGACGGCATCTACGACAAGGACCCGAAGAAGCACGCCGACGCCGTCAAATACGACGAGCTCACTTTCATGGAAGCGCTCAAGCAGCGCCTGTCCGTGATGGATTCGACGGCGTTTTCCCTTTGCATGGACAACAACGTGCCGATTCTCGTGTTTGATCTCAACGACGAGCACGCCATCCGCAAAGCCGTGCTCGGCGAGAAAGTCGGCACGCTCGTCAGCAACCCGGTCGCCATTGCCGCCGGTTGATATTTTGGGCGGCGGCGCACGATGCGCACCCGCCGCTCCACCACCAACCCACCAAACTCTATGAGCCACCAAGTCCTCAACGACGCCCAAACCCGGATGGGCAAAGCCGTCGATCATACGTTGCACGAATTCAGCACCATTCACACCGGCAAGGCCTCCCCCGCGATGGTGGAAACCGTCATGGTCGAAGCCTACGGCTCAATGATGCCGCTCAAAGGCTGCGCCGCCATCACCACGCCCGACCCGCGCATGATTCAGATTCAGCCGTGGGACAAAGGCCTGACGCGCGCGATCGAGAAGGCGCTGCAAATGGCCAACATCGGCGTGAATCCGATCGTGGACGGCGCCTTGATCCGCCTGCCCTTCCCCGAACTCTCGCGCGAACGCCGTCAGGAATTCGTCAAGACCGCGCATCGCCTCGCCGAAGAAGGCCGCGTCGCCGTGCGCCACATCCGCCGCGACGCCATGGAAGCCGCCAAGAAACTCAAGAAGGACGGCGCTATTTCCGAAGACGATGAGAAACGTCTCGAGAAAGACGTGCAGACCGCGACGGACCGCTCGATCAAAGAAATCGACACTCACCTCGCGCACAAGGAAAAGGAATTGCTCACCGTGTAACGCGGTGCGCGTCCCGCCACACGCGCGGACAAGGCTCACCACTCAACCCGCCGCGTCGCGCCGCGGGTTTTTTATCATCCACGCGGGTCACCCAACCAGCAGACGCGTTGCCCCATTACTTGCCGTGCTTGATCGCGGGTAATGGCGGCGTCAATTCCGCCGCCATCCGACTAAACTCAAGCGACAACTGCATATTACCGGCCGAGTCGGCGGCTTTGCGCGCCTCACCCAAAATCTGCAACTTCGCTTCCGGCGTCGGGGCCGCGCTGCGCACCAGCAATTGATAAATCGGCAACGCGTCACGCACCGAGCCATGCGCCGCCACGAACTCCGCCGCCTCCCGCACGAGTGGCCAATCGCCGAGTGACACATCACGCAGCAACGGCACAAAGCCCAGCATCCGCGCGCCGCCCAAGGCATTGCGCTGTGCCAATTCAAAACGTGCCGCGACCAACGCCAGTGACAGACTCGGATACTCGCGCATCCCGCGCGCCAGCAGCGCACGGGCTTCATCAATCATTTCCAATTTCTCCAACGCCGCCGCCTTGCGCGCGATGACGTGCCCCGCCAACGACGACGGCAATTTTGCCAATCGCGCCAACTGGTCTTCGAGCGGAATCTTAAAGGGACGATACAAGGGATCGCCCAGCACCACGCCCTGCCAACTCAGCACCGGGGTCGCGAAAAAAGCGGCATCCCCCAACGTCGCGCCCGTTGCCAGTTGATCGATCAACATGTCCGGGCGCACGGTAAATTCCAAATACGGTTCAAACACGTTGCCAAACGTCGCCGCCACCCCGCGCGCCACGAGTGGCCCGCACCAACCTTCGGTCGTGCTGCGCAACGTGGACGCTGAATAACTATGGATGTGCAAGGCCACCGCACCGGGCGCAAAACGAAAACCATCGCGCAGGAACGGACCGTTCACATTCGTGTTATACCAGCCGAAATAGAGCACCGGCGCATCGAAGCGGTCCGTCGCCTCAAAGGTGCTGCTGCCACGATGCACTTCGCCCATAAAACCAAGGCCGGCAATCATCGCACGGGTAAGATCAAGCCAGGCATCGCCGGTGATATGTGGGCCGGCCAGATCGATGTAATAGCGACCGACGAGGCCATTCTCTTCTGCGCTTAACGCCGATTTCACGAGCGACATCGCATCAGAAAGCGTCGGCCCGTCCAAACGCGACACCTTGACCACTTGCTCCGCACTGATCTTGGAAATCCGGTTCACCTTAAACAGCGGATTGGCCAGAAAACCAATTGTCGCCTGCGGACTTTGCGCCAGCAACGTCAGTTCGGAATCGACCGACGCATCGTTGCGGCGAATGTGCACCGGCAATCGCGCCGCGATCACTTCATCCAGCAGCGTCGGATCGTGACCAATCCGCAACGGCGTGCCGCGACAGAGCACGAGGTAGGCCAGGCGGTGGCCACTGAGGGCGGAGCGGCGGCGACCGTGCGTATCGAGTTGTTCGGAAAGATAACCGTGGATCCAATCGCGTTTCACCAACTCGTCCTGCAGCGGTTGCCAGACTTGATCGACGAACTCACGCCACGTGATCGTCTCCGCCACGGGCAGCGGCAGCGCGACGATGTTCGCGAGCGGAATACCTCGGCTCTTCGCGTAAAATTCACCCAACTCCACGGATTCGGGTTGGCGCGAATTTACCAAGATCACCGTGCGCGCGGTGAGATCGCGAAACTCGGCCTCCGTCAGATTGGCGCCCGCTGTTCCCCCTGCCCCGAGCATGCCCAACAACAGGGCCCACGTGCGAATAATGCGAATCACCGTGCGAGCTTGGGAAACCGGCACCGGTGAGGCGAGTCAGTTTCGCAGTCTTGCCAAAAAAGCGCGGGAGCACTTCGCTCCGGCGGTCCCTCCCACTATGATGCTTTATCTTCTCGTCGGCCTCGGCGGCGCTCTCGGCAGCATGGCGCGCTTCGGTTTGTCCGAACTCTTCGCCGGACCCTTGGGTGAAACTTTTCCGTGGAGCACGCTCTTCGTCAACGTCACCGGTTCCTTCCTCATCGGCTTCGTCGGCACCATCGCCAGCGAGAGCGGACGCCCACTGAATTTGGAGACGCGCAAAATTTTGCTGAGCGGCGTGCTCGGGGGCTACACGACTTTTTCGGCGTTCAGTCTGCAAACGATGCAACTCGCCCATGCCGGCGAATGGCTGCGCGCGGGCGGCAACGTCGCGAGTTCGGTCGTCGCGTGTCTCGTCGCCGTGTGGCTCGGGCATTTGCTCGCTGCGTATTGCAACGCGCAACGCGGTGCCTGAAGCGGCGCGCCTACTTGGACTTTTTCGGTGCCGGCGCGGATTTGTCCGCCGCGCCTGCCTTCTTTCGCACCAGTTGACCGCGCAAGAACGGATCCGGAGCCGCCGAGCGCCACGCCGTCAGCCAAATATCCGCGAGCATCTGACCAGCGACAAGCATTTGGCGTTCAATAAACGCCACTGCTTCGGGGCTCACCGGATCGCGGTCGGCTTTCAACAGGCCGTCTTTTTCCATCTGGTAGAGTGGCTCGACGAGCGCAGCCTGCGCCTGCAAATAAGTAATGACGTGTTGGAACATCGGATCGCGTCCGTCACCTTGCGCATCCATCGGCAGCAACCGCGCCGGCACCGCGCGAGCGGGCAAACGCTTTAGATTGATTTGCGTTTTGTTGATGAAACCCGAGTCGATCCACGAATGAAAACCGCGCCACGTGGTGTATTTCTGCGGGTTGGCACCGACCCAACCGTTGTGATGCATCGTATTGTGCAGCGGCTGGGCGGCGTCGCCGACAAAGTGTCCCATCACGCCCATCATTTCCACAATGCTCGCTTTGGCCTGCGCAATTTCGTCCGGCGTGCCGAGTTCCTCGAGCACTTTCAGGCGGGCGAAATTGCCACGCAATTTGCCGAAATACTCCGTGATCGTCCAAGGCAGGAAACCCGCCCAGTCGCGTGTGCGATCGGCGTTTTTCTCTGGGTCGGTCGTGGTGTTGCTTTCCGGGTGCGCCGCGCGGCCCTGCGCGTATTGCACTGCGAACTCGTAGCGAAAACTGCTGATCGTCGCCGGATCGAGGCCGGCGAGCGTGAGGTGCTCGAAGTCGAGGTAGTGATCGGGCGCGTTGCAGTGGCGCGCGGGTAAATCCGGCGAGCTGCGCCAGCGATCCGCTTCGCCCGCGAGCCACGCGATGCGTTCGGCGTTGGCACTGTCGTGCACGAAGCCCGGAAACTCCGCTGGCAGCGCCGCGAGCGCGATGCGGTTGATGGCGCGGTGACCTTCGTAATCCCACGCGAGCGAAAGTGCACTAGGCAGGAGCAAACCCCCCAGCAGCAACACCGGGCGCAGGGAAAAAATTCGGACGATTTGCATGAAAGGAAATATTAAGCGGACCGGAAATCTCGCGCATGAGTCGCGACCACGC
>JAUXXD010000077.1 GCA_030681265.1 Candidatus Didemnitutus sp. | reverse complement strand
CGCGCCGTTCTCGCCGCCGCCGGTCTCACATTGCAAGACGTCGCCAAGTCCACCGTTTACCTGAAAGACATGGGCGATTTTCAAAAGATGAACGCGATCTATGAAGCCGCGTTTGCGCCGCACAAACCTGCGCGCACCACGATTCAAGCCGGCAAGCTACCGCTCGATTGCCGCGTGGAAATCGAAGTTATCGCCCACAAAGCCTAACGCGTGAACCGCGTCCTGGTTCTCTGTCTGGGGCTGGCGTTCGCCCCCTTCGCGCGCGCCAACGGGGCCGACACGTCGCTGCCCGCGCCCGCGTTGCCGAGCGACGACTCGTGGCGCTTGCGCGCGCTCGTGATGAGCCTGGAGAACGACAAATTCTTCTCCGGCTCCGACCGCCACTACACGCAAGGCGCGCGGATCACCGCACTCTACGACGCCGGAGCGACCAGTTGGGCGACGGAAAAAGCGCGCAAGGTGTTGCGGGTGTTCTCCGAAAAAATCACCGGCGACGAGGCGCGCCTCGCGGTATCGTTCGGACAGGACATGTTCACTCCCGAGGACATCCTCACGCCCGCGCTCATTACCAATGATCGTCCGTATGCCGCATGGGCTTATCTCGCGGCCAGTTTTCACGTGATCGATACCGCCCCCGCGGGCGAAGAGGGCAAAAGACGCCAAAACAGCCTGATCGCTGAAGTCAGTCTCGGCATCGTCGGCCCGTCCGCGCAGGGCGAGCTGCTGCAAAACGGTTGGCACGATATTATCCATGTGCCGCGCGCCCAAGGTTGGGCTAATCAACTCCACGACGAGCCCGGTCTGAACTTCGCCTTCGAGTGGCGGCGGAAATTCTGGCACGAAGGTTGGATCGACGTAGTGCCGCGCGCCGCACTCGTGCTCGGCAACGTGCACACTCACGCCAGCGTCGGGGCCACGTTCCGCATCGGACCTAATTTGCCCGACGACTTCGGACACGACCTCATCCGCGCCGCCTCGGGCAACGTGGCGCGGCCGACCGGTTTTTCCAGCTACCTGTTCGCCAGTGCCGACACGCGGATCGTGGGCCGCAATATTTTTCTCGATGGCAATTCCTGGCGCCACAGTCACTCCGTGCGCAAACGCCCTGTCGTCGCCGACCTCAATCTCGGCTTCGCGCTCAACTGGCCGCGCTTCCGCGTCATCTATACGCAAAATTACCGCACCAAGGAATTCTACGGACAGCCGAAGCGGGACGTGTTCGGCTCGGTGTCGCTCATCAGGCTTTTCTAAACAGCGCATTTATGAACTACCACATCGGCGTGGACGGGGGCGGCACCAAGACGGAACTCATCCTCGTGGATGACGCGGGGCGAATCGTCGCACAACACGCCGCCAGCGGCTGCAATCCGAGTCACGTCGGCCCGGAGCGCGCGCGGGCAGTCGTGGGCGGCGCGCTCGACGCGTTGCTCGCCGCCGCCCCGGCGCCGTTTGCGCGGAACGCGCTGGTCTCCACGCAGTTTTTCATGGCGGGCAGTCCGGCCTTCTGGCGCGAATTCGCTGCGTCGTTGACTGATTTCGGCGAGGTCAAAACGGCGCCTGATTCGTGGCCCGTGTTGGAACTCGCCACGGAAGGCGCGCCCGGCCTCGCGCTGCATGCAGGCACGGGTTCGTTCATCGTCGCGCGTGACCTCGACGGCAAAATCCACTCGGCCGGCGGTCTCGGCTGGAAACTCGGCGATCCGGGCAGCGGGTTTGATATGGGCCGCCGCGCCATTGCGCGGGCGTTGCTCGAAATGCAAGGCTGGGGCGAACCTTCGGTGCTCTCGACGGAATTGCGCGCACACACCGGATTGCAGGATGCGCCGGCCATCACGCGCTATTTCTACGCCGAGCCCGCTGCCAACGTGCAAATTGCCGCCTTCGCGCCGCGCGTGCTCGCCACGGCGGCGTCCGGATGCCTGCCGGCGCAGACCATTGTGGTCGCCTCGCTCGGCGAAC
The DNA here is from genome assembly GCA_030681265.1 of Candidatus Didemnitutus sp. Taxonomy (GTDB): domain Bacteria; phylum Verrucomicrobiota; class Verrucomicrobiia; order Opitutales; family Opitutaceae; genus Didemnitutus. Next base: position 23,994 of record JAUXXD010000077.1, on the reverse strand, counting down.
TCGTGACGCAGGCGCGATTTCTCACCGCCAAACTGTTTCCCGCGCCCGCCGCGCCGCTCGCGTGCGGACTCAGCGGGCCGATTCTCAATCACGCCGTTTCCGTATACGCGCTCAAGGCGATTGCGGAGACGAATCAGTGGCCGGTGGAATTCCGTTTTCTCACCGCCCCGCCGATTGAAGGCGTGCACCGCTTATTACTGGCGGCGCGCTGAACCGCCCGCTGGCCACCGGTCCGCGCCGGCGTCACGCTCGTTTGCCATGACTACGCCCACCTCCATTCCCGTTGTCCTGCCCGAAGCGCAATGGCGCGCACGGCAGGCCGCGCACGCGACGCGTGTGGCGGCGTGGATCGATCCGCATCTCGCGCGGAAATCGCGCGGCGAGAAACATCCGGTGGAGGATTTTTTGTGGGAATACTACCGCTACCGACCGGGTTGGTTGCGGCGCTGGCATCCGGGTCCGGAGGTCGTGCTCGCGGGCGACGCGGCTCGCGAGTTTTTGCGCTGGCCCGAGTATCACACGGTGGATGGCGGCGTGGCGTTACGTCTTGCGGCGTTCGACGCCGGACGAATCGACTCGTTGCGCTGGATGCAAACACTGCTGCGCGCCACGACGGAGCGCGCGCCGCAGTTTGCGTGTTACGGGTTGCACGAGTGGGCGATGGTTTACCGGCAAAGCGCGGAGGAAATCCGCCACGCCGCGTGGCCGTTGCGGTTTTCGCCGGAAGAAACCGCGCGCGTCGTCGAGTCGCAACCAATCCGGTGTTCGCATTTCGACGCGTTCCGTTTCTTCACCGCCGCCGCGCGTCCGCTCAACCGCCTGCAACCGGAGCGCGCCGCGATCATCGGCGGGGAACAGCGCGGCTGCCTCCACGCGAACATGGATCTCTACAAGTGGGCGTTCAAACTCGCACCGTTCACGCCGAGCGAGCTCGTGGCCGACTGTTTTGCGTTCGCCCGCGACATCCGCGAAATCGACATGCGCGCGAGTCCGTATGATTTTCGTGCGCTCGGTTATGCGCCGATCGCGATCGAAACGCCGGAAGGTCGCGCCGACTACGAGCAACACCAACGCGCGTTTGCGGCGCGCAGCGAGCCGTTGCGTGCGCGGTTGCTTGCGCTAGTCGAGCGGCTGCTCGCTGCGTAACGCTTGCGGGTGCGTGAAAACATATCTTTTCTCATTCGATGCTCATTAGGGGAAGCATGGGAATACTTTTGGGCTTGCCTTTACCTTTGCTGCGCCATTCATACGCACTCGGGCCAATTAAACGTGAACTACTATACTGTTTCGGCCCATGTAGGCTGCGGCCATTTATCTTCTGCTTATGTCCGCTGGTTCGCTAGTGGATTTTTTTGTTTTATCTGTGCTGCCAGTGCTGGTTTCGGCCAATCATTGACCGGTTCCGTCGCAGTCCAAAGTATAACTGGCCCAACCGAGGTAAGGGGAGCAGCCTACTACACTGCAAACAGCCAAGTAACGATCGTTAACAATACCGGAAGCGCCAGGACCCTTTTCGTCGTAAGCGAAATCAGCATCCCAAATGGCGGGGGAACAACTGTCGTAAAAACCCCGGTTACCGTTGAGGCGAACTCGACAAAGAACGTAGGTAATCAAAACGGAAAGAGCGTCTCGGTCGGCGAACAGGGCAACAAGAACGTGACCGCCAAAACTAAGATTACAACGGACACCAACGATGATGTAACCGACTGGTTCCTCTTTAGCCCGCTAGCCATATTCGTATACTCAGACCCAACGCCGCCACCGGATGATTCGTATAACTAACCGGTCAATTCCCCGTTTCCACTCCAATCAATAAGACAATGAATACCAAAATTCCCTCACTCACGTTTATTGCCCTTTTGCTACTCGCGGCCAGTGCCGCTTTCGGAGCGCAACTTCCTCCCGCAGCGCAACGCGTCGCTGACGCGGCCCTCGCCGCCGTTGCGAACGCGGAGCCCGGGCTCCATCTCGTCGTCGTTCAGGACGATGGCAATACCCCGCCTTTCGCACAGTCTGTGGCGACTGCGGAAATTGCTTCTGGTGAAACCAAAATCAACAAGGTTTCGTCGAACGAGTGGTCCCATCTCGAATTCACGGGACGCGCAGTCATTGATGCGAAGCGTCACGAGCTGATTCTCAATGCCGTCATCGACGCCAAAGTGGACTTCGGGAGCGCGCGGCAATTGAAACGCGCGACGGTCGGCGAGTTCGTCGTCGATCGGACCGAGTTCAAGCACACGCGCCTCAAGCAAGGGGAGCCGCACCTCTATCTCTTTAACCGAACCACGAGCACGGAGGAGTCGGCAGAGCCGGTTTCGGAATCGGCCGCGCTCGTGCTGGTTTGGATGTAGTCGCTGTGCTTGATTTGCGATCTTTCCCGGTGAGGCAGTAGCCCACCGGGATTTTTTTCGATGCTTTCCGGCGCGGCAAGGCGGCTCACGCACCGAAGGGTTGCGTCGCGCCTTCGCTCGCGTAGCTTGCAGTCACTATGGCTGAGCCGGGTTACATCATTCAGGAACGCACGCCGAAGAAACCCGCCTACCCGATTCGCGACGAATTGCGCGGCTACCTGCGGCGCTACCGACGCGAGCGCGACCTGTCGGTGACCTACGAACGGATGCGCGGCTTTCATGAGGCCATCCCGCTGATCGATCGCGACGGGAAGAACACGTTGTGGGAAACCGTCGTTTATCGCGCGGAGGAAATGGCGTCGATCAACGATGCCTTGAAGCGCATCTACGCCCTGCTGAAGGTCGACGGCGATTTTTCAGTGGTGGAGCATCTCTACATCGACCGCGTGGATTTCTGCAGCTTCGGCAACTCGATGCCTTTCCGCGTGCGCATCGTGAATGCCTACAACGAAAACCAAGACTACTTCTACGTGAAGAAGGCCGACGCCTCGCGCGTCTATGGACTGGAGTTGGAGCATTTGCTCTCGCCGAACCGCCTCAACTTCATGACCCACGGCAATACGCTGGTCGAGGAACACATCGCGGGCGTGCCGGGCGACGTGTTTATCGACCACTGGCTGCACGACCCCACGCTGCGCCCGATCCGCATCGCGAAGGAGTTGGTGAAATTCAACGAACGCTGCTTCATCCGCCTGCTCGGCGACATGCGCAGTTACAACTTCGTCGTCGTCATCACGCCCGACTTCGAGGGTGCGCAGGTGCGCATCCGCGCGATGGATTTCGACCAACAGAGCTATAACGGGCGGAAGAATTTTTATCTCCCGCAGTTTTTTAAGGACAACACGCCGTTGGTCGATTTTTGCATCACGCATCTGCACGCCAAGACGGCCTACCAATACCAACGCGAGGAACAGACGCTGATGTTGCAACGCGCCGAGCTGGCCAGCCTGCGCCTCAACGCCCTGCTCGAAGCGATGACGGCGGATCCCATCGCGCCGCCGGAAAACGTGCACCAACTCCGCGAGGGTCTCGCCGACCATTATGGCTCGAAGGATTTCCTCAGTTGCACGACGATGGGCCAGCTGGTGCACCAAAGCCTCGAAAAGACCCGCGCCCGCATCGAACACGAGTCCAACCCCGGCACCCCGTCCGTTTGAGCGTCAGACGGACTCTGCTTGCCGGGCCGGGGTCGCGGTCGTTACATAACTTGGCTTGCCGCGTGGGAGAAAAGCCGGAATGAATTTGGCTGGGCTAAATATTTCGATCCACCCCGTGGTCCTTCTCTTCAAGAATCTCCTTTTCACGCTGATTGTGCCGGGCCTGATCGTGGTCTGGCTGCCGCTGAACTGGTTCGAGCGCAACGTCGTCTGGCCAGAAGCTCTCGGCCCGCAACACTGGGTTGGCCTGGTTTTGATGGGTGCCGGGAGCATCATTTATCTCCTTAGCCTGTGGCAATTCATGCGGCGCGGGCGCGGCACGCCGGTGCCGATCGATCCGCCGAAAAAGCTAATCCAGCGCGGCCCCTATGCCTGGGTGCGCAACCCGCTTTATCTCGCGGCCATCTCGGTCGTCGCCGGCGAGTCGATCTTCCTGCTCTCGTGGCACATCGCGGTCTATTGGATTGTTTTGGTGTGCTTTTTTCAACTCTACGTCGTTCTGCACGAAGAGCATGAGTTGGATTATCGCTTCGGCGCGATGTATGGGGACTACAAGAATAGCGTTCCGCGCTGGCTCCCTCGGCCACCACGAAACACCGAAAAATAGCCGGCTGAGCGTCAATCCGCGCCGCTTCGCGTTACTCGATCCGCCCCTCGTCGAATTCGATCAAATCGACCACGCTGACAATCTGGTCGGCGCGGTCGGCGCAACCCATGTTGGTCAACGCTTCGCGCAAAAACTCTCGTCCGCTCGGCGTCATGCCCTTTTGCACGTAGTTGCGGTTCCACTCGGCGGCGCGCACGGCGGCGGGAAAGAGCGCGCAGAGTTGGCGATCAATGGTCGCATCATCTGCGCCAGCGTCCATCGCTTGGTGCACAATTTTCTCCACCGCCGCCGGCTCGACGCCGAGGTGCAGGCAGAGGAAGCGGTCCATGCCGCGTTTGTAGTTTTTCGCGTAACTCGGCGGCAGCGCGCCGTGGGTTTTCACATAGCGGCATTTGGCGAGGAAACGCGGCAGGTGCAGCAGACCCGTGGCGGCGTGCGGCAGGTAGGCCGACGGCAAACACGTGAGCACTTCGCCACTGGAACCGGGGATAGGTTTCGAGCCCATGGGAAAACGGGGGAGCGTTGCGTTAGAATGGACCGTCGGGTTGGTCGCCGAGCGGGCCGTCGCGCGGCTTAGCCGGTTTTTGATGGGAGTCCCTGACGGTGGCAACGACCTTGAAGAGATCGGCGCGGCGGTCGAGGCGCGGGGTCACGGTGCCGGCACTGCGGGCGCCGTGCAGGGTGTCCAGATCGAGGTCGCAGATGAGCACGGTTTCCTCGTTCGAGTCGGATTCGGCGGCGATGCCGTCGCGGGCGAAATCGAAATCGGACGGCGTGAGCACGGCGGCTTGGCCGTATTGAATATCCATGTTGGCGACGTCGGGCAAATTGCCGACGTTGCCCGCGAGCGCGACATAGATTTGGTTTTCGATGGCGCGGGCGGCGGCGCAGTAGCGCACGCGGAGGTAACCTTGGCGGTTGTCGGTGCAGAAGGGCACGAAGATGATCTCGGCACCGGCGTCGGCCAGCGTGCGGGCGGCCTCGGGGAATTCGACGTCGTAGCAAATGAGCACGCCGATGCGCGCCTTGGGCGTATCGACGACCTGCAGCGTGTCGCCGCCGCTGATGCCCCACCATTTACGCTCGTTGGGCGTGATGTGGAGTTTGGGCTGCACGTAGATTTGGCCGTCGGGCAGGCAGATGTGACAGATGTTTTTCAACTTGTCGTCGACCATCGTCGGATGACTGCCGCCGATGATGGTGAGGCCATAGCGCTGTGCGAGTTTTTGCAGGAGCTTGACGAGGCGCGGCGTGTAATCGGCGAGCAGGCGCATGCCTTCGAGCGGGGTCTTGGCGTCGGTGGCGGAGAGCAGTTGCACGCCGAAGAGCTCGGGAAACATCACGAAATCGACTTTGTAGTCGGCGGCGACGTCGGTAAAGTAGGTCACTTGGCGCGCAAAATCGGCAAAAGATTGCACCTTGCGCATCTTGTATTGCACGCAGGCGAGGCGAACCTTGCGGCGGCCGTGCGGCACTGGTTGATACGCCGGGTTGAGCCACTCGATCAGGCTCGCCCAATTGTGGCTGCGCGGGTCGCGCAGGTAATTCGGCATGACACCGCGCAATTGGAAGCCGTGGAAAATTTGAAAACTGAGCACCAGATCGCGTAAATCGCCCGCAGCGACGCGTTGCGCGTATTCGGCCGGCGACATGTTGGCGGCCTGATCCATGTAATTCCACAACCGCCCGCCTGCGAGGATGCGGCGTTTGTTAAGGCGGCGGCAGAGTTCGCGGCGCGCTTCGTAGAGATGCGCTCCCACACCCGCACCCCGCGCGTCGGGATGCACATAGACATCCGCTCCGTAGAGCGTGTCCGCCTCGGGATCGTGATTGGTAAAGTAACCGCTGTCCGTGATGCCGCTCCACGTGTGATGCCGCAACGGTTCGCGACCCAGATCGACAATCAGCGAAGCCGCCGCGCCAACGATCTTGCCATCGATTTCCGCCACAAATTGTCCCTCGGGAAACGTTCGTTGGTGGCTGAGCAAGTGCGCCTCGCTCCACACGACATTTTCCTCGGCCATCACGGGATAGGCGGCCCGGTTCAGTGCCATCAACCGCGGAATATCGGCCTTGGTCGCCCGCCGCAGTGAAACTTCGGTTTTTTTCTTCGCCATATGCCCAACGATAGCGGCTTCACCGGCGGGTGGTCAATCGCCGCCCCCGTTTAATGCGCCCCCCCTTTTTTTCTCTCAACCGCGTGACACAGCGCGGCCTTGCCGCTGACGCCAAATCCCGCGAACGTGGACCGACGCATGCAAAAGCACTCCTTCGAAAAACGTCGCATCAAATGTCTGTTGCTTGAAGGCATCCACGCGAAAGCCGGGGCAGCTCTCCACGAAGACGGCTACACCGCCACGCGCACCCTGCCGAAATCACTCGCGGGCGATGCCCTGAAAACCGCGCTGAAGGACGTGCATTTTCTCGGCATCCGCTCCCGCACCGAGATCACCGAGGAAATCCTCGACGCCGCGCCCAAACTCACCGCCATCGGCTGCTTTTGCATCGGCACCAACCAAGTCGACCTGCGCGCGGCCGCGTTGCGTGGCATTCCGATATTTAACGCGCCGTATTCCAACACGCGCAGCGTTGCCGAGCTCGTCGTCGGCGAAGCCATCATGCTGTTGCGCGGCATTCCGGAAAAAAACGCGCTCGTGCACCGCGGCGGCTGGACGAAGAGCGCCGAAGGCAGCGTCGAAGTGCGCGGCAAGACGCTCGGTATCGTCGGCTACGGCCACATCGGCACGCAGGTCGGCATCCTCGCCGAACACCTCGGCATGCGCGTGATTTTCTACGACATCGCCGGCAAACTCCCGCTCGGTAACGCGCGCCCCGTCTCCAAACTCAACGCGCTCCTTGCCGAGAGCGACGTCGTGACGCTGCACGTGCCCGAGACCGCCAACACGCGCAATCTCATCGGTCGCACGCAGCTCGCGCACATGAAAAAAGGCGCGCACCTGATCAACGCCGCCCGCGGCACCGTCGTCGACATTGATGCGCTGGCGGACGCGTTGGCCCGGAAACACATCGGCGGCGCGGCGATTGACGTGTTTCCAGTCGAGCCCAAGGGCAACGACGAGGAATTTATCTCTCCGCTGCGTAAATTCGACAACGTCATCCTCTCGCCTCATATCGGCGGCTCCACCGTCGAAGCACAGGAAAACATCGGCCTCGAAGTCGCCGAGAAACTCATCCGCTACTCGAACAACGGTTCGACCGTGACCGCAGTTAACTTCCCCGAGGTCACGCTCCCGGAGCACGCCGGCACGGGCAAATGCCGCCTATTGCACGTGCACCGCAACGTTCCCGGCGTGTTGGCACACATTAACGAAAAATTTGGCCGCCGCGGCGTGAACATCTCCGCGCAATACTTGCAGACCAACGAACACATCGGCTTTTGCGTGATGGATATCGATGCGTCCGCGAGTGAAGTCGCCATCGACGAACTGCAAACCGTCACCGGCACGATCCGCGCGCGGCTATTGTTCTGAGGTGGCGCGCAGCGAACGAGGGCGTGGACGAGCCACGTCCCTACAATAGAGGCAGATGCCGGTTGCGCTGCGGGTTGAAGTAGGGGCGGACCTTGTGTCCGCCCGCGAGTGAGGGCGCGGACGAGCCGCGCCCCTACGATTGATGCAAAGCAAGCCGTAGCTGGTTTGGACGCGTTGGCGCGCCGCAGGCGCACATGGGCTTGCTCGCCGAAGGCGAGATAACGCGCCCAAAAAACAAAAAAACGCCGGCGCGACGGCCGGCGTTTGAGGGAAAAGGGAGAATCCGCGCGCTTAGAAGAAGCGCACCGGCTTGGCCTGCATGCGCTCATGCTCTTCATCAGAGCACCCAGCATCGGTCGCTACGTCCGTCGCGACGGCATTGGGTTTTACCAGCTCGTTGGAAAGCATGTAGTTTTCGACTTCCTCGCCGGAAATATCGGCGAGCATGATGCCGTCGATTTCGACGCAGGGCGAAAGTGGCTGGCCCGACTTGCGGACCATTTCTTCGTAACTGGCGCGATTGTTGATGATATCGATGTCCTCAAAAGCGAGTCCGTGCTTGCGCATGATGGCGCGCACGCCGTTGCTCCAGCCGCAGTGAGGTTTTAGGTAAGCTTTGATCTTCATGGGTGATTCGTGGTGGATCGAGAGAGACTAACGAAGTCTTAACCTATTCGCACGGTTTTCTTCTTCAACTGCAAGTTTTGTCCCTTAGTGTGCCCGCCGTGTCCGCCCCCCTGCCCGCCCTCACCCCGCAAATGGCCTCGGTTTTCGCGCGCCTCGCACTCGACAATGTGCGACGGGAATATCCGCGAGCGGAATTCAACTTACTCAACTCGGCTGACGACGTGCGCGCGCCGCGCGACCTGCATCCGGCCTTTTACGGCAGCTTTGATTGGCATTCCTGTGTCCACCAACACTGGATGATGGTGCGCCTGGTGCGGATCTTCCCGCAGTTGCCCGAACGGTCCGCCATCGATTTGGTCCTGCGCGAAAATCTCACCGTCGCAAATCTCGCGGTCGAAACCGCTTACATGGCCAGCCCCGGCCGGCCCGCCTTTCAACGTCCCTACGGCTGGGCGTGGGCGCTGAAATTGGAGCAGGAGTTGCGGTGCTACGACGCCGATTTTGCCACCGTGATGGGGCCGCTCGTCGCAGGAATTCGCGAGGGCTTCATGCACTACTTTCGTTCGCTCACTTATCCGGTGCGGCACGGCGTGCATGCCAACACGGCGTTTGCGACGGCGTTTGCGCTCAATTGGGCGCGCTCGGTCGGCGATCAGGAACTAAAGTTGCTCTGCACGAGTCGCGCCGCGGCGTGGTTTGGCCGCGATCGCGATTATCCGGCGCACCTCGAACCGTGCGGCGAAGATTTTTTCTCTCCCGCGCTGGTCGAAGCCGGTTTGATGGGCCGCATCTTGCCGCCCGTGGCCTTTGCGCAATGGTTCGCCCAGTTCCTGCCGCACCTCGCGAAAGGTCAGCCAACGAGTCTCCTGCATCCGGCGTTGGTGAGTGATCCGGGCGACCCGAAAATCGGCCACCTCATCGGCTTGAATCTGAATCGCGCGTGGGTGTGGCACCGCCTCTCCGGTTTGTTGCCCGCCCAAGACGCGTTGCGCGAAGTCTGTGCCACGGCGTCGGCCGAACATTTCACCGCCGCAATGCCGCTGTTGGACGCGCAGGATTTTACGCGTGCGCACTGGCTCGCGTCGTTTGCGGTATATGCGCTGACCGAGTGAGCCGACCATGCACTGGCAACTCGGCGCCACGGCGCTCATCGCGGGACTCACGCTGATCGGTGTGGCAATCGGCCGTTGGCCGGGACTGCGCATGAACCGCGCTACGCTCGCCTTCGTCGGCGCGACGCTGTTGCTCGCGCTAGGCGTAATCCCGTTGGAGGCAGCGTATCGCGCGGTGGATTGGAACACGATCGCACTCCTCTTCGGCATGATGGTGATCAACGTCAATTTGCGTCTCGCAGGATTTTTTCATCTCGTCGCGGCTGGTTTGATTCAACGCGCGCGCACACCGCGACGTTTGCTGGCCGGGATCATTATTTTTTCGGGCGTGCTGTCGGCGTTGTTTCTCAACGACACGCTGGCGCTGATGATGACGCCGTTGGTGCTCGAACTTGTGCTCGCGCTGCGGCGCAATCCCCTGCCCTACCTCGTCGCGCTCGTCACCGCGGCCAACGTCGGCTCCGTCGCTACGGTGATGGGCAACCCGCAGAACATGCTCGTCGCGCTGGCGTCGGGCATCGGCTTCGTGGATTTCTTTGTCGCGCTGGCGCCAATCGCCGGCGCGGGGCTCGTCGTGATCTGGGGCGTCATCGTCGTTGTGTATCGTCGTGAATTTGCGCCGAGCGAGCTCGTGGCCCCAACCGCACGCGCGCCGCGGTTTTATCTTCCGCTGTTGCGCAAAAGTCTCGGCGCCACGGCGCTGTTGCTGGTTGCTTTGATTGCGGGCGCGCCGATTCCCCTCGCCGCGCTTGGCGGCGCGGCGCTGCTGTTGTTCACGCGGCGATTGAAGCCGGAACGCGTGTTTCGCGAAATCGACTGGGGCCTGCTGGTGTTTTTCGCGGCGCTGTTCGTCGTCACCGGTGCCATCGAAACCTCGGGGCTCGGCGCGCATCTTTTCGCGGTGTTGCGTCCGCTGACCGAGGGCGGCGCGGCATCACTGGCGGGCGTGGCGGTGGTGTTGAGCAACCTCGTCTCGAATGTGCCGGCGGTGCTGCTGTTGCGTCCCGTGGTGCCGACGTTGGCCGATCCGACGGCGGCGTGGTTGACCGTAGCAATGGCGACGACGTTGGCGGGCAATCTCACCCTGCTCGGCTCGGTCGCGAATTTGATCGTCGCAGAAATCGCGCGCCGCCGCGGCGTGCACCTCGGCTTCAACGAATACCTCAAGGCCGGCGCGCCAATTGCCGTGCTCACGTTGTTGCTTGGCTGTTGGTGGCTGGGCGCGTGAGCGCGAATGTATCTCGACGCGCGGGCGCCTCCCTCCTTCCGGTGCAAGTTTGTTAAAATCCTAAAATCAGGCGGTTTTTTTGCGACTACGCGCTTGCGCGTTTTCACCGCCACCCGAAAAGTCTCCTGACATAACGCTGTCAAAGCGTTCGCGTAAGCTCTCCCTTCCCTTCCACTCCCTTATTCCCATGTCCAAAGCCGATAAGTCCTCCAAAGCCGAAACCAAAATCATCACGCCGGGTCGCGAGAAAAATATCGAACTCGCCGTCTCCTCCATCACAAAACAGTTCGGCGAAGGCTCCATCATGCGCCTCGGCAGCAACACGCGGATGAACATCGAGACGCTGTCCACCGGCTCGCTCGCCATCGACATGATGCTCGGCGTCGGCGGTCTGCCCAAGGGCCGCATCATCGAAATCTACGGACCGGAATCGTCAGGCAAAACGACGTTCTGCTTGAGCGTCATCGCCGAAGCACAACGCCAGGGCGGCCTCGCAGCCTTCATCGACGTCGAGCACGCCCTCGATCCGAAGTATGCGCGCATCGTTGGCGTCAATTTGGATGATTTGCTCGTGTCGCAACCCGACTCCGGTGAAGACGCCCTCAACATCATGGAGACGCTGATTCGCTCCAACTCGATCGATGTCATCATCCTCGACTCCGTCGCCGCACTCACGACGCGCGCCGAACTCGACGGCCAAATGGGCGATGCCACCGTCGGTGCGCAGGCGCGCTTGATGTCGCAAGCGATGCGTCGCCTCACCGCCGTCGTCAGCAAGACGAATTGCGTGTGTATTTTCACCAATCAGATTCGCGAAAAAATCGGCGTCATGTTCGGCAGCCCCGAAACGACTTCTGGTGGTCGCGCGTTGAAATTCTTCTGTTCCATCCGCCTCGACATTCGCCGCAAAGATCAACTTAAGGCGCCGGACGGCCGCGTCATTGGCAATCGCACGAAGATCAAAGCGGTGAAGAACAAAGTCGCGCCGCCGTTCACCGAGTGCGAATTCGATATCATGTATAACGAAGGCATCTCCGCCACCGGTTCACTCATCGATCTCGGCGTCGAACACAAGGTGCTCGAGAAGAAGGGCGCGTGGATCGCCTTCAACGGCGATCTCGTCGGCCAAGGTCGCGAAGCCGCCAAAGAAGCGCTGCGGCAGGACCCGAAACTCGCCGCCAAGATCAAGGCCGCGCTGCTCGAAAAAGTAAGCGTGAAGGGCGGCGAATCCGTCACCGGCGATTCCTCCGCCGAGTAAGCCTAATTTATTGCGAGCAAACCGCGCAGGATAAACTCAGGCCGCCGATTTCTTCGGCGGCTTTTTTATCGCCCGCGCATTCCGCGTGCGCAAAACTTTCGCCCGTTCCGTATGACCACGCGCTCCGCCCTCCCCCCTCCTCGCCTCGCCTGTTCACTCGCGCTGGTATTGGTTTCGTTGCTCGCGTCGCCACTCCGCGCGGCGAAAAAGACGGAAGCGCCGATGTGGATCGGTGTCGACGCCACCGCTCCGACTTGGAAAAATGTCGAGGAGTTGCGCGCCTTCGCTGATCGCGGGAACCAGGCCGCGTGCTTCGAACTCGGCGATCGGCTGATGAACGGTGACGGCGTGAAAACCAACCCCAGCGAGGCACGCGTTTACTTCGCACGGGCGGCGCGCGACGGCCACCCCGATGCCCTCTTTCGCCTCGGGAAAATTTATCACGACGGACTCGGTGTCGCGCGTGATCGTGCGCGTGGTTTCGAATTCTACACGCAAGCCGCGCAACGCGGCGTGCCGGAAGCGATGCACAACGTCGGCGCGATGCTCGTCAGCGGGCGTGGCGTGAAACGCGATTACATTGAAGGTCTCGCGTGGCTCATCGTCGCCACGAAACACGGCGCGGTTTCGATGGCCGAACAACAAGTGCGCAAGCGACTCGAACACCGCCCCGACGACAGCGCGCGCGCCGAAGCACGAGCGAAAGTGTTGCTCGCCGAAATGAAGAAGCCCGGTGTGGTGCCGACACCGGACGCCAAGCTGTTGCCGCCCACTCCGGCAGAACCGCGCGCACCGAACTTTGCGCCCGCGCCCAGCGCCGCACCGGCGGTGGATGTGCCGGCCCCGCAGTTCACTCCGCCCGTGACCGTGCCCCTCTCCTTGCCCGGCGCGCCACGAAAACCGGACTGACGCACAGCGGAACGCGGCGTGGTCCGCCCGATTCCGCTTTGGGCAACTGCCGGTGGCGCAGCGCCGGATTCTGACTACACTCGTCCCATGTGCGCCCAGCTTTTTCGCGAACAAGTCATCGCAGCCCCGCTGGCGGATGTGTGGGATTTTTTCTCCACGCCGCAGAATTTGAATAAACTAACTCCGCCCTCGGTGCGTTTTCGGGTGCTCGGGACGTTGCCCGAAAAAATGTATGCGGGGCAACTGATCGAATACCGCATCAAGCCGCTGCCGGGCGTGTGGCTGCGGTGGCGCACGGAGATTCGCCACGTGCGCGAGGGTGCCTACTTCGTCGATGAACAACGCGCCGGACCCTATCGCTTCTGGTATCACGAACACCGTTTTACCGCCGTGCCGGGTGGTGTGCAAATGACCGATCGCGTGACCTACGAAGTTGGTTGGGGGCCGTTCGGCTGGCTGGCTGAGCGCCTCTGGGTCCGGCGACAAGTCACGGCCATTTTTGACTATCGCGCAAAACGGGTGGCCGCGCATTTTCGGGGAGCCACCGCGGCCTGAGCTGGGGCCGGGACTGGATTTCCCTTTGCATCGAACCGCGCGCTGGCTTTGCGTGAGGTAATGGTTGGCTCCACAGACACAATTGCCGCACTCGCGACGCCCGTCGGCACCGCGGCGATTGCCGTCGTGCGCTTAAGCGGACCGGCGACACGCGAAATCGGCGAAGGGATTTTCGGTCAACTCGCCGCCCCGCGCGCCGCTTTGCATGGCGACTACCACGACCACGACGGCACGGTGCTCGACGACGTGCTGGTGACGTTCTTCGCCGCCCCGAACTCCTACACCGGCGAGGACACGTTGGAGATTTCCTGCCACGGGAATCCGTTTATTGCGCAAAAAATCCTGCAGGACTTGCTCCGGCGCGGTTGCCGCTCGGCCGAAGCGGGCGAATTTACCAAGCGCGCGTTTCTGAGCGGGCGCATCGATTTGAGTCAGGCCGAGGCGGTGATGGACCTGATCCACGCGCGCAGCGAACGCGCCCTTGCCGCCGCCAACCAACAATTGCGCGGCTCACTCGGGCGACGCATGGATGAACTTATTGCACTATTGGTCAACATCTTGGCGATGGTTGAAGCCTACATCGATTTCCCCGAAGAAGACTTGCCGCCGGAAGATCGCGACGCGGTGATGCAACAGTTACGCAAGCTCCAGGCCGGCACCGCCGCGCTCCTCGCCACCGGTCACTACGGCGAAATGCTGCGCTCGGGCATTCGGACGATTATCGTCGGCGAACCCAATGCCGGCAAAAGCAGTCTGCTCAATCGTCTCGTCGGACACGACCGCGCCCTCGTCAGCGCCGAGCCGGGCACGACGCGCGATTACCTTGAAGAGACTATTTCTATCGGTGCGCACGCATTGCGACTCATTGATACCGCCGGATTTAACACGAACCCAACCGCGCTCGAAGAGCGCGGAATGGCGAAGGCGCTCGAGCAGGCCGCAACGGCGGATTTATTTCTTTGGGTGATCGACGCCGCTGCTCCCCTGCCCGCTTTGCCGAAGGCTCTCGCGGCCTTGGTAAATTCGCGCAACACCCTCGCGGTTTTTAATAAGAGCGATCTCGCGGCACCGAGTAGCGTTCCGGCTGACTTGCCCTCCTTGCGACTGTCGGCACTTACCGGCGACGGCTTCGACGAATTCCGGTCAATGCTGGCAAAACTGGCCGATGCCTTCCGCACCGATGTCGGCGATGAGGTCATTGCCATCAACGCCCGGCATGCTCAGGCGCTCTCCCGCGCCACCCAAACATTGGCAGCAGCGCAAGCCAAGCTCGCGGGCAATGAACCGATTGAATTGATATCAAGCGATTTGCGCGAAACACTTCATGCTTTCGGTGAAATTTCAGGCCGCATCGACAATGAGCGCATTCTCGATGCACTCTTTCTGAATTTCTGTATTGGAAAATAAATTGATGTTAAATTAAAAGGTGAATTCAGCTTTTACAGTTTATGATGTGATCGTGTGTGGCGCGGGCCATGCGGGTGTGGAAGCCTGCTTGATCGCCGCACGCCGCGGCGCCTCTACCCTACTCCTCACTGGTAATATTGATACGATTGCGCAGATGAGCTGTAATCCCGCGATCGGCGGCCAAGCCAAGGGTCAGATCGTGCGGGAGATCGACGCGCTTGGGGGCGAGATGGCAATCAATACGGATGTCACGGGCATTCAATTTCGCCTGCTCAATGCGTCCAAAGGCCCCGCCGTGCAGGCCCCGCGGGCGCAATGCGACAAAAAAGCCTACCAATTCCGCCTCAAGCACACCCTGGAGCTACAACCAAATCTGCAGATTTTCCAAGCGACCGTCACGGGATTGATTTTTGAGAATGGCCGCGTCGTGGGTTGCCGCACCAATCTGGATATCGAATTTCGCGGCAAGACCGTGGTGATTACGACCGGCACGTTCCTTCGCGGCCTGATGCACGTGGGCCAGAACAAGAACGAAGGCGGCCGGCTGGGAGATTTCAGCGCAAAAACTCTCTCGGCGAGTTTGCTGGAGGCCGGAATTGAGCTGCAGAGACTCAAAACCGGCACGCCGCCGCGCATTCTGGGACGCAGCATCGATTTTAGTAAGCTTGAAGAACAACGCGGCGACACCAAGCCGACGCTTTTTGCCTTTCACGACACGCGCGGCGACGGCGATTTGTTCCACGTGGAACAAATCGGTGAACGGCGCTTGGGTTGGCTGCCGGGCGAAGCCCAGGTTTCGTGCTGGATTACTTACACAACACCTGAGTCGGCCGACATCGTGCGCCGCAATCTGCATCTATCAGCGATGTATTCCGGCGAGATCGTCGGCACCGGTCCGCGCTATTGTCCGAGCATTGAAGATAAGTTCGTCCGTTTTGCAGAAAAACCGCGCCACATGCTCTATCTGGAGCCGGAAGGGCGACACACTAACGAATACTACATCAACGGCCTTTCAACGAGCTTGCCGTTCGAAGTGCAGTTGCAACTCGTGCGAAGCATCCCGGGACTGGAGCGGGCGACCTTGCTACGCCCGGCCTACGCCGTAGAGTATGACTTCGCGCCACCGCAGCAGTTGTTTCCGTCATTGGAGTCGCGCAAGATGGAGGGCCTGTTTCTCGCCGGTCAGATCAACGGCACCTCCGGCTACGAAGAGGCGGCCGCCCAGGGATTGATCGCCGGCATCAATGCGGTGCAGAAGGTGAGGGGAGAGGAGCCGCTCGTGCTCGGCCGCCACGAAGCTTACATCGGCGTGTTGATCGACGACCTCGTCACCAAGGGAACGAACGAGCCCTATCGCATGTTTACGAGTCGCGCGGAGTATCGCTTGTTGCTGAACCACGGCAGCGCGGAATTGCGCCTAGCCGCCCATGCCAAAAAGCTTAAGACATTGTCCACCAATCGCTTGCTTGCGATAGAACGCAAGGCAGCGCGCATCGAATATTGGATCGATTTCCTCGAAAAGAATCGGGCGTCGGGCGGACTTTGGGCCGACTTGATTCGCCGTAATGACGAAACGCTGATGCGGCCGCCGGACTTTGAACTGGAGTCGGCGGCGATCCGCGAGGAGGTGGTTTATCGCGTGCGGTATCGGGGCTATCTGGAGCGCGAGTTGCGCCAGATCGAGAAGTTGCGGGACGTCGATAAGATCAAACTGCCGCCAGAACTCGATTACCTTAAAATTTCGGGCCTGCGCCACGAAAGCGCGCAGAAGCTGCAACAATTGCGTCCGACCACCCTCGGCCAAGCAAGCCGCATCAGCGGCGTAAATCCGGCGGATATCAGCATTCTGCTGATTCGCTTGGAATCGGCCCGACGGCGCGGAGAGAGGGGGTAAATTACTGCGGTCCGGTGGTTTGAGCCACTCGGCACGGGGAACACCGAGAAATCAGGGCTGCTGGGGCTGGGTCGCTGCGCCACGTTGTGCAGCCTGCGGCATATAGGGCGCGGGCGCCCGACGAAGATAAATCACGCGAACGGTCTCCAGCGTTTTATCTCCGCGCCTCTGCGTCTCTGTGGTGAGCTATCACTATTCGGGCAAGTTGCTCTCTGGTCTTCTTCGCGCTTGCGGTGGTGGGGCGGGCGCGGCGAATTAGCGCGGTGAATTTCCAGCCCGTCTTCCTTGCCGAAGTTGCCGAACGTCGCGCCACACTCCGCACGACGCTCGCGACGCTGTTTCCGACGCCGCAGGCGATTGTCTGGGAAGTTGGCTGTGGGCACGGACACTTTTTGGTGCGTTACGCGCTGGAATTTCCCCAAAAATTCTGTGTCGGTATCGATATGATCCTCGATCGGCTGCAGCGGAGCGGGAAAAAACGCGACCGATCCCGGCTGACGAATTGCCATTTCGTGCGCGCGGAGGCGCGGGAATTTTTCCATGCCCTACCGAGCGGCGTCACGTTTGCCGAAATCTGGGTGCTCTTTCCGGATCCTTGGCCCAAGGCGCGGCACCATAAGAACCGGATCCTCAAAGAAGATTTCTTCGCCGCTGCGGCGACGCGGGCAGGGGAGGGGGCGCGGTTTTATTTCCGCACCGATCACGAACAATACTTCCAGTCTGTTTTCGCAATCGTTTCTAAATTAACAACTTGGCAATTGTTACCTGATGCGCCTTGGCCGTTGGAACACGAGACTGTTTTCCAGGCTCGCGCACCGCGCTTCCAGTCATTGGTGGCGGTCAGGACAGCAAGTCCAGCCCCAGCAGCAATACTAGTTGGGCCAGGCCAGCCGCCACCAACAGCACCCACGTCGTCTGCATGAACGGGTCACGCGCGAGTTTGCGTTCACCGTTGGGATAGCGCGGTTGCACGGTGCGCTGCAGTAAATCGGTGCCGGCCTTGTCCATGAGGGTAGTTTTTGCGATCAGACGGGCAGGGCGCAAGCCCTCTTCTTGCGGCATTACGATCGCGGAGCGTGCCGCGTGATCTGCATTAGCGGCAACGGGCAAAAATCGCGCCGGTGCTAATTATCGCGCTACCACGGCAAAAATAAATTTCAGGGGTTGACGGTTTATGTCGGGGAAATCTACCTAGACAACCCTTTCGCCCCGAAGGCCTCCACGAAACGAACACCTATGTTCAACGCTAAGCAGTCACTTGGTTTTCTCGCCGCGCTCACCGCGGCCCCTCTCGCCTTGGCGGAAGTCGATGCGAAGGCCACGGTCTTGTTCGATCTAGGGGGCGGCTGGAGCATCACTAATAGTATGCTGACCGGCTGGGTGGTTTCGTTCGCCCTGATTGCGCTCATTATCTGGGTCATCGGCAAACCGCAGATCTTGCCCACCAAGAGCCAAGCAGTTTTCGAATCCGTGCTCGAAGGATTGCGCGAATTGTTCGAGCCGATTGTCGGCAAGAAAGCGTTTCCCGCCGTCTTCCCGCTGCTCGTCACTCTTTTCATTTTTATTCTACTGCAAAATTGGTCGGGCCTGCTGCCCGGCGTCGGCACGATCGGGAACGGTCACGTGGATGCCGCGGGCGCGTTTCATCTCACACAGCCGTGGATCCGTCCGTTCACCGCCGATTTCAACAGCACGATCGCGCTTGCGCTGATTTCGTTCGGCGCCTGGTTGATCATCATTTTCAAATATGCCGGTCCCAAACTCATCCTTTGGGACCTTTTCGGTAACAAGGCCGAGAAAAGCGAAACGCCGGGCTGGCTCTATCCGGTCCTCTCGCTCGTATTCATCGTCGTCGGCTTCATCGAGGTCTTCTCGATCAGCATCCGTCCGTTTACGTTGTCGGTGCGCTTGTTTGGCAATGTCTTCGGTGGCGAAAATCTCCTGCACGGCACCGGCTTCATCTTCGTGTTCTATTTCATGGAGTTGCTCGTTGGCTTGATTCAGGCCACGGTCTTCACGCTCCTCTCCGCCGTTTACGTCGGCCTCATTTGCAACCACGGCGATGACCACGAGCACGCCCACGACGCCGACAAAGCCAACGCGCATCACTAAACCCTTTCCCCGTCGGGAGCGTGCCAATGCTGTGCGCACGACGGAAACCACAACCAACCAAACCTCACTACCATGTATCCTATTATCGCTGAAATCACCGGCAACATCGCTTCCGCCTTCGGTCTCCTCGGCGCCGCCATCGGCGTCGGCATGATCGGCACCAAGGCCGCTGAAGCCGTCGGCCGCAACCCCGGCGCGTCCGGTAAGATCCTCGTGCAAGCCATCATCGGTATGGCCCTCGCGGAAGGTCTCGGCATTCTCGCCCTCTTCCTCGCCAAGTAAGTCGCTTCATTTACTGGCGGCGTTTGCCTCACCGCGGCGCCGCCAGCCCTTTCCAACTCCTCCCCGCCATGCTGCCACTCCTGATCGCTGCCACCGAAGCCTCCGCCCAAGGCGGAATCGTCGAGCAATTTGGCATTCAGCCGAAGTATGTCGTCATGCAGGTGATCAGCTTCCTGATCCTCTTTGTGGTGCTCTACAAATTCGGCATCAAGCCGACCATCGCGACGATGGATGAGCGCAACAAGAAGATCGAAAGCGGCCTCCAGCACGCCGTGGAGATGCAAGCCAAACTTGCCGCCGCCGCCCAGGAAAGCGCGCAACTCGTCAAGAACGCACAAGTGGAGTCCCAAAAACTCATCGATGAGGCGCGCCGCATTGCCAAGGACTACGCCGACAAACAACAGGCCGAAGCGCTCCAGCGCTCCGCCGACCTGATTGCCAAGGCGCAACAAGCCAGTGAACTCGAGCACCGCAAGATGCTCGATCTGGCCCGCGGCGAAATCGCCCGCCTCGTCGTCACCACGACCGAGCGCGTCCTCGCCAAACAACTCACCGACGCCGATCGCGCTGCCTACAACGCCGCCGCGACCAAGGAATTGTCGATCCTTTGATTTGATTACCTGACGCGCGATCATGGCCGCTTCCAAAAAAACCAAGCTCCTCGCCAAACAGCTCCTCAAGCTCAGCCTTGAGAACGGCGAAGTCTCGCCGGCGCTCGTCGGCGGCGTCTTGGGCTGGATTGAAAAACATGCACCGCGCCAATCACTCGCGTTGCTCAAGGCCTACCATCGCCAAGTAGCCACCGAACTCGCCAAGTCCCGCGCCCTCGTCGAACACGCCGGTCCGGTCTCGGACGCGACGCTCAAAATGATCGAAGGCGCGATGTCGCAAAAATACCACCGCTTAATCACCGCGGTCCCGCAACCCAACGCCTCGCTGCTCGCCGGTCTCCGCGTGCGCGTCGCTTCCGATGTTTACGAATCCACCGTCGCCGGCCAACTGGCCAATCTTTCCGCCTCTGTCTAACCCCCGCCACTTTAAACCACACTCCGGATGAGCAACGTTATCGAACAAATCGAACAACAGATCGCCAAGCTTTCGAGCAAGGCCGTCAAGAAGAACACCGGCACCATCCGCACGGTCGCCGACGGCGTCGCCAAAATCGACGGCCTGTCCGACGTGATGTATAACGAAATGGTGCAATTCCCCGGTGGCACCATCGGCATCGCGCTCAATCTCGAAGAAGACGAGGTCGGCTGCGTCATTCTCGGCGACGTTTCCCAATTGAAGGAAGGCGACGAAGTCACCACGACCGGCAAACTCCTCTCCGTGCCCGTCGGCAAAGGATTGCTCGGCCGCGTCGTCGACGCGCTCGGTCGCCCAGTGGACGGCAAGGGTCCGATCGACTCCAAGGAATCCTACCCGGTCGAAAAAATCGCCCCGGGCATCATTGTCCGCAAATCGGTCAGCCAGCCGCTCCTCACGGGCATCATGGCCATCGACTCGATGATTCCGATCGGCCGTGGCCAACGCGAACTCATCATCGGCGACCGCGGCACCGGCAAGACCACGATCTGCATCGATACGATCATCAACCAGGCCCGCATCAATAAAGTCGGCCTCGCCTCTGGCGATAAGGGTTTCCGTCCGGTTTACTCGATCTACGTCGCCGTCGGCCAGAAGCAGTCGAACGTCGTCCGCACCCTCTCCGCCCTCGAAGCGGCGGGCGCGCTCGAGTTCACCATCATCGTCTCGGCCCCCGCCGCCGACAACCCCGCCAACCAATACCTCGCTCCGTTCTCGGGCGCGGCAATCGGCGAGTGGTTCATGGAAAACGGCATGGATGCGCTCATCGTTTATGATGACCTTTCCAAGCACGCCGTCGCTTACCGTCAAATTTCGCTCATCTTGAAGCGTCCTTCCGGTCGCGAAGCGTATCCGGGCGACGTGTTCTACCTGCACTCGCGCCTCCTCGAGCGTTCCGCTCGTCTCGATGGCAAGGGCTCGCTCACCGCGCTGCCGATCATCGAAACGCAAGCCGGCGACGTCTCGGCCTACATTCCGACCAACGTCATTTCGATCACCGACGGCCAGATCTTCCTCGAAACCGATCTCTTCAACCAAGGCATCCGCCCCGCCGTGTCGGTCGGTCTCTCCGTTTCGCGCGTCGGTTCCGCCGCGCAGATCAAGGTCACCAAGCAAGTCGGTGGCAAGTTGAAGGGCGAACTCGCGCAATTCCGCGAACTCGCCGCCTTCGCCCAATTCGGCTCCGACCTCGACGCCAAGACGAAGGCCACGCTCGAACGCGGTTCGCGCATCGTCGAACTCTTCAAGCAACCGCAGCTCAATCCGGTGTCGATCGAAGTCCAAGCGTCCGTCCTCTGGTCGTTGCAAAAGGGCTATTTCGATTCCATCGAAGTCCGCGCCGTCGTCGCTGCCTCGACCTCGCTCCGCGATTTCCTCACCACGCGCAAAGCCGACCTCCTCACCAAAATTCGCCACGACGCGAAACTCACCGACGAAATCGAAGCCGGCCTCAAAGCCGCCGTCGACGAATGGAAGTCCGGTTACAACGCCTAAGCCGTCCGCACCTGCGTCTCGCCCCGCTCCTTATTCTTCGCTCCTAATCCATGGCCTCCACCCGCGACATCCGCCGGCGCATCAAGTCGGTCAAAAACACTCGCCAAATCACCAAGGCGATGGAACTCGTCGCGGCGTCGAAGATGAAGAAGGCGCAGCAGATCGCGGTCGCCGGTCACGCCTACGCCTTGCTCATGGCCGACATGCTCGCCGCGCTCTCCGGCCGCGCCGATGAGACCGCGCATCCGTTTCTGGTGAAGCGCGAGGTCAAGACGCGCGGCATCTTGCTCGTCACGACGGACAAGGGCCTCTGCGGACCGCTCAACGCCAACCTCTTCAAGCTCGTCCTCGATATCAAGACACCGGCGAAATTCGTCGCGGTCGGTCGCAAGGGCGCGCAGTTCCTTGGGCGGACGGGTAAGGACATGATCGCGGACTTCTCCGTGACCGACCGCGTCGCCTTCTCCGAAGTAAAGACCATCATCGAATACATGATGAAGCTCTACCTCGACGGCGCGATTGACACGCTCGAGGTGATTTATCCGCAGTTCAAGAACACCCTCGTGCAAGAACCGATGGTGCGCCCGATTTTACCGCTCTCCAACGTGCAGGACTTCATCAAGGTCCTCCGCGCGGGCAGCGACGCGAAACACGCGGACGACAACCGCGACATGCTGTTCGAGCCGAACCCGCAGGCCGTGCTCGAGGCCTTGTTGCCGTTCTACGTCAACCGTTTCATCTACCAGCTTATCCTCAGCGCCAAGGCTTCCGAACACAGCGCGCGCATGGTGGCGATGAAGACCGCCAAGGATAACGCCTCGAGCCTACTCGACGACCTCACTCTCGAATATAACAAAGCCCGCCAGGCCGCGATCACGCAGGAAATTCTCGAAATTTCCGCCGCCGCCTACTCGACATCCTAATTTCAAAACACCAAACGCCCCCTAAATTTCGTCATGAGCAATCAAGGTAAAATCGTCCAGGTCATCGGCGCCGTCGTTGACGTCCAATTCGCGAAGAACGCCGTGCCCGCGATCTATCAAGCCCTCACCGTCGACTTCACCGCCGCCGGTCAGAAGCAACACCTCACCCTCGAGGTGCAACAACACCTCGGCGACGGTCTCGTCCGCACCATCGCCATGTCTTCCTCCGAAGGCCTCGTGCGCGGCATGAACGTTGACGACACCGGCGCTCCGATTTCCGTCCCCGTTGGCGACGGCGTGCTCGGTCGCATCTTCAATGTCACCGGCGATCCCGTCGATGAACGCGGCCCGGTGCCGCACACGAAGCGTTATCCGATTCACCGTCCGGCTCCGACGCTCGACGAGCAGGACACCAAGTCCGAAATCCTCGAGACCGGCATCAAGGTCATCGATCTTATCTGCCCCTTCATCAAGGGCGGCAAAGCGGGCGCATTCGGCGGGGCCGGCGTCGGCAAGACGGTCGTCATTCTTGAGCTCATCAACAACATCGCCAAAGCGCACGGCGGTTACTCTGTTTTCGCCGGCGTCGGCGAGCGCTCCCGTGAGGGCAATGACCTTTACCACGAAATGTCCGAAGCGGGCGTTATCGACCAGAAGGACCTCGGCAAGTCGAAGGTCGCGCTCGTTTACGGCCAGATGAACGAACCCCCGGGCGCCCGCATGCGCGTCGCGCTCTCGGCTCTCGCCATGACCGAGTATTTCCGCGACGAGAAGAACCAGGACGTGTTGCTCTTCATCGACAACATTTTCCGTTTCTCTCAAGCCGGCTCCGAAGTATCCGCGCTCCTCGGCCGCTCCCCGTCCGCCGTCGGTTACCAACCGACGCTGGCGAACGAAATGGGCATTCTCCAAGAGCGCATCACCTCGACCAAGAAGGGTTCGATCACCTCCGTGCAAGCCGTCTACGTGCCCGCGGACGATTTGACCGACCCGGCTCCGGCGAACACCTTCGCCCACTTGGACTCGACCATCGTGCTCGAACGCTCCATCGCCGAACTTGGTATTTACCCGGCCGTCGATCCGCTCGCCTCCGTTTCCAAGGCGCTCCAACCCGACATCGTCGGCGAAGAACATTATAAGGTCGCCCGCGAACTCCAGCGCGTCCTCCAACGCTATAAGGATCTTCAAGACATCATCGCGATTCTCGGTCTCGATGAACTTTCGCCCGAAGATAAACTCACCGTTTACCGCGCCCGCAAGATTCAGCGCTTCCTCTCGCAACCGTTCGCCGTCGCCGAAGTCTTCACCGGCACGCCCGGCAAATACGTGCCCGTCAAGGACACCGTCCGCGGCTTCCAGATGATCCTCAGCGGCGAACTCGACCACGTCGCCGAAGGTGATTTCTACATGAAGGGCGGCATCGACGAAGTCATCGCCGCCG
>JAUXXD010000075.1 GCA_030681265.1 Candidatus Didemnitutus sp. | reverse complement strand
CGACGAATGGGTGGCCTACGCGCGCCAGCTCCACGATGCGAATGACCTGCCGGGAGGCAGCTTCGAAACTCACTTCACGTTCGCCCAAACTTTGAGCGAGGCGGCCAAGGCCGCAAAGCAGACGCTGCTGGTGGTCAGTATCCCCGCGTCCGAAACCAATCCGCATACCACCAACGCCTACAATGACGTCTCGGATGTCGAGGTGGGTGGCCAGCGTGGTCGCGATGCGTTGGAGCGCCTGAAAAACGCCATCGGTCGCGTCGAGTCGCCATGGCGTCCCGCTAGCGCGGAGGAAGGTTTCGAGATTGTCCGTCGCCGTCTCTTCAAACCGATCTCCGATCCCGCCCTGTTCAAGGCCCGTGATACCGTAGCTCGTGCCTACGCCGAACTCTACCAGAGTCAGGCGCAGGAGTTTCCTGCCGACTGCACCGACTACCGTTATGAGGACCGCATCAAGGCGGCCTACCCCATTCACCCCGAACTCTTCGACCGCCTCTACAACGATTGGTCGTCACTGGTGAAGTTTCAGCGCACGCGCGGCGTGTTGCGCCTCATGGCTTCAGTCATCCACTCGCTATGGGAGCGGAACGACAAATCACTTCTCATCATGCCTGCGTGTGTGCCAGTGGACGACCCAGCGGTGCAGTTTGAGCTGACTCGCTATCTGGAGGATCAGTGGGTGCCCGTGCTGGAGAAGGACATCGACGGATCAAATTCGCTTCCGTTGAAGCTCGACCGCGAGAACCCGAATTTCGGCCGTTATTCCGCGACCCGTCGTGTGGCCCGCACCCTTTACTTGGGTTCCGCCCCTACGCTTCGTGCGACCAACAAGGGTCTCGATGATCGCCAAATTAAGTTAGGCTGCGTGCAGCCGGGCGAAACGGTCGCGACGTTTGGAGGTGCGTTGCGTCGGCTGAACGGTCAGGCGACCTACCTTTACGAAGATGGCAAGCGCTACTGGTTCTCGACTCAGCCCAGCGTCAATCGTCTGGCAGAGAGCAAGGCGGCCCAGCTTTCGGATGATGACGTGATGGAGGAAATCCGTCGGCGTCTGCGCGACCTCGCCGGAGCCAAGGGTGATTTCACCCGCGTGCATGCGTGTCCAGGAGGGTCCGTGGACATCCCTGACGAGCAACCGATCCGTCTGGTGATTCTCGGCCCCGAAACCGCGCATGGCTCGAAAGACCCGAGTAGTGCGGCGCGTGACCAAGCGGCGAAAATCCTGAGCACGCGTGGCTCCAGTCCACGCCAGTATGCGAACGCATTGGTGTTCCTTGGAGCCGACCGCACACGCCTCGGGGAACTCTCGCAAGCGGTGAGGCAGCAGCTCGCGTGGCGCTCTATCGACGAGAGTCACGACGAACTGAACCTCGATGCGTTTCAGTCGCGTCAGGCCAAGACCAAGCACAAAGCGGCGGAAGATACGGTTAAGCTCCGCATTCCCGAAACCTACGTTTGGCTGCTCGTGCCCTCGCAGGCTGTGGGTAGCTCGGAGATCACTTGGAATGACCTTAAGCTGCAGGGGCAGGACGATCTGGCCCAGCGCGCATCCAAAAAACTGAAAAGCGAAGGCCTGCTCTACGCCACGCTGGGGGCGTCATCGCTCCGGCTCGAACTCGACAAGGTGCCTCTGTGGCGCGGTGAGCATGTGGCCATCAAGCAGCTCGTGGAGGACTTTGCCCGTTACCTCTATCTCCCACGGCTGCGGTCGCCCGATGTGCTGGAGGAGGCTGTGCGTGAAGGCGTTGGCCTGCTCACGTGGGTAACCGACGGTTTCGCCTACGCGGACAGTTGGGATGAGGTCGCAAAGCGCTATCGCGGTTTGCGAACAGGTGTCGGCTTCCACGTCTCAATTGAAGGAGACGGGGTATTGGTAAAACCCTCCGCAGCCAACGTTCAGTTCGCTGCCGAGCAGCCCGTGGAGCCAGCCTCCAAGCACTCCAGTTCATCACCCAATTTGCCAGCCACAGCAGGCGGGAGCACCTCCATTGTAGGCGGGGATACGTCGGGATCACCTGTCAGCCCACCGGCTCCAGCCAAGCCTACACGCTACTTTGGCACCGTGGAAATCGACCCTGCGCGAGTGAACCGAGACGTGGGCAATCTCTCCAAGGAGCTGATTGAGCACTTGGTGGCTTTGGTCGGTGCAGACGTGAAGGTGACCTTGGAAATCCAAGCCGAACTCCCCGCTGGCTTCCCGGACGGCGTCATCCGCACCGTTTCGGAGAACAGTAAGGTGCTGAAGGTGAAGGGTGGTTTTGAGGCGGGGTAATAGCCCGATGCACTTTCGTAGAGCCTCACAGCCCATGCGTGAGGCCCTTGGCATCACCGAGGGTTCTATTTTTATGCACGACGGCTTTATGAATAAATCGAACGACGTCCTTATCCAATCCGTTTTTGTAGGCACCGCTCAACGTGCGTGACATTAGGTGACTATAGGTGAAATCAGCTTTATTGTTCATCGAGTGATATGCATTTTCGGCCTTGTTGAATGCTTCCACCAAGCAACGTTGCTCATTGGTGTCGGACAGGAACTTCAGATCATGTAAGCTCCCTTCGATCAAACTCCACGCCAGTTTTGAATCGTCCATTGTTATCACTTGCGAGGAATTGCCGCTGAGGATGTGCAACACCAGTGCCAGCTTTCTAGCAGTGAATAAAGACCTGGAGAGGAATGACTGATGAGATCCTATCTTTCGCCGTAGTTCGCCAACGCTCCTCTGTTCGAACTCGATGATTTCGTCGCTAGTGTGATATTGGCTGTGAATGCAGTTTGAGCATAAAAGACTCCACAGCTGCTCCATGAACCCATGGCTGGCTATGGTCTTTATTACTTCAGAGAAATCAATCTTCCTGCCATACTCCAAGTCGCTGATTGGCTCAGCTTGAGTCCCCGCGTATACAAAGGTGAATCGTTGCATTAATCCTGAACTCCAGTCCTGCCAAGAGAAGTGATCACTAATCAACTCTCCTTGGCTTAATGCCAAGAGAGATACTTGGGCCGAAGTCTTGCTCTGAATACCTCCATTTGCCAAAGACGGGCCAACTTCGCCATTGTAGGCATTTATCAGAAGCTTTTGTAGCCCCAGGAAATTCCCCCTCCCTGATTTTGCCATTTTTATGTCCTGTCCAAACTCGTCCCAAAGCAGCAGCATGGGCCGCCCTTCTGATATAATTATTTGGGCACGAAGTTTTGCAGTCGAAGCAGGTGCCTGAGTGACGCTAATTTCACCCAGCCCATCTTTCATTGAATCAAAGATCAGGGTTTTTCCGGATGCCGATGATGCAAATAATAAAATCCAGAGATTCGGCTTAATTGAGTTTCTGCCGCCGATGTCCGCCAAGTCCATCTCAAGCGATACACCTTTCTGACCAAGATATTGGGCAACCAGAATTAATAATGTCCATATCGGTATCTCCACCGGAATGAGGCTCCGTTCGTAAAATACATCAATAACGTCATGGAGTATATGCCCGCGTGGAAAGATTTGCGACAAGGGCGCTTTGGGGATTTGTGCGAGTTCAATGTGCGCGATGAATTCCTCTATACGCTTGATTGATGGCTCTGAGTCGCCGGGATGCCCGCCGCAAGGCGCTACTCCTGATCGGACATTCTCATGCCATGCTTGGAACATCGGGGCGTTCTTTACGTTACTGTAGCTTCGGTGGCGCATTGGATGGAATATTTGATCTCACTTCGTTATTTATTTAAAATAAATGACTTATGATAGAAATGCGTGTCCAAAACGCGTCCAAACACAAGCCTGCATCAAAATCCCTTATCCTGCTGGATCGCACCGCAATACGGTGCCGTTGAAATGTATAAGGCTCGGTTTGCCGCATTATTCGGCATGTCGTTTTTACGAAGCCACCCCAGATAGGCCGAGGCATTCACCTTGACAATGATCACAGTCGCGCCGCGTTTCCTGAGTGCGGACGATACCAGATGATTCACCATGCGATGTATTTTGATATTATGATTCGGCTCATCCGGCTTCAGGAGGCGTAGCGCCTCCTCGTCTTCGTAATCGGTCAGATGATACTTGAGCCTTTTAATTGAGGCTTCGCTCTTTTCTTTCAAGTGCAGCGACCTGGCCAGGGTAAACCTAGCAATCGTTTTAGCTAAACACACCTCTCCTAGTGTTAATTTATCAGATTCTTCATGCATGGCTCATCCTCTTGGTTGTTGCTTATTGATCCGCATCTTTCATGTGTAATTTTAAGAAAGCCCCGCGAAGGCCATCGATTTGCGCTTTCGAGATCCTTTCACTGGGGGTCATCCTTGAGTCAGCGACCTTGCTCATATAGCGCGACCAATGATCCCGAAAGTTTTCGATTAAGGCGTCCAAATCCCCCGAGAGCCCCAGTATTTCAAGCGTTAGTTTGGCCTCTTTGTCTTTATGGTCCGCCAGATTATTCAATAATACGATGATCACCCGCTCTAGAACGCGGTCATCGAATTGCTGAGAGCATATGGAAATATCAACCACGATGGACTCCAGAATTCTGTTGATCGTAAAATTCGCCCATTCAAAAATATTTGATTTCGCCCACCTCTGCGTGGATTTTGCCAGCATTTTGGCGATGTCCACTCCATGTTTTTGGAGTTCAGACTCGAATTGAGACATTAGCTCATCGGCTTCGAGTCTGGAGATGTTAACGTTTTTGAAAACCGCATATGCATGATCGCGATCAGGGTCTTCAATGTAGCCCATCAACATGACACACAGCTCGACTTCTAATGTAATGTTGCGTGCCTTGATCTTGGTCAGGAATTCCCGACTATCAATATACTTGTGCAGCCACGGGCTGACTAAAATTTCGTAATTGATAGACCTGTTACTTCTCTCTTCAATACGTTTGCTGTTTTTCATATATTTGTAGTTTTGGGATTATTGATGCGTCTGTTGTTAATGGCCTACTGGAAGATCGTGGTTGAGATGTTTGTCTCATAATGCCGCATTAATTGCGGCATAGCTAGTGGCATATATTTTTATGCAAAACATATTTTAGTCTTTTTCTACGCGAAAGCCTCTCCGCGTCGCTTCGATACGAATTTCTTCATCGGTAAACTCCGCGAGCTTGGGGTTCCGATCTACAGCAATGGCGTCAGGATGCCGTTTAATCGTGCAGAAGAATAAAGCGCCGTCGGCCACTCGCCAGAGGGGCAGCCCCGTTCTCTCCCTGAGAAATGCCAGATCTGAAGCTGCTTCGGGCGGGAGCTTAAGGACTTTCTGCTGCCTCGCTGAGGACTCTGGAGAAAAAACCACTCCTTCGGTCAATCCTCCTGCCTCGACCCATTGCTTCATGCCCCACGCCAGGTTGACCGCGTGTGAGAGTCCAGTGCTCGCCCGCACGGCACTAAGTCGTTCCGCAGCGGCGGGCGTGAGAGGGAAGTTGAACATTTTTGAAGCCATACGCGGTGTGTTGTATATGCCACTATCTACCGCCCATAGTATTTGTCAAGTCTTTCTCACGGTAATTATTTAAATAGTTGGTAATTAGATTATAGCTGTATTCTAAATTGCCTTAACCTAGCTCGTGGCGATGTTCACCCCTTACAGCTACCAGCCCTTTCAAAGAAACCGTGAACAGGCGAATTTGACGAAAGTGGGTAATGTTACTTTCGGCCGTCGAGTTCACGGGAATAAAGTGGTCCGTCCGGCGTTCTTACGGCTGTCGTGAATTATCGTCAGCCGCGCATTCAAATCAGCCTCCGCCCGCGTTTCATGCCGGGATGGGACACCCTGTGTTCGCCCCGATTTCCGACTGTGCAGCCATGAATCGCATGATCGCCCAACAACTTTTGCGGATATTTCGTCCGACCGGAGGCGACGCACACGATCCCTGTTTTGCCCAAGCTTTGAACTTGGCCCGCCATGATGCGCAGTTGCGTGAGTGGCTGAATAATCAGCGCCGCACGGATCGCGCGATTTCCCAAGCCTTACGCTCCATCCCGGTCCCTCCTGATTTGCGCGCCACGATTCTGGCTGGAGCACGCGCTGGCCACCCCACTCGCGCAATTTGGTGGAGAAGGGCCGCCTGGCCGGTTGCGGCGGGACTGATCCTCGGTCTCTCCCTGTCCGTCGCGTGGTCCACCCTGCGGCGGCCGTCCGGCCCCGCTCCGGTCTCGTTGGCCGAGGCGGCTCATCAACTTTCCCAGCACCAGCTTTCCCTCGGGTTGATGAGCGGCGACGTCGCCCGCATCCGCTCGTGGCTGGCGGCGCGCAGCGCCCCTATGCCCGACAACCTGCCTTCCCGGTTGGCCGGGCTCATGTTGCTCGGCTGCCAGGAGTGGGACACGCCGCAGGGCAAGGTTTCGCTGCTTTGTTTCGTCGGCGACGAACGGCGCACCGTGCTTCTATTCGTTTTTGAGCGTCCGGATGCGTTTGGCGAATTGCCGCCTCTGGCCGAGGCCCGCGCCGAGACCTACGCGGCCACCACGCTTATGCTTTGGCGGGATGCCAAGCACGGTTACGCGCTCGGTCCGTTCGCCGATCCCGCAGATGCCCGCGCCCTCCTTTCCGGTCCCATCTGATCCTCTTTCTGAACCCATCTCTTTCCCAACCAACCATGACCACTGAAACCGCCGTCCGTGAACGCTACTCCAACGCAGCAAAAGCCGCCGAGGCCGCCCTCTGTTGCCCCGTCGATTACGACCCAAAATACCTCAAGGTCATCCCCGCCGAGGTCATCGAGCGCGACTATGGTTGCGGCGATCCTTCCCGCTGGGTGCAGCCCGGCGAGACGGTCCTCGATCTCGGCTCCGGCACCGGGAAAATATGCTTCATCGCCTCGCAGGTGGTCGGCCCGACCGGTCGCGTGATCGGTGTCGATATGACCGACGACATGCTGGAAGTCGCTCGTCGCAACGCGCCGGTCGTCGCCGGGCGCATCGGCCACGACAACGTCGAGTTTCGCAAGGGCCGCATCCAAGACCTCGCGCTCGATCTCGAACGGCTCGACGCCGAACTCGCCGCCGCGCCCGTGCGCGACGCCAACGGCTGGCTCGCCGCCGAGGCCGCCGCCGCCCGCCTGCGTCGCGAGCATCCGCTCGTGCCCGACGCCAGCATCGACGTGGTTGTCTCCAACTGCGTGCTCAACCTCGTCGAGCCTCACCTGAAGGCGCAGATGTTCGCCGAACTCTTCCGCGTCCTGAAGGTCGGCGGCCGCGCCGTCATCTCCGACATCGTGAGCGACGAGATCGTGCCCGACCACCTGCAACGCGACCCCGAGCTGTGGAGCGGCTGCATCTCCGGCGCGTTGACTGAGCGTGAGTTTCTCGCCGCCTTCGAGCAGGCCGGGTTTCACGGCATCGAGCTGGTCAAATACGACGCGGCCCCATGGCGCACGGTCGCCGGCATCGAGTTCCGCTCCATCACGGTGCGCGCCTACAAGGGCAAACAAGGCCCCTGCCTCGAACGCCGCCAGGCCATCATCTACAAGGGGCCGGGCAAGGCCTTCACCGACGACGACGGCCACACCTTCCGACGCGGCGTGCGCGAGGCGATTTGCGACAAGACTTTCCAGCTCATCAAGGCCGGCCACTACGGCGACGCGTTCGAGTTGATCGAGCCGTTCACACCCGTGCCGCTCGCCGAGGCCAAGACCTACGCGAGCTGCAAGCAAGCCGTGCGCGATCCGCGCGAGACCAAGGGCACCGACTACGCCACCACCACCGAGGCCGCCGCGTGCTGCGCGCCCGGTGGGGGTTCGGGGGAGGGCTCCAGCTGCTGCTAACTCCTCTCTTTCGACCACGCTGTTTCATCGAAAAAACTCAACCGACGCTCCGCCCATGAATTCATCTTCACCATCCTCCGCCGTGCCTGATTCGGGCCCACTCCGGACCGCGTTGCTGGGCAACGCGCTTTTTTCCAGCACCAGCGGTGCCGTGATGTTCTTCGCCCCCGAGCGGGTATCCGCTTGGCTCGGCATCTCCTCCGCGACCTGGCCGGTCGCTGCGATAGGCCTGGGGCTGCTCGTTTTTGCCGCCGACCTCGTGCATCAGGCGACGCGTCGTCGGGTGGCGACTTGGCGGGCGCTCTACGCCATCGCCGGTGATGGCCTCTGGGTGTTGGCTTCGGTCGCGGGCCTGTTGTTGCTCGGGCATCATCTCTCGCCGCTTGGGCTCGGTCTGGTCGCGGGCGTCGCCCTGATCGTGTCTGGATTCGCGCTGGGGCAGGCGCGTGGCGTCCTACTCGCGCACCGCGTGACGGACGACAAGAGAGTTCGTATGCGTCATTGCCTGGTGGTCGGCGCGGATGCGCCAGCCGAGCAGCTTTGGGCGCATGTGGCGGATTTGGGCGGGATTTCCCGCTTCATGCCCTTCCTGCAAAATTCCGCACTGCGAGGTGGAGCGAGCGCGGGGGTCGATGCGGTGCGAGTCTGCACGGATACCGGTGGACACACGTGGGCGGAGCGATGTGTCGAGTTCGATTCCGGCGCGCGTCGCATCACCCTGGATTTCTTGTGCGATGAGGCGGGGTTCCCTTTTCCGGTGCGTGCGATGCAGGGCGGATGGATTGTTTCCGACGCCGGTGATGGACGAAGCGAAGTCACCGTCTGGTGGGAACTGATTCCGCGCAGTCGCTGGATGGGCGTGATGCTGTTGCCCATGCTGGCGTGGCAAATGGACCGCATGATTCCCGCCGCTGTGGGACGCATGACGGAGGGCGCGAGCGGCGCGGCGGACCTCCCCCGCAAATCGAAGCGTCTGGCCCGGCTTCTTCCCTCGGCCTGCTGACCCATGAAAACATCTTTCATCAATACATTGCTTGGGCTGCTCGCGCTGTCTTCCGCTCTTCATGCCTCTCCGCTCCGCGTGCAAGGTTCGACCACCGTCAACCCCGTGGTGGCCGAGGCCGCCGAAGTTCTGCGCGCGGAGCGGTCTTTAATCATCCAAGTGGACACGCTCGGCGGCAGCTCGGGCGGGCTCACGGCGCTGGGCGAGGGGCGCGTGGAGATAGCCATGTCCTCCAAGCCCGTGGCCGCCGCTGATCGCGAGCGTCATCCGGCGGTGGCGTTTCATCCCGTGCATATCGGCGAGGACGCGGTCGCGTTGATCGTCTCGCACGACGTGTGGGAGGGCGGCGTGCGCGCTGTCACCCGAGAACAACTCCAGGGCATCTACGAGCGGCGTATCACCAACTGGAAGGCGCTGGGCGGTCCCGACCGCCGCATCGTTTTTTTCAACAAGGAGCCGGGACGCGGCACGTGGGAGGTCTTCGCCGCCTGGCTCTACGGCAAGGCCTCCGCCGCGCCATCGGTCGCGCACCCCGAAGTCGGAGCCAACGAGGAGGCACGCAGCAAGGTCGCCGGCACGCGCGGTGCGCTTTCACAGTTGTCGTTTTCCTGGGTGGACGGGGAAACCATCCACGCCCTCGGCATTCGCGCGACGGCGGAGGCCGAGC
Source organism: Candidatus Didemnitutus sp. (assembly GCA_030681265.1). Taxonomy (GTDB): domain Bacteria; phylum Verrucomicrobiota; class Verrucomicrobiia; order Opitutales; family Opitutaceae; genus Didemnitutus. Next base: position 47,070 of record JAUXXD010000075.1, on the reverse strand, counting down.
CGGTGTTTCCCTCCGCCGCCACGATCAAGGCGGGGACGTATCCGCTCAGCCGTCCGCTCTTTGTCGTGACCGACGGCGAGCCCGCCGGGGCCGCGAAGGAGTTGATCGACTATCTGCTCGCCGCACCTGGACAGGCGCTGGTGCGCAAACACGGCTACCTCGCGCTGGCGGATCTCGCCGTATCCGAAAACCCGTGACGCATGGACCCCGCAAACCATGAAACTCCGTTTCCGCACGCTTGATCCTTGGCGCTGGGCGGGCCTCGCCGGTGTCGCCGCGCTCGCGCTGGCCCTGCTCGCCGCGCTGGGTCTGATCGCGGCGGAATCTTTGCCCGGCTGGCGGCACGCGGGCGCGGGGCTCTTGACGGAGGCGGAGTGGTTTTACCGTGCGGAGCGTTTCGGGGCGTTGGCGATGATCCACGGCTCCGTCGTGGTCGCGGGCGTGGCGTTGCTGCTGGCGCTTCCGCTCGGATTGGGCGCGGCGGTGTTTTTCGGCGAATACCTGCCGCCTGGCGCGCGGCTGGCGGCGAAGGTCGCGGTCGAGTTGCTCGCGGCGGTGCCCTCGGTGGTTTACGGCCTGCTCGGCGTGGTCTTCCTGCGCGGGTGGATGCACGACCTGCTCGCGCCGTGGGACGCCTGGAGCGGCGACACCTTGCTCACCGCCGGGGTGTTGGTCGCGGTGATGATCTTGCCGACCCTTACCACCCTTTGCGACGACGCCCTGCGCGACGTGCCGGCCGCGCAACGACAAGCCGCCCGTGGGCTCGGCCTCACCCGCGCCGAAGCGGTGCTCACGGTGGCGTTGCCGCAAGCTTGGCCCGGTATCGTGGCCGCAGCTTTACTGGCACTGGGGCGAGCGCTGGGCGAGACGGTGGCGGTATTTCTGGTAATCGGTCGCATGGATAACCAGTGGCCGGAGCGTCTGCTGTCGTTCGCCTCGCTGACCGTCCCCGGACAGACATTGACCAGCAAACTCGGCGGCGCGGAGGTGGCGCTCGCGGTCGGCGATCCGGTGCATTGGGGCGCGTTGATGGCCCTGGTGCTGGTGTTGCTCGCGCTGTCGGGCGGCAGCGTGCTCACGGCGGGTTGGCTGCGCGGACGCAAAACCAAAACGGAGGGCGCGGCCTGATGTTCGCGCTGCGACGGCGTTTGCTCTCGATGGCCGTGCCGGCGCTGGCCGCGCTCGCGGCGGCGCTGGTGTTGACGGTGGTCATCGGCGTGCTCGGCGTGTTGCTCGCGCGCGGGGCGGGGGCGGTGAATTTTGCTTTTTTGACCACGGGCAGCCGCGAGGCCGGTGCCGAAGGCGGTGTCGTGTGGCAGTTGGTCGGCACCTTCGTTTTGATCGCGAGCGCGCTGGTGGTGGCCACGCCGCTGGCGCTGGCCTGGGCGCTGACGCAGGAATTTTATCTGACGAGGCACTCGCGCGCGCGGCGGGTGATGGCCGGGGTTTTGCAGATGCTGAACGGCGTGCCGTCCGTGGTGTTTGGCATTCTCGGGTTGGTGGTGTTTGTGGGGCTGCTTGGTTGGGGAAAGTCGTGGCTCTCCGGTGGCATTCTGCTCGGGGTGATGATCGTGCCGACGCTCGCGCTGGCGCTCGGCCAACGCATCTCGGCGATCCCGCCGCGCTTTATCGAGGCGGCGGCCGGGCTCGGCCTCGGGCGCGGGGTGATCGTGCGCACCGTGGTCTTGCCGCAAAGTTTTTCGGGGCTGGTCACCGGCTCCCTGCTCGGGCTGTCGCGGGCGGCGGGCGAGACCGCGCCGATCCTCTTCGCCGCCGCGATTTTTTCCGGCGCGACTTGGCCCACCGGCATCGCCGACAGCCCCGTGCTGGCGCTGCCGTATCACATCTTCGTGCTCGCGCAGGATTCGCTGCATCCGGGCGCGCAAGCCAATCTCTGGGGTGCCGCGCTCGTGCTCGTCGCGCTCGCCCTCCTGCTCAACCTTGCCGCGCTGCCGCTGCGCCTCAAAGCCCATGATCCGTCCCGCACCGCCCATTGATTCACCGGTCGCACCGGTAGCGCCGGTAAAGAATTCCGCCGACTGCGTCTGCCGGATGCCGGAAAACGCCGCCGACGCACCGCCCGTGCTCGCGACCGAGGGTCTGGGTGTGAGCGTGGGCGGACGGGTGATTTTGCGCGACGTTTCGCTACGCATCGCGCCGCGTCAGGTTTACGGGTTGGTGGGGCCGTCGGGCGCGGGCAAAAGCACCTTGCTGCGCGCGTTTAATCGTCTGCTCGATCTGCAACCCGGCTACAAGGTGCGCGGGCGGGTGTTGTTCAAGGGCCGCGACGTGTGCGCGTCGGGCGAGGATGCGGACGCTCTCCGACGGCGCATCGGCATGGTGTTTCAACAACCGGCGGTGTTTCCAACCAGCATCGCGGCCAATGTGGTTTTCGGCGCACGCCACCATGCGCCGCTCACCAAGGCGGCGCGCGCCGAGTTGGTGGAGGAGAGCCTGCGCCAAGCAGGCCTGTGGAACGAAGTGAAGGACCGTCTCGCCGAGTCGGCGCTGCGTCTATCGGTGGGGCAGCAGCAACGCCTCTGCCTCGCGCGCACGCTCGCGGTCGATCCCGAGGTGGTCTTGATGGACGAACCCACCAGCGCGCTCGACGCCCGCTCGACCGAGTTGATTGAACAGTTGATTCTGGAGTTGAGGCGCACGCGCACCGTGGTCCTCGTCACGCACAACCTCGAACAGGCTCGCCGCGTCACCGACTGGGTGACTTGCCTGTGCCCCGACGCCGACAGTGCGGGTCGGGTGCTGGACTCGGCGTGTTGCGATGCGTTCTTCTCCAATCCGGCCTGTCTGCGCGCCTTCGTTTGAGCGGCGTTTCCAGCCAGGACCGACCCTTACTTCGCCTCGATCACCGCGAGAATTTCTTCCGGCGTGAGGCGGATCTTGTAGTCGGGGTTTACGTGCGCGTAGCGGATCACGCCATCGCGACCGATCACAAACACCGCCGGATGCGGCAACAGATGGTGCGTCTCGCCCGAGGCTGCTTCGAGGTCGATCTTGTATTCGTTTTTGTATTTCGCCACCAGCTCGGCCGGCACCTCAAAGGCGATGCCCAACGCCTGCGCCGCCTCCGCCTTGCGGTCGGAGAGCAGGCGGTATCCAAGCTTTTCGCGGTCGGGCGTGGCCTTGAGCTTGGCCGGCTGGTCGGGGCTGATCGCGAGAATCTGATAACCGGCCGCGAGCACCTTGCCCTCGATTTCGGCCAAGGCCCCGAGGTGCCGGTTGCAATACGGGCACCAGCCACCCCGATAAAAAATGAGCACGGCGGGCTTCTCCTTCACCACCTCGCGCAGCGACACCGCCGCATCGTCCGCGGTCAGCAGTTTCACGTCGGGCACCGTGTCGCCGACCTTCGCCCAGTCGGACGCCGGCTCGGCCATAACCAAGGAAGACATCAAAAAAACACCGGCCAGAACAGCCGTGAGACGAGTCACGTTTTGCGCGAATAAGGATAACATCATGCAGCCGTTTACGCCGAAGGCGGCACGGAGGCAATCGGCGCGTAACTTTTCCCGGAATAGATGCCCCTCCCAATCACTCTTACCGTCATCGCCCGCCCATCGGTCCGGACTCGTAGCACCACCCTTTTCCCTATGCCCACCTTTACCGAAACCCTCGCCCGTCACGGTCTGACCCTGCGCCGCGCCGCGCCGCGCATCCTTCAGCTCAATGTCGGCAAACTCTGCAACCTTACCTGCTCGCACTGCCACGTGAACGCCGGTCCCGGTCGCAAGGAGATCATGGATTACGAGACGGTTGACCGCATCCTAGCCTGGCAACGCCGCGCGCGCCTGCCTGTCATCGACCTCACCGGCGGCGCGCCCGAGATGATGCCCGCCTTCAAGTATCTGGTCAGCGCTCTGCGCACGCTCGATCCGCAAGCCACCATTATCGACCGCTGCAACCTCACCATCCTGCTGGAGCCCGGCTACGAGGGCATGGCCGAGTTTCTCCGCACGCACCGCGTGGAGATCGTCGCCTCCATGCCCTGCTACTCGCCGGAAAACGTGAACGCCCAACGCGGCGAGGGCGTGTTCGATTCGAGCATCGCCGCCCTGCAAAAACTCAACGCGCTCGGCTACGGCATCGATCCCGCGCTGCCGCTCCACCTCGTCTTCAACCCCAACGGCGCGAAGCTCCCCGGCCCGCAGGCCGAACTGGAGGCCGACTACAAACGCGAGCTGCGCGAACACTTCGGCATCGAGTTCAACCAACTCTTCACCATCACCAATCTGCCCGTCTCGCGCTTCGCGTCCTGGCTGCGGCACAACGGCCACTACGAGTCCTACCTCGAATTTCTGGTCAACGCCTTCAACCCCGCGACCGTCGCCGGCCTCATGTGTCGCGACACGATCAACGTGAGCTGGCAGGGCGAACTCTTCGACTGCGACTTCAACCAAATGATGAAGCTCCCGATGGCGGGTGTCGTCGGACGCGGCGTGCGTCATCTTTGGGATCTCGATCCCGCCGCGCTCGAAGGTGCTCCCATCGCCACCGCCGCGCACTGCTATGGCTGCACCGCCGGGGCTGGCTCTAGTTGCACCGGCTCGTTGATCGACGCCGAAGCGGAGGCGGAGGCCGACGCGACCCCGGCCACCCAGCTCGCCTGAACGCAGGGAACTCGCGATGTCCGCCGTGTCTTCAGTTCCCTCCAACGTAGGACCCGCCATGCAACGTGAGCGTCGCCATCGCTTGCCGACGGTCGTCGTCATGCTCAAGGCTCCGCGCGAAGGCACGGTCAAGACCCGCCTCGCCGCCGATGTCGGCCCCGCGCAAGCGACGCGGATTTATCGCCTGTTGGTCGAGCGCCAGTTGGCCGCGATTCCCGCCCACTGGCCGGTCGAGGTGCATTTCGCCCCCGCCGACGCCCACGAGGAAATGCGTGACTGGCTCGGCCCGCGCCCGCGCCTGTGTCCGCAGGCGGACGGCGACCTCGGCCAGCGCCTGACCCGTGCGGTCAACGCCTCTTTCGCGCATGGCGCAGCCGCCGTGCTGGTGATCGGTGGCGATTGCCCGGAGCTGGACCGCGACGCGCTCCAGTCCGCCGCCGGAGCGCTGGGCACGCATGAAGTCGTGCTCGGTCCGGCGAGTGACGGTGGTTACTACCTCATCGGCCTCACGCTGCCGCAGCCCGAGATTTTTGCCGACATACCGTGGAGCACGAGCGGTGTATTGACGGCCACACTACAGAAGACCGATGCAGTCGGCCTCATTCCCCTCTGCCTGTCCGTTCGGGACGATGTGGACACCCTGGCGGACCTGCAAAAACACGCCGCGCTACTCTTTGGCGTGGAGGCGCCGCCAACCGATTTTTGTGCCCCTTTGGCCCCATGAATACTCCGCGCCTGCTGCTCGTTTACAACGCCGACTCCGGACTCTTCAACGCGGCCGCCGGCTGGGCGCACAAACTCATCTCGCCCGAGACCTACGCGTGCAGCCTTTGCAAAATCACCTATGGCCACACCGGCATGTTGCGCGCCTGGCAAACCTACCTCGCCGGGCAGCCCTTTCCCACCGCCTTTCTCTACCGCGACACCTTTCAGGAGCGCTACCCCGACCTGGCGGAACACCCGCTGCCCCTCATCCTGGTGGAGGACGGCCCCGGCGTGGAAATTCTGCTCGAAGCGGCCGACATCGAAGTCGCCAACGGGCTCGCGACCTTGATCACCGAGGTCGAGGCCGCCCTGGCCGATTGGCGCTCACAGCGCGGCTGAACCCCGGCCCGGCCCAATTCAACGCACTGTGTTCCGCACCCGTTTTTCATGTCCGAAACCGCCCGCCAAGTCCTCATCGTCGTTTACTTCCTGCTCGTGGCGGGAATGGCGGCCTTCGCTTTTCACAAGGTGAAGATGCTCGCGCTTTACCTGCGCCATAAACGCCCGCGCGCATCCACTGCGACGGAGGCATCCACCGTGCCCGATCCGCAGTCCGCCGACGATACCCCGCTGGTCTGCGTGCAATGTCCCGTGTATAACGAGCCCCTCGTGGTCGAGGCCCTCCTCGAATCCGTGGCACGGTTGCGCTGGCCCGCCGAGCGCTTGGAAATTCAGCTCCTTGACGACTCCACCGACGACACCAGCACGCGCATCGCCGCCTGGCTCGATAATCATCCGGACGTGGCACTCTGCTTTCGTCACATACGTCGGGGCACCCGCACCGGCTACAAGGCCGGCGCGCTCGCTCTCGGCATGACGCTTACCAAGGCGAACTACTTCGCGATTTTCGACGCCGACTTCCGTCCCGCGCCGGATTTTCTCACCACGCTCATGCCGCACTTCGGCGACGCGCCCGATATCGGCCTCGTGCAGGCGCGGTGGGAATTCAGCAACCGGGAGGCGAGCTTGTTAACCCGCTTCCAAGGGCTGTTTCTCGACGCGCACTTCGTCGTCGAACAAGCCGCGCGCCATGCTGCCGGACTCTATTTCAACTTCAACGGCACCGCCGGCATTTGGCGACGCGCCGCGCTCGAAGAGGCCGGTGGCTGGACGCCCGACACCGTCACGGAAGATCTCGACGTCAGCTACCGCGCCCAGTTGCGCGGCTGGCGTTTCGTCTATCGCGGCGACTACGGCGTGCCCTCCGAATTGCCCGAAAACATCACCGCCTTCAAATCCCAGCAACGCCGCTGGACGAAGGGCGGCATCCAGGTAATGCGTAAACAGCTCGCCACCATCCTGCGCGCGCCCGACGTGGCGGGCCGCGTCAAACGCGAGGCGGCGTGGCATCTCCTGGTCGGCTTTATCCACCCGCTGCTGATCGCGTTCGCCGCGCTGTTGGTGCCGTATTTTGTCTGGGCGGCGGCCCCCGGAGAAACCTCGCTCATCGTCGGCCAACCGGTGCTGCTCGTGTTTACGTTTTGGGCGACCATCGGCCTTTATCTCGCGGCACGCCGCCTGCGGGGCGGATCACTGCGCGAGGCGTTGCTGATCTTCGCGGCGTCGCCGTTGATTCTCTCCTTCGGGCTGGCCATGAGCATCACCAACACGCTCGCCGTCATCGAAGGCCTCTTTCAACGCGGCGGCGAATTCGTGCGCACACCCAAAGGAGGAGCGAAGGCCGTGGTCGGCGGTTTGCTCGGTCGTCTGCGCAGTCGCGGACTCTTTCTTGGCCTCACCTGCGTCGAATCCGCCTTCGGGTCGGTGATGCTCGCCGGAGCGGTCTATTTCGCCGCGCTCGGACATTCGCTGACCGCGCTGCTGCTCTGCTGCAAGGCGACCGGGTTTCTCGGGCTCGCCGCTCTGTCCTTTCGCGACCTTTTGCCACGCGTGGCGCGGTGAGCGCTCGCTGTGAACACAGTCAAAAAACGGTCACGGCTTGCAATTATGGAACGTTCAGTCCTTATTCTGGTCACATGACCGCCGGACGTCCCAGAAACTTCGCCCTCGACGAGGCCCTTGCCACCGCCACGGGGGTTTTCTGGAAGCAGGGATTTCGCGGCACCTCGCTCGATGATCTCGTGGGCACGCTGGGACTTTCTCGCAGCAGTTTTTACGCGGCCTTCCGCAGCAAAGAGCACCTCTTCGTCGATTGTCTGCGTCACTACTGCGAGACCCAGGCCACCGCGATGGAAGCAGGGCTGGATGCGTCGCCGTCTGCCCTCGGGTTTATTCGTCAGGTTCTGGAAAGAGTCGTCAACGAGGCCCGCGAAGCCTCGCCCTGCGGTTGCCTGCTGATGAACAGCGCCAACGAAGTCGCGACCTCGGACCCGGAACTCGCCCGCGAGATCCGCCGCCTGCTGGATCGTTTCGAGGGGATCTTTCGGAAGGCGATTCAACGTGCCCGCGCGGCGGGTGAAATCTCCGCCGAGGCCGACGACGAGACTCTCGCCGCCTACCTCGCAACCAATGTCGGCGGACTCCGCTCCCAGGCCAAAGCCGGCCTGCCCGCCGCCCGCATCAAAAAGATCGTCCAACAAATTCTGCGTTCGCTGGAATAAGCCCCGGCTTTTTTGCGTCCCATTTTGGACCGAACGGTCCACAAGTAAAAACCAACCCACAGAAACATCATGCCACTCGTTCAAATCAAAGGGATCAGCGACTTCCTGAGCCCCGCTCAAAAAGAGGAACTCATCCGCAAAGTCACCGACGCCGTCGTGTCGGTAGAAGGCGAAGGACTGCGCCCGGTCACCTGGGTGTTGCTCGAAGAAGTGCCCTCCGGGGCCTGGGGTGTCGGCGGCGAGCCGGTCACCACCGATGCGCTCCGCCGCATGGCGTCCGGCTCGACCTGCGCCGCGTGAATTTCCCGTCCGTAAACCAATAAACAAGAACCCAAAACCCACACACCTATCATGTCATTCCCGATCCAAACTCCCGCCACCGCTCCGTCTTCCGCCGCTCAGGCCACCCTTAACGAGGTTCAAAAGACCTACGGTTTTATTCCCAACGTCTATGGCGCGCTCGCCAACTCGCCCCTCGCGGTCGAGGCCTACCTGCGCCTCGCCAAGCTCATCCAAGAGCGCTCCGTGCTCAGCCCGGCCGAGCAACAGGTGCTCATGATCGCGCTCAGTGCCGAGAACGGTTGCGAATACTGCGTGGCCGCTCACTCGGTCGTCGCCGGCATGGCCAAGGCCCCGGCCGAGACCATCCAGGCGGTGCGTGACGGTCGGCCCGCCGCCGATGCCCGCGTGGCCGCGCTCACCCGCTTCGCCCGCGCAGTCGTCGCGCATCGCGGCTGGGTGCCCGCCGACGAGATTGCCGCTTTTCACGCCGCCGGCTTCGGCGAGAACGAGATCCTCGACGTGCTCACGATCAACGCGCTCAAGACCCTGAGCAACTACACCAACCACCTCGCCCAGGCTCCGCTCGATCCCGCCTTCGCCTCGCAGGCGTGGAAGAAATCGGCTTGACGATCCGCTTGACTGAATTTCCGTTCTGGCAATATTGCTTAATCTATAACGCAATATTGCCATGAATGTTTTTACCTTGTCGGAGTCCCCGGTTGAAGAGCAGGTCCGTCAATTGGAGCGTGGCCTGCCGGGGCAGACGCTTGGGCAGATCGCCCGCAAACTTGGCGTCTCGGAGAAAACCTTGATCTCCAGTCTGCGTTTCTCCCAGCGGACCATGACCGCGCGAAAAGCCGCTGGCGAGCGGCTGACCATGAGCGAATCGGAGCGCATGCTGCGCGTGGCTCGCGTGCGCAACGCCGCCGCCGAAATTTTCACCAACGACGCCGCCATCGCGGAGTGGCTGAGCAGCCCTGACTCGGCGCTGGGCGGGCGCACGCCGCTTGAAATGCTCGCCACGGATATCGGGAGCCGAAAAGTGGAAAACCTGGTTCAAGCGATGGCTCATGGCGTGCCGGTATGAGGGCCTTTCGACTCGTCTTAAAAAAGTTCGGAACGGATGCCCAGGCTGCTTTCTCCGGCCTGAGTGGACATTCCGCCGATGGTCGCTGGCACGCCGCACCGCGCTTGTTGGACTATGCGGCCGAAAGCCGTTCGCTCGCGGCGTTGGAGCGACTGGTCCACTACAAACGCTTCGACCACCTGGCCCCGCACCGGCTTTACGAAATTCAAGTGCCCGAATCGGCCATCCTTCCCCTGCCTGCGGTGCCTGCCGGTTGGAACGGTCCCGATTTGCTTCCGGCGGCACAAGCCGAGGGCAATCGTTGGTGCGATGGCGCGTTGAGCCCGGCCTTGCTGGTGCCCAGCGCGGTCACTCCCGGCGAACATAACCTGCTGATTAACGCGCGCCACCCCGACTGGCGATGGAGCTGGGTGGACGCAGGGCAGCCCTTCAGCTTCGACCAGCGTTTGGTGACGCTGCTCGGTGTTGCCGCGGTCAAGCGTCGCAAACCGTGAGCCGACCCGGTTGCTGGCACCGTCTTGTCGTGCGCCAATTCACTACAAGCCCAGTTCGCTCAGCGACGGGTGATCGGCCGGACGAGGACCCTGGGGCCAGCGGAAGAGGCGCTCCGACTCGGTGATCGCCACGTCGTTGATCGACGCGTGGCGGCGGTGCATGTGGCCGCTCGCCGCGAACTCCCAATTTTCGTTTCCGTGCGAGCGCCACCACCGGTCCTCGGCGTCTCGCCACTCGTAAACGAAGCGCACCGCGATGCGGTTTTCGCCAAATGCCCACAGCTCTTTGATGAGCCGATACTCCAGTTCGCGCGCCCACTTGCGGCGCAAAAACCCGACCACCTCGGCGCGACCGTGGAGAAATTCCGAACGGTTGCGCCAGATCGTGTCGGGCGTGTAGGCGAGCGAGACGCGTTCGGGATCGCGGGTGTTCCAGGCGTCTTCGGCGGCGCGCACCTTTTGGCGGGCGGCGGTTTCGTCGAACGGAGGCAGGGGTGGTCTGGGTGTGTCCATGGTGGTGATGAAAAAGTGAATACGAGAAAACGCGCTCAGACAGGCGGGGGCAGCCCGGCGTCTTGCAGCGCCGATTCGAGCGCGGCCACTCGCTCGCGGAGCGGGGCCAAGGCCTCCTCGACCTCGGCGGCGGTGAAACGCGGGGTGATGTATTTGGGGCAATTCCAGTCAAAGCCCACCACGCGGATGCGACAGATGCGCTCGACCAGACGGGGGGCGAGTTCGGGCGGGGCGAGTTGCGCGCTCAGCTCCGGCGCATCGGCGGCGGGCACGAAGCTGGCGTGGCCGAGCAATTTGAGCCGCTGGCGACGCGGATAGTGCATGATGAACAAGGCCACCCGGTCGTTGGCGATCACGTTGCCCGCGCTGACTATCTGCCGATTGCCTCCGAGATCGGCAAATGCGAGTGTGTGCGGGTCGAGCACGCGGAGAAACCCGCGCGGTCCGCCGCGATGTTGCACATAGGGCCAGCCATCGGTGTTGACCGAACCGAGATAAAAGCTGTCGGCCTCGGCGATAAACGCCGCCTCGTCCGGCCCGAGCGCGTCGGGGCCCGGCGACGGCGGCAAGGCTTGCTCGCGCCCGTAAAAACGCTTCTGCGCCGCGCGCACGTCGGAGGTGAAAACCGTGTCGAGATAATGATGGGCCATGATGAGCGTGAACAACTGACGGGCGCGGGTGACGCCGGCCGGACTCGTGCAAACGAGCCCGGTCGGCGCGATCAGGGACGATCAGAACAACAGGGTTTGCCAACCGTCGGCCAGATACTGGCGCAGGCTGGTCAGGCCCGGAGTGCCCGGCAGGGCCTGGCCGGTGCTCAGCGGCACGCCGCAGGCCTGCAGACCCTCGGTCGCGCCAAAGACGGCCGCGCAGCCGCAGGAGCCGCCCGCGACCAGATCGCGCACCTGGTTGTATAGCCCGTTGGCCGGGTGCGAGAGCTTGGTCAGCTCGGTCGGCCAGCGCGTGCCGGCGCCGACGAACTCGATTTTGACCTCGTCGCCCGCCGCCCGGCTCTCGTGCGCCAGAGCAAGCGCGTTGAAGGCGCGGCCCAGGGCCTCTTCGCCGGACTTCGGATCGGACAGGATGATGATGGCTGTTTTCATGGTGTTTTTTCGGTGTGGATGGATTCGCCGGATTGGCGACCTTCGTGAGCTTAGATAGACAGACCTGTCTATTTATTCCAAACAAAAAATAGACCGTTCTGTCTATTCGGTTGCCGCTCCCGTTTTTTTCGGCACGCTGGCACCCATGAAAAAGCCCGCCCGGATCGCCCGCTCCGCCGCCTCGCCCGTCAAGGCGCGCTCGGCCAAGCGCGAGCATTTGCTCGATGTCGCCCGCGGTCTGTTTGCCCGCCAGGGTTACCATGCGGTAGGCATAGACACGGTGCTGGCCGAGGCGGGGGTGGCGAAGATGACGCTCTACAAACATTTCCCGTCCAAGGAGGCTCTGATCGCGGCGGTGCTGGAGCGGCGAGCGGCGGAGATCGTCAGCGAGATCGAGGCGAAGGTGTCGCGGGCGCGCGGCGGCGCGGCGGGCCGGGTGCTGGCGGTGTTTGACTGGCTGGACGACTGGTTTCGTTCGCCGGGGTTTCACGGCTGCCTGTTCATCAAGGCGGCGAGCGAATACCCCGAGGAGAGCGATTTGCCGCGTCAGGCGGCGGTGGCGTTCAAGGCCGGCTGCCTCGCCCTGCTGCAGCGACTGTGCGGAGAGCTGGAGTTGTCCGGCACACGCCGCAACGCGCTGGCCAGGCAACTGGCGCTCTTGATCGAGGGCGCGACGGTATTGGCCTTCATCCAGCGCAGCCCGGCGGCCGCCGCCGAGGCCAAGGACGCCGCGAGGGTGCTCGTGGAGGCCGCGACGGCCGCGTGAAGGCACGCGGCGCGACGGAATAGGGCGGCGGTTCGAGAACTCCAACGGACCTCGCAAGAAATTCGTAACAACCAAACCACTACGCGCCATGTCTCCTTCACTCGACCTCGTCCGCCGCCTCGGGCTGCGTCATCCGATCATTCAGGGCCCCTTTGGCGGCGGATTGTCCACGGTGCGGCTCGTCGCCGCCGCAGCCGACGCCGGGGGGCTGGGTTCCTACGGCGCGCATCTGCTCGCGCCGGAGGAAATTCTGCGGCTCTCCTCCGACATCCGTGCGGCGACTCCCGGCCCCTTCGCGCTCAACCTTTGGGTATCCAACGACGACGCCCCCGGTCGCGTCCTTGATCCGGCGGAACACGCCGACATGTGCACGCGCTTGGCCGAGGCTCATGCCGAACTGGGCTTGCCGTGCCCGCCCCTTTTGACCGAGCCCTTGCCGGTCGCGGCGGATTTTGAGGCCCAAGCGGATGCGGTGATCGCGGCGCGACCAGCGGTGTTCAGCTTTGTTTTCGGTGTGCCTTCGTCGGCGATTTTGCGGGCCTGCCGCGACTGCGGCATCATCACGGTGGGAGCGGCCACCACGGTGGAAGAGGCGGTGACGCTGGAAGCGGCGGGCGTGGATGCGGTGGTGGCGACAGGGTTCGAGGCGGGCGGACACCGACCGTCGTTTATGCGCGCGGCCGAAGAGTCGTTGCACGGCACCCTGGCACTTGTGCCGAGGGTCGCGGCTCGGGTGCGCATCCCCGTGATCGCGGCCGGAGGCATCGCCGATGCGCGCGGAGTGCGCTCGGCGCTGGCGCTTGGGGCACAGGCGGTGCAGATCGGCACGGCCTTTCTCGCTTGCGAGGAATCGGGTGCGGGCGATGCGCACCGCGAGCGCCTGCTCGCCGGTGAGCAGGCCGGCGACTCGCGCCTCACCCGCGCGGTCACGGGGCGACTGGCGCGCTTTTTGCCCAACCGCCTGCTGGAATGCCTGGAGGCGGGGCCGAACCTGCCGTATCCGCGCCCCTCGTGGTTCACCTCGCCGCTAAAACGGGCGGCCATCGCCCAAGGACGGGCGGAGTGGATTCCCCTTTACGCCGGCCAAGCCGCCCCGCTGCTCCGCCACCGCAAGGCGGCGGAACTGATGACGGCGTTGTGCGAGGGAGCGGCGAAACGATGACGCTCAGCCGAACCGGTTGTGGATCACCATCTCGGCATCGAGCAGGCGCTCGCCGCGCGGCCACGGGGCCTGCACCGGTTTGCCAATCGCGACCATGAAGCCGATGGCGTGGTCGGGCGGCAGGTTGATCAGTTTCGACACCGCCTCGGCGTCGAAGCCGATCATCGGGCACGATTCGTAGCCGAGGCCCACGGCGGCCAGCATGAGCGTCATGCCCGCGAGGCCGATGGAGCGCATCGCCTCGTCGCGGATGAGCTGTGGCTTGCCGCCGTAAAACTGGCCGATGGCGGGCACCAAAAAATCCTGCACCGGCTGCGGCGCGTGGGCCCAGTAGCGGGCGGGGTCTTTCTCATGCGCGCGCAAATCGGCGCAGAGCAGGATGAGCGCGGAGGCGTCGGTCACCTGCGACTGATCCCAAGCCACGGCGCGGATCTTGCGGCGCAGCTCCCCGTCGCGAATGACGACGAAGCGGTAGTTTTGCAGGTTAAAGGACGACGGCGCGAGGCGCGCGAGCCGGAGGAGTTCGCGCAACTCCGCTTCGGGCATGGCGTGCCCTGGGTCGAAGTGTTTTACTGCGCGGCGATGGTCTATGGCTTGGGTGATGTTCATGGATTGATTAGATTGTGCGGGATGCCGGCCGGAAAAAATAAACGGCCCAGATGCGTCGCGTGTCTGGGAGTATTTCGCGGCCCGTTTATTCCCCGACATCAGAGTTTTTGGTGAGCTGCCTGGCGTCCAACGACCAGCGTCCGGGGCCGAATATCCAGAGCACAGCGGTTGCGAAAAAAACCGGGAACTGCCGCGAACCCAACCAAGGCGCGGGATTCGCCGCGAGCAGGGTTCGCAAAACCTCGGGTTCGCGGGCGAGTTGCACGAGGAGCAGCAGGAACAACAAGGCCGCCGTCGCCCGCGTCGTCTGCCAGCCGAGGGCGAGGGCCAAGCCGCCGACCGTGCCCACCCCGGCCGCGATGAGGGCGTAAGCCCAGGGCAAAGGGATGCCCAAGCCGCCATACAAGCGCGCACCGCCGGCGAGATCGCCGAAACGGGTCAGCCCATCCACGAGGAAGTGGCCGCCCGTCGCCAGGCGCAGGCCGAACAGGAAGGGCGTGCGCAGTCTCGGTCCCAGCCGGGCCGGCGCGCCTTGGCAATGCAGGGCGCGGCGCAGACCGGTCGTGAAACGTGAGACGCGTGGTGCGCTCATCGCCACTCGCGCAACAGGTCCGCGCGGTTCACCAGGCTGCGTTCCCCCAGCCACAGGCCCCACATTGCGGCGGCAAACGCGTCGTCCGTGATCCGGCTCAATTCGCGCCCTTGGAAACGGCTCACCAGGGTGCCGTCGGCAAACCAGTCGAGCACGAAGCGGTCGCTCTTGCCGATGCCGGCGGTGATCGGTGTCTCGAAGGCCCGGAGCGAAGGTTGCATCCGTTCCCACTCTTCCGGCGTGGCGCGATCACGCAGCGCCTTCGCGATCTCGGTCTTTAATCGCTCCGGCCCTACCGACAGGGCGAAAACCATCTCGACCCGGCGCAATCCGGCGTGCGCGAACACGTCGTCGCCGAGCGGCGGCTCCGCGTAGTGGGAAATATCATACACTTTGACGAGGAACGTCCGCCGCGCCGATTCTCCCGTCAGGTGCAGGACCGGCTCGGCGGCGGCGACCGACGCGCACGCGAGAAACGCGACGAGCAGCAGGCGCGAAAAAAAGTGCCGTGTCGTCATCCGAGGAACCGTCGGCGGTAGCCGTCGGGGATGGTTCGCAGGTCCACGCGCAGCAGGCAGTAGAGCGCATCCTGAAACGTGGGCTCGACGTGGTAGGCGAGGAACTTCGCCCCGAGCGAACAGTAGTAGCGCATGAGCGGCGGGATGCCGCGCTCGCCGTTTTCCAGCGCGTCCACCAGCGGGCCGAGCGCCTCGATGGGCGCGTCGGCGTAGGCCTCGGCCGCGAGCGAGTGATAACGGGTGGTCGGCCGGAACGGGTGGCGCGCGCGCACCAGCGTGCGCAGTTCCGCCGTGTCGGCGTGGGCGCGAGCGAGGTAGCCGGTAAGCAGGGCGCGGGTGGCCGGGTGGTGTTGGTTGGAAATGGTCACCGAGCCGAAAAAGGTCGGGCAACCGCGCGTGGTCGCCGCCGCGCCGAGTCCGCGCCAGAGCAGGGCGAGCGCGCGGTTGTCGCGTTGGTAATCGGGCAACACGAACGAACGGCTCAACTCGATGGCGGGACCGAGTTCCTCGTAGAAGGACGGATTGATCTTGAAGACATGATCGAGGTAGAGGCCGCTTGGGCCGTGCCGCGCGAGAATGTCGCGGGTGAAGCCGAGCCGATACGCGCCCATGAGCCGACGTTCATGGCGATGCCAGAGCACGAGGTGTTCGTAGTAGTCGTCCTCGGGCGAGACATCGCAGTCGCGGCCCGAGCCCTGGCCGGCGGCGCGGAAGGTGATTTCGCGGGCGCGGCCGAGTTCGCGCAAAAGCAGCGGCGCGCGGGCACCGCGCACGAGCAACACGTCGATCTCCTGGTCGGACGAGCGAAGCAGGCGGTGCTCGTCGTTCAACGCGTCGATCTCGGCGGCTAGTTCATCGACCGGCACGGGCGCACACACCGCGGGAGGTCCGGCGTGGGCGTTGTCACGACTCGCGGTTGCGGGACGCGGCGCGTCGGCATCGGCTCGCAGGTAACAGCGTGCGCGCAGGCGGGCGCCGACGGTGGCGGGCGGCGACTTCATGAGCCGCGCGACCTCGCCGGGCGGTAGCGTTGCGGCGAGGCGGACCTCCAGCCGCCGCGTGGTCGGGCGCACCAGTTCGCGGCACAGGCAGAGGGCGCGGAAGTGTTTCCAGGCCGGGGGCACGGTGAGGAAGCGGGCGCTGTTGCCCCCGGTAAAATGCAGCACGACCAGCGTCGCCCCGGCGGCCTCGGCGAGGCGTGCGGCATGCGCGGACCAAGGCCGGTCGCAGACGGCACCGTTCAGCGCGGGCTGACGGTGCGACACCCGACCGGCCGGGAACAGGCCGAGCACGGCGTCGGGTTTTTGCAGGAAGCGCCGGGCCGCGCGCAGGCCGGCGGCGTTGAGCCGCAGGCTGGCTTCGGTGCGGCCAAGCGGATCGACCGGGATCAAGCGGTCCGCAAACTCGGGCACGGCGCACAGCGCTTGGTTGGCCAGCATCGTCCACGCGCCGGGACGGATGCGCTCCAGCGCCTGCACCGCGACCAGCGCGTCGAGTCCGCCGTGCGGGTGGTTGGCGACGATGACCATCGGCCCCTCGATGGCGCGCAGCGCGGCCAGGTCGGCGTCGGAGATGGTCCATTCCACGCCGAGCCGATGCAGGACGTCGGCGGCGAAGGCCGGGCCCGCGAGGCCGGTGGTGGCGCTGGCGCCGTAGAGTCGCCAGAGCGCGGGAAAGGAGAACGCCGCCTCGACCAGCGGCTGCACCGCGCGATACGGCGCGCGCAACGACGCGGGCAACGCGAGGGCGGTGTCGATGGGGCGCGGGCGGGCGGCGGCGGTGACGATGGGCATGGGCGGGATCAAAAGCTGTAACGCGGATCGCAGACGGTCAGTTGCCAGGTCTGGCCGGAGGAAAACGGACCGTCCGCCTCGCGCGGGAAATAGGACATCGAGAGACATCCCTCGGTCGGCGTGCAGACGACCTCGGTGAGGCTGACGGTGCGAGCGTCGGGCCGCGACATGCGCACGGAAAAGGCGTCCGGCGAGGCGGAGGTGGCGCGGTGAAAATCCGGCAAATCCTGCGCGTCTTCCTCGCGCCAAGTGGCGAAGGCGGTGTGGCGTGCGGGCACGACCCGGGGCGCATCGAACGACGAGGTGGTTATCAGCCCCGGCGTGGGCGCGGGGCGCGGCGCGAGTTGGCGGCCATCCCACGTCCAGGCCAGCGCGCGAGCCGCCGGGGCAAGCGCCAGCAGCATGCAGGGCAGATGGCGTCCGGGTGCGACGAGTTGGGCCAGTAGTCGGCCGAAACTTTCGGGGTCGGGCGAGGCGGACAGCGCTTGCAGCAGGCGTCCGCGACTCTCGCGTCCCTCGGACGGTGGCGGGGGCGGCGCGGGGGCGTCGTAAAAGTTGAGCAGGCAGGCGGTGAGGCCGTGGCCGTTGGCGAAGATCCAGGTGCCGCCGCCCTGGGGATCATGAGGTGCGATCAAGGAGACGCCCGCGCGCGAGGTGACGAGCGGCGGGCTGGCGGCGAGGCGGGTGCGTTGCTCGTCGCGGCTGAAGACGAGTTGGTAGCCATCGTCGGGGCGGGCGGTCCAGGTGATGGTGCACATGGCGGGTAGCGACAGGGGTAGCGGGCGCGACTCAGGCGGAAGCGGTCGTTGCGCGGTGTTGCACCGTGGAGGGTGCGATGCCGAAGCCGGGGGTGAGCGGGAGTTCGAGCAGGCGACACATCACGCCAATGAGAGCGTAGTGGTGCACGGCGTGGACGATGGCATACATGAGTTCGCGAGCGACGGTGGACGGCACGAGCGGGGAATCGGAACCGGTGTAGGCGACCTTGCAACGCACCGAAATCGTGGCGTCGAGTCGCGCGGCCGGTAGCGCGCGCAGGGCGGAGGAGTGTTGACGGGTGCGCTCGGCGGCGAAGGCGGGCTCGCGTTCGATGCGTTCGTCGCGGCGGCGGGCGTCGTAGTCGATGGCGTCGCCGGGGGCGGCGAGCAGGCACTCGAAGTGGTCGAGGCAGTGGCGGTAGTGGCCGCCGATGGAGGCGTTGAAGGCTTGCGGCAGGGATTGGCCGTAGTCGGCCGGCGAGAGCGTGGCGAGCAGGTCGAGGCCTTGGTCAAGAATGGCAAGGGCGGCGGTGCGGAGGTGTTCGTTGAGCATGGAGAGTGGATTGACGGCGTCGGGTGTCGCGGGCGGCTGGTCGAGCAGGGCGACGAGGCTGGCGGCAAGGGCGTCGGCATCGGATATGGGCTCGGCGGTGGCGTCGGCCGAGAGCACGGTGAAGCCGGGGCCATGGGCGGGGCCGTTGAGCACACAAAGATCGGTGTGGCATTCGGCGAGCTGGCGGATACCTCGGGTGACGAGTTGGTCGGGGGTGAAGTCGAGTTCGTATTTCCAGCCGACGATGCGGGCGGAGGGGAACCAGGCGCGGAGGCGGGTGATGACCTTGGGCGCGGGGTCGAGCCGGAGGAGGAGCGAGCCGGCGCGGCTGTCGAGCTTGCCGGTGGCGGTGACGGGCGCGCGGTCGGCGTCGGCAGAGGTAACCTCGGCGACATGGTAATCGCAGAGCGCGGCGGCGTGGAGCACCAGCGCGGGCGCTGGCTCCTCGTGTGCGAGCGCGGCGAGGTGTTTCATGAGATCCTCGTTGGTCACGAACGACAGCACGCGGGCGTGGCGCGGGTCGCAGGGTGCGGTGGCTCCGTGACCCTGGAGACAAATCACCTCGTGCCCGGCGGCGTGGAAGGCTGCGGCCAGCCGCGCGCCGAGCGCTCCGGTCGAGTGGTTGGTGATGCGGCGCACGCCGTCGATGGGCGCGTTGCCGGGACCGGAGGTGAGGATGATGCGGGCGGGCATGGAGGCGATGTGAGCGAGGGTGTGGCGCGAGGAACCGGCGCGATTATTGCGCGGCGGCGGCGTAGGGGGCCTTGACCGTCACCTCGACGATCTTGGCGATGTTTTTGGACGGTTTTCCCTCGACGAAAGTGACGCCAAAATCGGCGAGCGTGAGGCTGAACTTGGCCTCGGCGGTGATGGCGCCGCCCTTGATGGTGAGCGTGCCGGTCTCGCTCACGTCCTTGTCCGCGCCCTTGATGTTGAGCACGCCGACGATGGTCGCCGGGTAGGTGCCGTCCTTGGTGAAATCGATGTCGGCGAGGTTGGTGATCTTGCCCTTGAAGGTCGCGCGGGGGTGGACCTTGGTGTTGAGAAATTTTTCTTGGTTGAAGTGCTTTTGCATGAGCGCCTTTTCGAACTCGAAGCTCTGCATGGGCACCGAGTAGGCAACCTCGCCGGTGGCGGTGTCGAGGGAGCTGACGACGCTGTTGTTGACCGACTTGATGTCCTCGGCGGGCGTGGTCGAGAAGAACGAGATTTGTGCGTTTTGGGTGACCAGCTTTTCAGCGTGGGCGACCGAAGCGGAGATCAGCGCGGAGGCGGCGATAACGAGCAGACGGACGGATGTATTCATTTTTAGGATATGTTTTTTGCTTGGAAGGAAAGAGGTGCGATTGGCGGTCAAAGCAGGGCGCATTTTTCGACGACGGCGTCGGTGTAGGATTCGAGCACGTCGCTATATTGGGCGCCGGCCCGGATGACGCCTTTCACGGTAATGGTGTCGCCGATCTTGAGCGCGTCGTCGGCGGGATTGGTCGCGAGGGTGAAGGAGCAGGCGACGCCGGCCTGGGCGTCGGGGCCGCGCAGGACGGCGACGGTCTCGCCCGCCTGGTTGACGCGCAGGGCATGCACGCGGCCAGTGATCGCGAGCACGCGGGACTGGCCCTCGGCGTCGAGATACTTGGCGTCGGCGGCGGTGGCGTCGGCGAGATACTCCGCGACCAGGGCGTCGGCGGTGAGCGTGTAGTCCACCCTGGCCGCTTGGACATCGCGATGGGGCATATTCCAAAGGTAGAGGCCGTAGCCGCCGGCGGCGAGGCCAAGCAGACCGGCGGCGAAGGCGGTTTTTATGAAGAGAGATTTTTTGGTCATGTTCGAGAAGCGGGAATGCGGATAAGAGCGCGTTGGCCGGGAGCTTATTCCCGCATCGCGATTTATAGGCTGCGGCGGTGGGAATACGGAAACGAGGTGGCGGCTCTTATTCACATGAGCACCCCGCTATCCCTGCTATTGGCCCACAAGGGCGCACAGGTGGCCATGATCTCGCCGGAGGAGTCCGTCGCGGTCGCCGTCCACCTGATGAACGAACTCCACATCGGCGCGCTATTGGTCACCGACGACGAGCGTAGGCCCGTCGGAATCTTCACCGAACGCGATCTTCTCCGCCGCGTTGTCGGCGAGGGTATCGACCTCATGGCGACACCGGTCGGCAAGGTCATGACTACTGAAGTGGCCACCGTATCGCCGGCAACTTCGGTGGACGAGGCCATGCGGCTGTTTATGGAGCGGCGCATCCGGCATCTGCCGGTGATGGAAGACGGGCGCTTGGCCGGGCTGATCTCCATCGGCGACGTGAACCGCTGGCAGTTGACCGAACGCGAACAGGAGGCGCGTCACCTGCGTTGCTACATTCAGGGCGACCCGGCCTGCGCGGAATGAGGCGTAGTCAAACGGACGGCTTCGGTCGTCCCAATTCATCGAGCACGGGACAAGGGCAATCGCTCCGCGTTTCGGCGCGGGCGCAGGCCCGCTCCAAGCGGCGTAGTTCCGTGCGCACACGTAGCAATTCTTGCATGCGCGCTTCGACCTCCGCGAGCTTGGCGTTCACCTTGATCCGCACATCCGCACAGGCCTCCAGGGGTAAGACCTGCAATTCGATCAGCTCCCGAACATCGCACAGTGCGAAACCCGCTTGCTGCGCGCGCCGAATGAAGGTCAGACGCGCCAACGCGTCCTCGTCAAACTCGCGATAACCTGAATCCGTCCGCCGATGCACCGGCCCGAGCAGGCCCTCGCGCTCATAAAAACGCAGCGTCTGCACACTGACTTTCGCGGCCTTCGCCAGTTCTCCTATGGTCATAATTTTGATAACACCCCTTGACCCTATACCTAACTACAGGGTGTAGGCTGGCACCATGAAAAAATCGTCGAGCACCCTCTCTCTTGCCGGAGGACTCGTGGCCGGGCTGGCGGCTTCGTTGTGCTGCATCGGTCCCCTGGTGTCGCTCGGCCTCGGGCTCGGGAGCTTCGCCGCCTCGGCCTGGTTCGCTCAGTGGCGGCCGGTCTTTCTCGGCGTCACTTTTGTGCTGTTGGGCGTGGCTTGGTATCTCACCTACCGCCGCCCCAGAGCGGACTGCGAAGCGGGTTCATGCGCCCGGCCGCCCGGCAAGGCGGCGCGGATCAGCCTGTGGCTGGGCACCTTGGTGGCACTCGGCGCGGCCATCTATCCGTCGCTGCCAGCGGCGAATAGTCAGATCAACGCCGCGACAGTCGCTGCGAGTGACGCCAAACTCAGCGTGCTGATTCCCTCCATGGACTGCCCGTCCTGCGCCGCAGGTATCGAAGCCGCCCTCGGTCGGGCTCCGGGTGTGAAACAGGCGGCCGTGGACTACGACACCAAGGCGGCGGTGTTGATCTACGATCCTTCGGTCACAAGCCACGACCAACTGCTCGCGCTCATCGACGGCAGCGGGTTCCCGGCTGAACGCTCCTCCGTCAAATAATCATCCCTATCCATGTCCGATTGCTGCTCCACCAACCGAACCGAAAACTCCACCGCCACCGTTCCCGAGGCCCGCTGCACGCGTGCCGACGGCAAGCATCTCCTGATCGTGGGCGGTGGCGGGGCCGCCTTTGCCGCCGCGCTCAAGGCGTCGGGCCTCGGTGCGCGCGCGACGATCATCAACGACGGCCTGCCGATGGGCGGCACGTGCGTAAACGTCGGCTGTGTGCCTTCCAAGACGCTCCTGCGCGCGGCGGAAACCTTGCATCGCGCGCAATCGCCGGCCCCCTTCGCGGGCATCGCAACGACGGGCAGGCTGACGGATTTCGCCGCCGTCGTGCGTCAAAAACGCGAACTCGTCGAGGCGCTGCGCCAGGCCAAATACGCCGATGTGATCGGCGACGATCCCCGCATCCAGTTCGTTCGCGGGCGAGGCCGCTTGATCGACGCCCGCACGGTCGAGGTGAACGGCGAGCGCCTGCGCGGCGACGCCGTGCTTCTCTGCACCGGTGCGCGGCCGGCGGCGCCCGACATTCCCGGACTCGCCGACGTGCCGTTCCTCACCAACGAGTCCGCCTTTGAGCTGACCGAGCTGCCCGAGTCGTTGCTCGTGCTGGGTGGGCGCTACATCGCGCTGGAATGCGCGCAGCTCTTCTCCCGGCTCGGCACTCGCGTGACCGTGCTCCAACGCTCGGCGCGCATCCTGCCGACCGAGTCGCCGGCCTTGACGGACGAACTCACCGCCCACCTGAAGGCAGAGGGCCTCGGTGTCGTCACGGGAGTCGCCGTGAATCGGGTATCCAAGGACGGCACCGATGTCGTCGTGGAAGCCGTGGTCAACGGACAACGCGAGGTCATTCGCGCCAGCCGCGTGCTGGTCGCCACCGGCCGCACGCCCAACGCCGACGGGCTTGGACTCGATCAAGTCGGGGTGCAGGTGGACGCGTCCGGATTCATCCAGGCTGATGCCCACCTTCAGACCGCCGTGCCGGGAATTTACGCGGCGGGTGATGTCATCGGCGAGCCGATGTTCGTTTATACCGCCGCCTACGAGGGCGCGCTGGCGGCCGAGAACGCGCTCACCGACGCAGCCCGTCCGCGCGACTATGCGGCGTTGCCCTGGGTGGTGTTCACCGATCCGCAGGTCGCGGGCGTGGGTCTCGACTTGGCGCAAGCCGAAGCTGCCGGCCTCGCCGCCGAAGCCAGCACCCTGCCGCTCTCGCAGGTTCCGCGCAGCTTGGCTGCGCGGGACACGCGTGGATTCATTCAGCTGATTCGCGACCGGGAAACTGATTGTCTCCTCGGCGCGCGCATCCTCGCCCCGGAGGGCGGGGAGCTGCTCATGGAGGCGGCGCTCGCGATCCGCCACGGCATCACGGTGCGGGAACTGGCGTCGGCGTTTCATCCCTACCTCACGCTCAGCGAGGGCATCAAGGTGGCCGCTTTGTCGTTCGGCAAAGATGTGAACAAACTGAGTTGCTGTGCTGCGTAGCGCAGCCCCGAGAAAAGTTGAATTTCGATAATGATGAAAAAAGAAAAACCAGTCGGGACAGCGCCGGGATACACCCGTGTTGCGCGAATTTTCGTCGGCGCTTTCGTCCTGCTCGCGATAGCCATCGCGGGCGCGTTGTTCATGGGGTCAACCCCGTGGAAAATTCCCCATGCCGCCTCCGGCTCTGTGTCGCACCGCTACGAACTGGCCGGCTATTGGGACGGTGCCGAGGTGCCCGGCGGGAACTTTGACCGCCCCAACGGCATCGCGGTGGCGCCGGATGGCGACGTTTATGTCGTCGATGCACGGAAGCGGGTGATCCGCCTGGATGCTTCCGGCGGGTTCAGGGCCGAGTGGGGGCGGGACGGGAGCGGGCCGGGAGAATTCAGCAACCCGGTGGACGTGGCGGTGGCACCGGATGGATCGGTCTTCGTTTCGGATTACGATCAGGATCGGGTGCAGAAGTTCACGAAGGACGGCAGGTATCTGCTTCAATTTGGCCGGCCGGGCGACGGCCCCGGAGAGTTCGACGCTCCGGCGGGCCTGGCGGTGGACGGAGCTGGTTCGGTGTATGTCGCGGATTTCTACCATCACCGGATTCAAAAATTTTCCGGCGAAGGCGTGTTTCAGACGATGATCGGCCATCCGGGCCAGCGGGGTGACGGCGCGCTGAACTACCCCACGGGCATTCACGCAGCCGACGACGGTCGCCTGATCGTTGCGGATGCCTACAATTATCAACTCCAGTGGTTCGACGCCAACGGACGTCCTGCACGGCGGGCGGCGCATCTGTGGCCGCGACCGGCCACCTCGGCGACGGGCTTCAACGTGCCCACCGGTGTGACCGTGGGGCCGGCCGGATTCATCCATGTAGCGGACAGTGGCAATCACCGCGTGGTGCTGCTGTCGCAGCAGGGTGGCTACGTGGCGGAGTGGAAAATACCCGACGCCGATCCGGCGATCCACTCCCCGGGGAAAATCGCCGTGTCGCCCGATGGGCATCAGGTTTACGCAGCCGACTACGCCGGGAACCGCATCATCGTGTTGCGGCTCACGGACCCGGCATCCGGGCGAGGGCGCTGAGCCGGAGGCCGAACAGGAACAATCTCAACCCAACATGAAAAAACTAATCGTAACCGTCGCGCTCGCATTATCCTCGTTCTTCTTGGTCACCGCCTCGGCAGTCGAGGAGGCGGGGCCAACCCATGTGTTTATTCAGGTCGCAGGACTCTCCTGCCCGTTTTGTGTCCAGGGACTCGAAAAGCATCTGAAAAAACTGGATGCAGTCGCAGGGGTGACCACGTCGCTGAAAAACGGCGAGGCCGTCCTGCATCTCAAACCCGGTCGCGCGGTCGGCGAAAAGGAGCTGCGCGAGGCGGTGAAAAAAGCCGGATTCACGGCCGGCCAGATTCGTTTCGATGCCAAGCCCGCTCCCGAGGGCGGAGAGAAATCCGACCCGGAGGAGAAGAAATGAGCATCCACCTCATCCGCTCTTTCGCGCCGGGTTTATTCGGCGGCATCTTTCTTGCGGCCATGGCGACGGCCGCGCCCATCAACACCGACACGGCGCTGCCGGTGCATGAGGGCGAGGTCCTTTGGCGCGAGCAGGTGCGTTTCATGAAAGCGCAGGATTCCTCGCGCGATCTCGAAGTCTTCGCGGTTCCGTCGGTGCTGGTGTATGGCGTGACGGAGAAGCTCGCGCTGATCGGTATGGTGCCGTGGCTCGACAAGAAGCTCACGATGGCCGGCGTTGAGCGCGGCGACGACGGTTTCGGCGACAGCACGTTGCTTGGGCGCTATCAGGTGTTCCAGCTGGACCGGCCGGGCGAGACGTTCCGCGCCCAGATTCTCGGCGGACTGAAGTTTCCCACGGGCCGCGATGACGCCCGTGACTCGCTGGGCCGATTGCCCCAACCGCTCCAGCTTGGCTCCGGCAGTTACGATCCGGTGGTGGCCGGAGTTTTTAGCTGGCAGCGACTCCAGTGGCAGGCGGATTTCGATTTGGGATACAAATTCAACACGCGCGCCAACGGTTTTCGCTTCGGCGACACGTTCACGCACAATGCCGCGTTTCAATACCGGCTTTCGCCGCGAACGCTGCCCGACGCGGGCGTCCCCGCATTCGTCTATGGCGTTCTTGAGTTGAACGGCATCTGGGCGCAGCGCGACGAACAGAACGGCGACAAGGTTGGCGACTCCGGCGGCTACACACTGTTTGTCTCGCCCGGCCTGCAATATGTCACGCAACGCTGGGTGGCCGAGATCTCCGTGCAGGTGCCGCTCATTCAGGAACTGAACGGCGGCCAGCTCAAAACCGACTACATCCTCAGTGCGGGATTCCGCGTCCAACTCTGAACGGGAGCTTTGCTTTCGCTGCTGCGCAATCCTCAGGGATACTGCCGCCTCGCCAACGTGCGAACCACGATCCGGCAAATGGCGCGGGAATAAACCACGCCGCGCCGCGCTCTCACACGACATGCAGCCCCGTGTGTTTGCCTGCGAGCAATGTTCAACGACGCTTCGACTGGTCCCCGTTCGCCCCGGTTTCGCCGGACGTTTGTTCGCCATGGCGCTCGTGATCGGAGTTTTGATCGCAGGCTGGATGGTGTCTCCGCCAACCCGTGAGGCTCCCATGCCGATTCCGGCGAAGGAGCGCCTGCCATGAGCCGGCCGGAACCCGTCGATGGCGGAGGGTGGTTTGCCCAGCTTTGGCGGGAGTGCCAGGGCTGCCTGCACGACAATCTCGACGTGCTGCTGGGCAACCTCTCGCGGGCGACCAACCTGCTCGTCATCCTCAACGTGAGCCTGTTTTTCCTGACCGGGCGGGTGGGCGTCGGCGGCTACACCTGGCCGCTCTGCTCGCTCGTAATCCTCGGGGCGCTGGAAGTTCTGCTCGTGCTGCCACTGGGCCTGAATCGCCGCCTGGGTTTCTACCTCGGGCTCGTGCTGCTCTGGTGCGTCGCGGCGTTTTTTTTCGCGGGCAGCGTCCTGTATTTACTCAACCACTACGAATCATGAACACCCGTTGGATTTTGCTTATCCCGTATCTTCTCGGAATTGTTCCTTCCGCCTGGTCGGCGGACGAGGCCGCGCCGCTGTTTCGCGACGATTTCGCCGACCGCACGGCGTGGGCCGACTGGATTTTCCCCAAGATACCGCAGACGACGGATTACGCGGTGGAGACGCGGGACGGATCGTCGGTCCTGTGCGTCGTGTCGGCGGGCGCGGCCTCGGGTTTGCTCTCGCAACAGGCGTTCACCGTGCCGGAGGGACGCGATTATCGCGTGCGCTGGCGCTGGCGGGCCGACCGCCTGCCAACCGCGCCCGACCCGCGCACCAAGCCGGGCGACGACTATGCGCTGCGCGTTTACGTGATCTACGAGCGCCCGGAAAAAGAGGCGGGCTGGTTGGAGCGTTACGCGCTGCGCAAGGCCCCGTTTCGCGAGCTGGGTTACCTGCCGGTGCGGTCGCTGGCCTATGTGTGGACGGAGACGCCGGGACTGCCGGCGTATTTTGAAAATCCCTACACCGATCGCGTCATCATGCTGCCGAGGACCTATGCGCGTGCGGAGCGCGGCGAATGGCGCGAGGTGGAGATAGACCCGGCGGCGGACTATCGCCGCATCACCGGCGAGGCCGCCCCGCGCCGTTTCCGCCTGGCCATCATGGGCGACGCGGACAACAGCGCCTCGCGCTCCGAGGCGTGGCTCGACTGGATCGAGGTGGGCGACGCCGCGCGTTGAATCGGCCGAGGATATTCGGGCCGCCGGTAGCTGTCAGTCATCCACGCCGAAGCGGATGGAGCGTGGATCGCGCACGAGCCGCCAGGAACCGAACAGGCGATCCCACCACGAGAAGAGGGAGCTGAAATTTGAATCCGCCTCGGCCCGGACCACGGAGTGATGCACGCGGTGCAGTGCGGGCGTGACGATGATCAGACGCAAAACGCGGTCCGCCTTTTCGGGCAGGGCGATGTTGGCGTGGTGAAACTGCACGACGGCAAACAGCAGGGTCTCGTAGATCGCCAGCTCCTCCAAGCCGACGCCGAGCAAGGCCAGCAGCGGGATGCGCAAGAGCGACGACAACACGATTTCGCCGACGTGAAAACGGCTGGCCGTGGTCACGTTCATCTCCTCGTCGGCGTGATGCAGGCGATGGAAACGCCAGAGCCAGGGCACGGTGTGGTTGAGCCGGTGCCAGGTGTAGGTCCAGGCATCGAGCAGCAACAGGGCCGCGACCCAGCGCCAGCCATCGGCGAGCGACAGCCAGCGCAAGAGACCGAAATCATGCGCGGCGGCCCAGCGGGTCGTCGCGGCCCAGAGGCCGACAAACACCACCGCGACCACGGCGGCGTTGAGCAGGCCGAGCCCGAGGTTGATGGCGGCGTTTTTTCCGCGACGTCGCCAGGCCTGCGGGCCGCGCGTGAACGCGGCGAAATACGGCTGCGCCACTTCCCAGACCAAGAGGCCCACGAGCAAGCCACCCGCCAGCCACGGGCGCAGGGGCGCGATGTCGGCGGCGGTGATCATGGGCGGGGATTCTCCGCGTGAAGTCGCGCGTCGAGCAGACGCCCCCAGCGTTGGTCGTAGGGATGGGCGCGGTGCGTCGGGGTGCCGTCGGGGGTGACGAGGGGCCGACCTTCGTTGGCCCATTGAAAGAGGGAGCCGTCGAGGTTGTGCACGCTGCGCGCGGGGTCGGCTTGCAGGAGGTCGGCGGCCAGGCGACTGGAGCGCCAGCCGACCGAGCAATACAGCACCACCGCCTGGTCACGCGGCGCGGTGGCAAGCAGGCGGCGCACATCCTCGATCATCTCCGCGTGGAGTGCGCCGGGCAGGTGGCTGACGGCGTATTCGCGCGCGGCGCGGGTGTCGATCAACAGCGGACGCGGGCCGGCGGGATCGCCCAGCATCGCGGCCAGCTCCGTCGTGCCGAGTTGGGGGACGGAGGGGAAATTCTCCGCGATTTGCCAACGCACTTCGTCCCACGTGACGGGCGACGGGAAAACAAAATGGCGGAGGCGGGTCATGCCGAAAAGCGTGGCGGTGGCGGTGAGGGCGAGCAGAAGCAGGACAGCGACTCGACGTGGGCGGCGTGACGGGCGGGTCATCGGGCGGCGGCGGCGGGAGTTTGGGCGAGGCGTTTTTCCTGCATCTGCACCGGCGAGGCGGGCAGGCTGTCGAAGAGCGGCTGGCCGCTGGCGAGGAGTTGGCCGAAGGTGAGCACTCCCGTGGGGCAGCTCTGCACGCAGGCCGAGCACCGCACGCACTCGGGGTCCTCCATCGGCAGGCCTTTGTTGGCGAAGCTCATGATGTCGATGCCCTGATGACAGACGGAGGTGCAGACGTTGCACGAGATGCATTTTTTCTTGTCGGCGAAAATCCGGAAGCGGGAAAAACGCGCGTAGATGTGCATGAGCGCGGCCAGCGGGCAGGCGAAACGGCACCACACACGGCCCGAGTATTTGAAGTAGAGGCCCACGCCGAGGATGCCGCCAAAAAGGACGTCCACGAACCACTTGTAGCTGAAGGCAAAACCCGCCGTGAGTTGCCCGCCGGAGTCTTTGCCTTCGAGCAGGAGGTGAAAACTGCGGTCGGCCCAGGAGCCGGGGAAAATCCATCCGACGACGCGCACTGCGAGCAGGGCGAAGGCGGCGGCGAGGAAGGCCTGGCCGATGAAGTTGAGTTTATTCCAAAACGGGCCGTGTGGCATCTTGTGGCGGTGGCGGTCGCCCATCGTCTCGGCCAGCGCGCCGCAGGAGCAGACCCAGCCGCAGTAGGCGCCTTTGCCCCAGCGCCAGATGGCGAGTGGGATCAGCACAAAGGTCTGCACGGCACCGATGCCGATCCACCACCAGTGGGGCGAATCGGTGAAGACGTTATACACGTTGAGCGGCCACGCCAAAATGAAGCCGTAGGCGCGCCAGTAGGCGCGGGGGTGTCCCCAGTCGGGCCACGCGGCGGCGGCGTAGTCGGCGGCGGAGATGTAGCTTTCGAAGAGGTTGTCGCCGATGAGCGCGCCGAGGCCGGAGGAGAAGAGGCCGTTGTAGCCCGCCCACGGCAGGATGATCTCGGGCAGGATGAAGAGCGGCAGCCATTGCACGGCCATGAGCGTCCACGTCTGGCGCTTCACGTAGGGCGTGCGGCGGCGGCGCATGCGGTCGAGGCCGAAGGCGAAGATCGCGAGGCTGTAGATCAGCGTGTAGTAAAACGAGCGCGACTTCATCGAGACGGCGAGCGTGCCGAGCAACGTGGTGCGGTCGGAGGCGGTCTCGCGCAGGGAGTCGGCCCACGCGGACGGATTGATCCACGACTCGGTGGGGCCACCGCCTTTCCACGAGTAAACGAACACGCAAAAGAGCAGCAGCGCTGCGACGCCCAACCAGCCGACGAGCGACGTCTCGCCCTGAATCGGGATGCCGCTGCGGCGGAAAAAATCGAGCGGGGCCTCGCGGCCGATGAGCGAGAACACGGCGTCGTTGGGCAATGGGGTTTCGCCGGATGGCGTCTTCAACGTGATGCTGTCGGCGGCGATGGCGCGCACGGTGCTGTCGAGCACGACGGAAACGTCGGCGGGCGCGAGGGCGTCCACGTTCTCGGGTTTGGCGCGAGCGAAGGCCTTGCCGCGATAGCTGAGCGTGACGGACGCACCGGCCTTGGCTAGGGCGGTGGCGGCTTCGAGCGCGGAGTCGCCGCCGCCGACCACGAGCACGTTTTGTCCGGCGAAGGCCGCCGGGTCGTGCAGGCGGTTGGAGACCTTGTCGAGGTCTTCGCCGGGCACGCCGAGTTTGCGGTGGTTGCCGCTGCGGCCGATGGCGACGATGACGCG
Source organism: Candidatus Didemnitutus sp. (assembly GCA_030681265.1). GTDB lineage: Bacteria > Verrucomicrobiota > Verrucomicrobiia > Opitutales > Opitutaceae > Didemnitutus. The sequence goes on along the minus strand of JAUXXD010000075.1, from coordinate 17,118 downwards.
GCGGGCGCGGAAGGGTTGCCCGTCGGGATGGTGCAGCAAGAGCAGGTCGCCCTGGCGTTCGATGCGCTCGATGCGGGCGCGGCGCGGCTCGATGTCGGCGGCTCTGCGCTGGGCCTCCAACTCGGCGAGCAAGTCTTCCTTCACGTCGGCGGTGAGGGCGAGGTCGCCGGCCGGACGCATGTCGGTGGGGTAGGTGAAAATCGGTTTTCCCTTGGGGAAGTTGGCAATGGTCGCGAAGGGCTGGGCGGCCTCGAAGACGACGAAACGTAGGCCGAGCTTTTTCGCTTCGAGGGCGGCGGAGAGTCCGGCCACGCCGCCGCCGACGATGGCGAGATCGGCGGGGCCGTCGGAGGCGTCCGCGCCAGCCTTGGCGGAGCCGAGTTCGGCGGCGATGGCCTGCACGGCGCGCGCGCCGGAATCGGCGGCGAACTTGAGCAGGGGCACGCCGGTGAGGTCGCCGACCACGCGCACGCCGGGCACGGCGGTGGTGCCGTCGGAGTTGACCTCGGGCAGTTTTTCAACCGAACCGGCGGGCCAGCGTAGGTGAAGCCAATCGGCGTAGCGGGAAAAGAGATTCGGCATAGGTGGGCGGCTGGAGTCGATGAGAGCCGGGCGCGGGCGGATTTATTCCCGCCGAAGGAATAGATCGAACGCGCCGCGCCTCTGACGGGAAACGCCTGCCATGCTGGAACGCTCCACTCTGCAAGTCATCATCCCCGCGCTCAATGAAGAGGCGACCATCGCCGACGTGGTCGCGGGGCTGCGCGAACTCGGGCTGGAGCGCATCCGCGTGGTGGACAACGGCAGCACCGACGCGACCGTGGCGCGTGCCCGCGAGGCGGGGGCGGAGGTGGTGGTCGAGGCGAGGCGTGGTTACGGGCAGGCCTGCTGGACGGGCACGGCCGATCTGCCGTCGGACGTGGAATGGATTCTGTTCTGCGACGCCGATGGCAGCGACGACTTGCTTGATGTGGAGCGCTTGATCGCCGAGGCGCGCGCCGGGGCGGATTTCGTGCTCGGTGATCGCCGGGCGCGGGCCGAGGCGCGCGCGGTGATGACGCCGGTGCAGAATTTCGGCAACGCCCTCTCGGTCGCGCTCATCCGGCTCGGTTGGGGCCACCAGTATCGCGACCTTGGTCCGCTGCGGTTGGTGCGGCGCACGCTCTACGACGCCATCGGCATGCGCGACCGGGGTTTTGGCTGGACGATTGAGATGCAGGTGCGCGCGGTGGAGGTGGGCGCGCGGATCGTGGAACTGCCGGTTGGCTACCGGCGGCGGCAAGGCGGACGTTCCAAAATCTCCGGCACGATCAAGGGCAGCGTGCAAGCGGGCACGATCATCCTCTCGACCATCGCCACGCTGGCCTGGCGGCGGGTCTCGCCCGCTCTGCGGTGGGCGGGCGCGTTGGTGTTGCTCGGCGCGTTGTTCATGTGGCCGCACGGGGCGGCGACGGCCGCGAACGTGCCGTGGTTGCTGGCGGCGGCGGCGATCATGGGCGCGGGGTTTGTTTTGACTTGGGGTGCGGCGCAGCGACGAGATGAAACGGGCGCGCCCGGCTGGTGGTTTTGGGGCGTGGCGGTGGCGGCGAGACTGCTACTCCTCCCGATGGAGCCGGGCGACGACGTGTGGCGCTACCTGTGGGAAGGGAGGGTGCAGCTCGCGGGGTATTCACCGTTTCACTACGCGCCGCTCGCGCCGGAGTTGGGCGGTTTGAGGACGGAGTGGTGGGGACTCATCAATCACCCGGACAAGACGGCGATCTACCCGCCGCTATTGCAGTTGGGCTTTCGCGGCATGGCGGCGGGGCTCGGTGATGCGGTGTGGGCGTGGAAACTGGTTTTTATCGCGGCGGATCTGGCGGTGTGCGGGCTGCTGGCCGGGCGGCTGGGGGCGGCCCGGGCGCTGCTCTTTGCGTGGAATCCGCTGGTGCTCTACGCGACGGCGGGCGGAGCGCATTTCGAGAGCCTGCTGCTGTTGCCCTTGGTGCTTGCTTGGCGGGCGTGGGAAGCGGGCGGATACTGGCGGGCGGCGTTGGCGGTGGGCGTGAGCATCGGCGTGAAGTGGATCACCGCGCCGCTCCTGTGCTGGCTGGCGTGGCAGGAACGGCGGAGGCCGCTGCGAGCGGCGGGGTTGGTGGGGCTGGGGATGTTGCCCCTGGGGCTGGCGCTGCTGTGGTTTCGAGGGGAGTTCGGCCCGCTGGGCAACCTGTGGCCGGGGGAGTTCGTGGCCAAGGCGCGCGGCATGGATTTTCTTCCGTGGTTGGTGGATCTGGTGCGCAGACCGGCGGAAATCACCAACGCGTGGATACCGTGGATGTTTCTCCCGCTGGCGGGCGCGGTGCTGCTCCTCGCGCGGCGGGCGACGACGGCGTTTGAGGGGTATTTCACGGTGCTGCTGCTCTGCCTGCCCTCGGTGCATCCGTGGTATTTTGTCTGGCTGGCCCCGTGGGCGGCGATCACCGGTAACCTCGGCACCCGCCTGCTGAGCCTGAGCGGTTTTGTTTACTTCTGGGTCTGGCGCACACACGAGCTGACGGGCATGTGGGAAACCGCTCTCACCGAGCGCATGCTGATCTGGCTGCCTTTTGTGGTTGGCTGGGCGTGTTGGAAATGGCGCGAGAATACATCGAATACTTCGGACCGATCTATTTTGTGAGAACGATACCGAAGTGCCAGGGCGGCAGCTCATGGGTTGTGGTAAGCATCAGGCTCGCAGCTTCGGCCCAATGTCGGGCGTCGGCGGGTTTCGGCCGCAAAGGCATCGGCGGGCCACGCGGCGTGGTGAGGTCGGAGCGCCAATGAATCGCCAGCACCCGTCCCCCGGGCCGAAGTGCCTCGGCGGCTTTACGAACCAGCTCTTCGGGCTGCGGGAAGTGCAGGATATTGAACAACAGCACGGCATCGCAGCATCCCGATGCGAGTCCGAAGCCTGAGGCCAACACATCGCGCAGCGAGACGTCGATGTTCCCCACTCCCTCGTCGGCAGCGCGACCACGGGTGCGTGCGATCATCGCGGGCTCGATGTCGAAAGAGAACACCGATCCCCGGATGCGTCGCGCCACTGGCAGCGTGAACGTGCCGTAGCCGCAGCCCAATTCGGCCACATGCTCGACCGCACCGTCGATTGTCAGCCGGTCCAAAATCAGCGGTATATCGAACAAGGACTCCCAATACGCCTCTTCGGGCATGCTGCTTTCTGGCACTTTCATGGGGGCAAGACTAAGCACCGCACGCAGAAGGCAAAACGTTCCCGGCGGATTTGCAGGCACCGACGCTGACGTTACATCGCGGTCAGGAACCGGCCAAGGAGTGTGAGGAATAAATCCGCGATGCGGGGGCTCTCATGGTTCATGAATCCAACTGACACGCCCGCCAGCCAGCCTGCTCCCGAACCGCTTCCTCGCCGCGTCTCGTGGGGGCGTCGGTTTTGGCCTGTCGGCATCGCGGTCGTCGGCATCGCGGCCTACGTGCTCATTTCGGGGCGGCTTGGACTGTGCCCGATGTGCGTGGCGGTAACGGATGCGGTCGGGCTTGGGGCCAAACCGGTCCCGGCCTCGGCTAATGTCGCTACCAACGCCGTGCCCGCGCCGGCATGGAAGCTCACGACGCTCGACGGCGCGGAGATCAGCGGCGAGTCGCTGCGCGGCAAGGTGGTGGTGCTGAATTTTTGGGCGACCTGGTGTCCGCCGTGCCGGAAAGAGATCCCGGACTTCGTGGCTTTGCAGCGTGAATGGGGCGAGCGGGGGTTGGTCTTTGTCGGCGTGTCGATGGACCATCAAGGCGAGGGAATCGTGCGGGCCTTTGCCGATCAATACGGCATCAACTATCCGCTGGCCATGGGCGACGAACGTATCGCGCAGGCCTTCGGTGGCATCGAAGGTCTGCCGACCACGTTTATCATCGACCGGCAGGGCGGCATCGTCGCCCGGCAGGTGGGCTACGCGCCGCGTGCCGCGTTTGAAAAAGCCATCGGTGATCTGCTTTGAATGCCGACCGTCGCCAAAACCGACCGCGCTTGCCTCACGATTTCGGTGATCGTGCCGGTGATCGACGAAGCGGCGCATCTCGCCCTGGTGCTGAGCGCACCGGGGCTGAACGACTCGGCGGTGGAGGTAATCGTGGTCGATGGTGGCAGCCACGACGGCAGCGCCGAAATGGCCGGGCGACTGGGGGTGCGGGTGTTGCGTTCGCCGAACCTTGGGCGCGCGGCGCAAATGAACCATGGCGCAGGTCATGCACGAGGCGAGGTTTTGGTGTTTCTGCATGCGGACACGCTGCTGCCCGAGGGCTGGAGAGAAGCGGTGCGCGAGGCGCTGGGCGGCGAGCGGGAGTGCGTGGGCGGGTGTTTTCGGCGGCGGTTCGCCAGCGATTCGCGGCTGCTGCGGATCACCGCATGGATGGCGGATTGGCGGGTGCGACTCGGGGGGCCGAGCTTCGGCGATCAGGTGCAGTGGGTGCGGGCCGATGCGTTTCGCCGACTCGGCGGTTTTTTGATCACGGATGAATTGGAGGACGTGGATTTCTCTCTGCGGCTGCGCTCGCTCGGGCGCACCGTGTTGTTACGTCCCGTGGTGGTGAGTTCGGACCGGCGTTTCCATCGGCGCGGCGTGGTGCGGCAAACGTGGGCGGATGCGTTGACCCTGGGGCGCTGGTTTTTCGTGCGGAATAAAAAATCGGGCGGGCGCTCTCACTGACGTATGCACCTGATTCGATTCCTCCCCCGCCTGTGCGCGTTGGCCCTTGGATTTTGCTTCGCGCTCGCGGGCTCGGCGCAGGCGTTTGAACACGCCACGTTGGACGCGCTGCTCAAGGAGCGCGTGAGCAACGGTCGCGTGGACTATGCCGCGCTCAAAACCGACGCGCGCCTCGGTTCGTATCTCGACGCGCTGGCCGCCGCCGACGTGGCCGCGCTCGGCGCGCGCGACGCGCGACTCGCGTTTTGGATCAACGCCTACAACGCCTACACGCTCAAGCTGGTCGCCGATCATCATCCGGTGAAAAGCATCCGCGATATTCCGCACCCCGGTGTGGATTCGCCGTGGGACTTGCCGGTGGCGCGGGTGGGCGGGTGCGACCTTTCGCTCAACCACATCGAGCACCAGGTCCTGCGCGCCGAGCTTAAGGAACCGCGCATCCACTACGCGGTGGTCTGCGCCGCCGTATCCTGCCCGCCACTACGCGCCGAGGCCTTCGTGGCCGAACGAATCGACGAGCAATTCGCCGATCAGGCGCGGGTGTTTCTCGGCACGCTAAACCGCTTCGACGCCAAAGCGCGACGCGCCGAGTTGTCGCAGATTTTTAATTGGTTTGCGGCCGACTTTGGCGGCGAACCCGCCGCAGTGCTCCGCGCCCTCGCTCCCTATGCGCCGGCGGCGGTGCGCGCCTCGCTCGCCGCCGACTCGGGCAAGTGGACCGTCACCTACCTCGACTACGATTGGAGCCTGAACGAGCGCCGCTGACGCGCCTATATTCCCGATGAGCAACCCAACACAAAACTACAACGTCATCGCCATCGGTGCCGGAGCGGCCGGGCTCATCACCACGGCGGCCATCGCCGGCCTCGGCGGTCGGGCTGCTTTGATCGAGCGTCACAAGATGGGCGGCGATTGCCTCAACTCCGGCTGCGTGCCGAGTAAGGGGCTGATCGCCTCTGCCCGACTGGTGCAACGCCTGCGCGAAGCGAAAAAGTGGGGGCTCGCCGAGCACGAGCCGCGCTTCGATTTGCAGGAGGTGTTTGCCAGCATGCGCGGACGGCGCGCGGCCATCGCGCCCAACGATTCGGTGGAGCGTTATCAGTCGCTCGGCGTGGACGTGTTTCAGGGCGAGGCAAAGTTTCTGTCGCCACATGAAGTCGAGGTGGACGGCCAGCGCTTGCACGGTCGTTTCATCGTGATCGCGGCGGGCAGCCGCGCGGCGGTGCCGCCCATCGAGGGGCTGGGCGACGTGCCGTATTTCACCAATGAGACGATTTTCGATCAACTGAAGCCCACGCCGAAATCCCTGATCGTGCTCGGCGGCGGACCCATCGGCTGCGAGCTCAGCCAGGTGTTTCAACGGCTCGGCGTGCAGGTGCAGGTGGTGGAGTTCGCGCCGCAGATTCTCATCCGCGAAGACCCGGAGGTCTCCGCCTTGCTCCGCGCCCGGCTCGAACATGAAGGCGTGATTTTTCACACCGGCATGAAAGGCGTGCGGGCGGCGCTGCGCGGCGACGGCGCCGGGGTGGCGTTGACGCTCGCGCCCGCGACCGGCGAAGGCCCGACGCGGGTGATCGAGGCCGACGCGTTGCTGGTCGCCGCCGGGCGCATCCCGAACGTCGAATCGCTCAATCTGGAGGCGGCCGGCGTGCGCTACTCCAAGAAGGGCGTGGAGGTGAACCGCTTCCTGCAAACCTCGCGTCCGCACATCTTCGCGGGCGGCGACATCGCGGGCGGTTATCAATTTACCCACGTGGCCGACATGCATGCGCGCGTGATCGTCGAGAACATCATCCGCAGCATGATCCCGCCCCTGCGCTGGCTGGGCAAACTCACTCCCGCCGACACCTCGGTGCTGCCGTGGTGCACCTATACCGGGCCGGAGGTGGCGCGGGTGGGGCTGAACGAGACGGAGGCGAAAAAGGCCGGTGTGCCGCACGCGATTTTCAAACAGGAGCTGGCGCATGTGGATCGCTTCATCCTGGAGCGCGAGACGGAGGGTTTTGTGAAGGTGGTGGCCGAGCCCGGCACGGGCCGCATCCTTGGCGCGACCATCGTCGGCGAGGGGGCGGGCGAACTCATCCATGAGTTCACGCTGGCCATGAAGCACGGCCTCACTCTTGGGCAAATCGCCGCGACCATCCACGCCTACCCCTCGCACTCCGAGGCGGTCCGCCGCGTGGGCGACGCGTTTAACCGCACGCGCCTCACGCCCGGCAAAAAGGCGTTTCTCCAAAAACTCTTCGCCTGGAACCCCGCCCGATGAGCAACGCGAACGAGAAAAAATTCCCGTGGAAGCCGCTGGTCGCCGCGCTGTTGGTGGTGGCCGTGCTCGTGGCGCTGCGCACCCTGCCGGTGGGGGAATGGTTGGAGACGTTTAACGCTTGGGTGGCCGGGCTCGGGGCATGGGGATTTGTTGTCTTCGTGGCGGTCTATGTGCTCGCGGCGGTGTTGTTCCTGCCGGGCTCGGCGCTGACCTTGGGCGCGGGGTTCATCTTTGGGATCGGTCTCGGCCTGGCGGCGGTATCGCTGGGCTCGACCCTGGGGGCGGCGGCGGCGTTTTTGATCTCGCGCCACCTGGCGCGCGACGCGGTGAGCGCCCGTTTCGGCGGCAATGAAAAGTTCGCCTCGGTGGACCGCGCGGTTGGTCGCGAGGGCGCTCGCATCGTCTTCCTGATGCGGCTCTCGCCGGTGTTTCCGTTCAACGTGCTCAATTACCTGCTCGGGCTGACCTCGATCCGCTTCTGGCCCTACGTGCTGGCGAGCTGGGCGGGCATGCTGCCCGGAACCCTGCTGTATGTATACCTCGGATACATCGGACGTGCGGCGGCCGAGGCGGCGGCGGGTGGTGTCGGAGCCGACGACGGCGGGACACTGCGTTATGTTTACCTCGGCGTCGGCCTGCTCGCGACGCTGGGCGTGACCATTTATGTGACCCGTCTCGCCCGCCGCGCGCTGCGCGAGACGTCGGCGAACTAAAATTTCCGTCATGTCGTCCTATTCGGAAAAACACAAAGCCCCGCAGGCGCGATCTTCGTCGAATTTCGCGGGGTGCTTCGGGCTACGATGGGAAATCCTTGGGGTCGTGCTTGCGCTTTGTGTGGTCGGAGCTGGTGCGTTGGTCTGGTTGAATCTGCGCGTATATCCTGCGGCGGAAAAACAGGAGCGTGCGGAAATCCTGGCCGGTGCGGACCGCGAGGCTCGCCGTCTCGCCGCGCTGCTGGCCGCCGATATCGCTCTGGGACGCACGCAGGAAGACACACGGGCGCGTTTTCAGGTAAGCCTCGGCGCGACGCCTGCGACCGAGGCGGGCTTCGTGTGCTTGTTGGATTCCGCCGACTCGGTCTTGTGTCACCCCGAGCGCAAGGTGGTGGGCTCGACCTTGGCGAATTTTGATCGCACGGCCATCGTGGCCCAGGCTCCGGTGGAAGGCACCGGGTGGCGGGTGGCGGTGCATGTGGGCGGACGGAAAGGCGAGGAGGCCGCCTTGGCGATGCCGTCACGCTTGAATCGCGAGGCGGGGATGTTGATCGGCCTGATGGCTGTGACGGGCGGCGCGGCGGTGTGGCCGCTCTCCTCTCGCTGGAGGCGTCGGACTGTCAGGGCGGAGGAAAAGTTTCGCCGCTTCCTAGAGAACCTGCCCACGGCGGTGCTGTTGTGCGATGCCGGGGATCGCGTGCTTTTCGCAAACGCCGAGGCGCGTCGCCTTTTTGCGGAATCGGGCGGCGCGGACATTCTCGGCAGTCGCGCTGGCGAGCTGTGGTCGCGGATCGAGGAACCGAGGGGCGGGGGCTCGGGGCGGGCACCCGAGATCGCGGTGCCGATGGGTCGGGGGAATGTGCCGCGACGGGCGGTCCTGCACAGTCGGCGACTGGAAGACGGAGGATGCGAGGATACGGTGCATGTGCTCGCGGACGTCACGGATTTGAGGCTGGCGCAGCGTGAATTTTATCAGGCCCAGAAATCCGAGGCCATCGGTCGGCTGGCGAGTGGCGTGGCCCACGATTTCAACAACCTGATTAGCGTGATTCAGGGTTTCGCCGATCTAGCGCGAGGGCGTGCGGGTGAAGACGATCCGACCACAGCCGGTTATCTCGACAAGATCGTGAAGAGTTGCGCGCGGGCGACCGCGTTGACCCGCCAGGTGCTGGCGCTCGGGCGCAGGCAGAAACTTCAGGTGCGTTCCGTGGACCTGGGCGCGGCCCTGGCGGACATGGAGCCGATCTTGACTCAGGCGGCCGGTGCGGGGGTGCGGTTGGAGGTGCGTGCCGACGATGTTCTCTGGCCGGTGATGCTCGATCCCGCGCAGCTGGAGCAGGTGTTGCTCAATCTGGTCATCAATGCCCGGGATGCGATGGACGAGGCGGGCGGCGTCACCATCACCGTGCAGAATTGGCCGGGGGACTCGGCGCACTGCACGGCGAGTGTCTGCCGGCTGACGGATTGTGTGCGCCTGGAGATCGCGGACACTGGTCCGGGCATTTCCGATGAAGCGCGCGCGCGACTTTTCGAGCCCTTCTTCACGACCAAATCCGAAGGCAAGGGCTCCGGGCTCGGGCTCGCCTCGGCCAAGGGCATCGTGGAGCAGCATGGCGGTCATCTGGAATTGGCTCCGCCCCGGCCCGGCGTGGGCGCGGTTTTCCACCTCTACTTCCCGCGTCGTCTCGCCGACGCGCCAGCCGCATCAGCGCCGCAGCAGGTCGCCTTATCGACATAATGAAATCCAATCCAACATCCCACCCTCCCGCGTCTGTTCTCGAACCGGAATATCCGGTGCGTCCGCTCGTGCTGGTGCTCTGCACCGGCAATTCGTGTCGCAGCCACATGGCCGAGGGGCTGTTGCGCGCCCGCGCCGGGCATTTGTTTCGGGTGGCCAGCGCGGGCAGCCGACCGGCCGGTTACGTGCATCCCGAGGCCATCGCGGTCATGGCGGAGCTGGGCATCGACATCGCCGGGCATCGGTCGAAATCGTTGGACGAGTTTCGGGAGCAGGCGGTGCACACGGTCATCACGGTTTGCGGACGGGCCAACGAGGTGTGTCCGGTTTTCCCCGGCCAACAGTTTCGTTACCACTGGGCCTTCGATGATCCGGCGCACGCGACCGGCACGCCGGAGGAGGTGCGGGGCGAGTTTCGCCGCGTGCGCGATGAGATCGCCCGCACCCTGGAAGCTTACGCGGCAGGTTATGCCGAGGCTCACGCCGGACGCATCCTGAACGCGCTGGGCGCATGAGCGCGCCGCGCTCGGCGCATCCGCCGTGTGCCGTCGAATCCTTTCACCAACCCAAAACTGAAACCTACCCCTGCCATGAAAAGTCCCTTTCGCACTCGGCGCGCCCGCATCTTGGCCACCGTCGGTCTCGCCGGTCTCATCCTTATTGAAGCGGTCCTGTTGTTATCGCTTTGGCCGGAACGCGTCGAAGCCGCCTCCGGTGGGCGCGAGGGGGCACGCGGAGCCGGTCCGGCGCACGCGGAATTTGATCTGAGCAACGCGAGCATTCCCGTTGCGGAAATTTTGGCCGGCGGGCCGCCCAAGGACGGCATTCCCGCCATCGACCAGCCGCGTTTCGTGACCGCCGACCAGGCGACGTTTTTGCGCGACGACGATGTTGTCATTGGCCTGACGAGCGGTGGAGTCGCCCGGGCGTATCCGCTGCGCATTCTCGTGTGGCACGAGATCGTCAACGACACCATCGGAGACGACGCGGTCAGCGTGACCTATTGTCCGCTGTGCGGCACGGCGATGGTCTTTCACCGGCGTATCGACGGCGAGATGCGGTCATTCGGGGTGTCGGGCCTGCTCTATCAAAGCGACGTGCTGATGTATGACCGCGAGACGCACAGCCTGTGGTCGCAGCTGGCGATGAAGGCGGTGGCCGGACCGGCGGTAGGACGTGAACTGCGCTGGCTTCCGAGCACGCAGACCACCTGGAAGGCATGGCGCGAGGTGCATCCGGAAACGGACGTGTTGTCCACCGAGACGGGCTTTGCCCGTGATTACGCCCGGCAACCCTACGACGGTTATGAACGCATGCCGGGCACGATGTTTCCCGTGCCGACCCACCGGGAGGATTTGCCGGGCAAGGCGTGGGTCGCGGGGTTGGTTATTGGCGGCAAAGCGAAGGCCTACGCTTTGGCGTCGATACCCGATGGCGAGTGGATCGAGGATCGGATCGGCGGCGTCGAAGTGCGCGTGCGTCACACGGCGGAGGCGCGCCGATTCGAGGCGCAGGGGCCGGAAGGCGAAGCGATTCCCGTCGTGCAAGCCTTCTGGTTCGCGTGGCAGGCGTTTTACCCCGAAAGCGCGTTGCAAAAATGAGGTGCCGACATGCCGACAGGACGGAATAAGGGAGCATTGGAGGTTATTTTTGAAAGTGGCGGAATAAACGCGGGCGGGTAGAACTCATATTCCACGATGTCAGCCGACGCTTTCACTAACTTGGTCGATGCGCACTACGCGGCGCTCTACCGCTTCGCCCTGAGTCTCGCCCGGCGCGAGGCTGATGCCTGCGACCTCGTGCAGCAGACTTTCTATGTGTGGGCGACCAAGGGCAGTTCGCTGCGTGAGCAGGACAAGGCCAAGACTTGGCTCTTCACCACGCTTTACCGGGAGTTCTTGCGCGGTCGGCGGCGCGATCAACGTTCGCAATCCATCGAGGATCTGCCGCCCGGCCAGCAGGAGCCGGTATTGGAACCGGCGGGGGATTTCGAGCGGCTCGACGGCCAGCAAGTCATGGCCGCGCTGCAAGAAGTGGATGAAGCCTTTAGAGCGCCGCTGGCGCTTTTTTATCTCGAAGACATGTCCTATTTGGAAATCGCCGAGCTGCTCGAATTGCCCATCGGCACCGTGATGTCGCGCCTCTCGCGCGGCAAAGCCCAGTTGCGAACTTTGCTGGCACGCCGGCTAACCGCAGCCGATCAAAAAGTGATTCAATTTCCCCCGGCTATTTCCGCGAAAAAAGGAGGCCAGAAATGAACAGCGACGAAGCAAAATTTATTCTGCAAGCCCGTCGTCCCGACGGATCGGACGACCAAAATCCGACCATGCGCGAAGCACTCGACCAAGCGGCGCGCGATCCTTTGCTCGGCGAGTGGTTGGCTAAACAAGAGCGCTTCGACGCCAGTGTCGCCAACGCGCTCCGTCAGGTGCAACCGCCGCCCGATCTGCGTGCACTCATCCTGGCCGGTGCCGCCGCACAATCAACGAAGCGCGACGAACGTGCTTGGTGGCGGCGCACGCCTTGGCTGGCGATGGCCGCCTCGCTTACGCTCATCGCGACGCTGGGCACCTTGGCCTTCATCCGTCTAAACCCGTCTGGCACTTCAGTTGCCGGGCACACCGAGGCGATGCCGGCAAACTTGGCCACCCTGCGTGAACTCGCGTTGGCCGAGAGTGCGGGGATGCACGGCGATGGAGTGCATGCGGATCAGATAGGGGAGCTCGGACGTTGGCTGGAGACGCCCGGACAGCGTCTTACGGTGGGCCTCCCGGTTGATTTTGCCGGATTGCAGGCGCTGGGTTGCCGCACGCTCACGGTCGCGGGCCGCGAGGTCTTGGAGGTCTGCTTCAAGCGGGACCAAGTGTATCATCTCTACATCGCCCGTCGGAGCGACTTCGCGCCCGCCGCGCAGGGCGATTCAACCAGTCCTGAAATTCTGATCAAAGACGGCTTGGCGGTGGCCTCATGGACCAAGGGCGATTTGGTTCACATTTTGGCAGCCAAGGGCGACAAGGCTGGTATTATTAACCTTCTTTAAGCCACAACCCGAGCAACCACTACGCATGATATCGGTTGTCATCAAAAACCGATCGATTAAATGCTTCGAATGGATCAGGCCTCCTAACAGGTTGGTGTGGCTAATAACCTTCGCAGTCAGCTTTCAGAGGGGTGACTTTCTCGCGGGCGTGAGCTACCAAGATAAAAGTGAACATGGGTGAACGGCAGCGAACGTTGATGAACGCGGTCGAGGCAGAAAGCCCCACATTGGGCCTCAAAACCGGCTGTTCCTGAAATAACACCATGCTGCGCAAGTGTATGATATTCAGCTCATAACCTGAAGGTCGTTGGTTCAAATCCAACCCCTGCACCCAATTTGAAGCCCTCCCACTGCTCGGGAGGGCTTTTTGTTGAACGAGTTGCGGAAGTTTTGAGAGAAATTACCCGCGGCGGCGGAATTAGATTTCTCGGCCTAGCGCGCATCAATTCGCACCTTGCAACGCCCGACGGCTGGCTCGGCAGACTCCGCCGTCTTGAAGGCGCGGTGCGCTAGGGCGTGTCCCTCGTTCAGAGCTGGCTACTGCACGCGAGCGTTCACGGAACCGCCATGGTTTTGACGCGCAGAAAACCACGCGCCGGATCGCCGCGCAACGGTATCAATCCCACCAACTCGTTCGGCGTGCTTTGGTCAGTGACACCAGTGTTGGTCCACGCCTGCAAGTCGGTCGACGTTTCGATTTCAAACCGCCAACCAGTGCGCGGGATGCGAGCAAGTCGTAAGCGCAGGAGTCCCCCACTCAGGTCGGTCACCAAGGCTGGGACGCTCGCGATGGAGTCGGTCCGCGTGCCGGCAAGATATTCGAACAAATTGGAAAAACCGTCGCCGTCGGTGTCGCGGGTCGGCTGTTGCGCCACCGCGAGGCCGAAGGCGTCCACCGCATTCAACCGTCCGCCCGTCACGCACAGTCCGGCATAAGCGGCGCGCGTCGTGACGGAGCCAAGAATGGCGGTCTTGAGTTCTGTGGCGCTCCACGAGGGATTGGCGTAGAATAATGCGCCGACGATCGCGGTGACGAACGGTGTAGCCTGCGACGTGCCGGTGTAGTAGGAATAATTCGTGCCGAGAATCGGGCTGAGTATCTCGCGGCCGGGGGCGAAGAGATCGACGCTGGTGGCACCGTAATTCGAGGCGTTAAAATTCGTGCCGCCGCCGTTCCAGCGTTGGTCGGTGCGGTCATGATTACCAACCGAGATGATATTCGTGTGGGTGTAGGAACTGGGATAGTTTGGCGTGGTGTCGTTATTCCCACCCTGGTTTCCCGCGCAGATCGAGAGGAGGATGCCTGCACTCTCGCACGCGCTGAACTCAGTGCTGAGTGTGCTGCTGAACGGGAAATTTTGCAGCGACAAGTTCATAATCCGGACGCCACGCAGGCGCGAGTAAGTCGTGGCCGCGATGAGACTGGAAGTGAGACCGCTGTTGGAACTGTTGAGTATCTTACACGTGAGAAGCTTCACTCCAGAAAGCAGGCCGGCGATGCCGACCCCGTTGTCGCGATTCGCCGCGATAATGCCACTGACGTTTGAGCCGTGGCCGTGGTCGTCGGTCGGGTCGTTGTCGTTGTTCACGAAATCCCAACCCGTGACGTCATCGATGCGGCCGCTGCCGTCGTTATCGATTCCGTCACCGGGGATTTCGCCGGGATTCGTCCAACCGATGCCGAGCAGATCGGGGTGGGTGAAATTGAGTCCGGAATCGAGCACGGCGATGACGAGGCCGGGCGTGTTGCCCGCGACCTGCCAAAACTCCGGTGCATTCATATCGGCGTCCACGTTGCCGCCGCTTTGGCCGGTGTTGTGCAAGCCCCACTGGTTAACGAACTGCGGATCGTTTGGGATACTGCCGCCAAAACCCACGCCATCTGCCTCGGCCGAGGCGATCAATTCCGGAAACGCTTCCAGCGCGCGCAAGGCCTCCGGCACCGCGTCAAGATCACTGCGCGACGTGCGCACCGTATAGAGTCCGGGTGCGATCGGACGCAGTTGCTCCAGACCGGCGGCGGCAACAAAAAGCTGAAGTGCGCGCTCATCGGTCTGCGGCGCGGCACGGATGATGAGTTGGTCGGCGAGATACATGTCGCGACGCAAGCAAACCGGTGCACCCGCGGAGGTGGCGCGCCATTGCTCGACCACGCGCAACAATCCGGGTTGCACAGGTGAACGAACCAGTCGGAGGCGAGTAAAGGTGCCAGCGATCGAGCCCGGTTCAATTCGTTCGTCGAGCACGCTCCCCTGCGCCACCGCGTTCTCTACGGGATGAGACGAAGCCGGTGCGTCAGCCGGAAAATGCACGAGCGCGGTCGCCGGGAGAGCGTCCGAGTTGCGCAGAGCGGACTTCGCTGTTTGCCGGACGTTCCATGCAAACCAACCGACAACCAAAAGCGCAGTCGCGGCGACGATGAGGAGAGCAGAACGAAGTGAAGACATGAACGGAAAGGCGCATCGCTCCGAGAAGCGTCAGCAGCATCCCCGGCGTCCCGCGCGACGCAATCCCAGATCACAGTTGCGCCGCGAGTTGCTATTCGCGCACGTCAACACGCGGGCGAGAAATGAACCCCGGTCAAAGTGTTACCTATGACTCCGGTTCATACCAGTTCCATTCGGCGGGATGGCGAGCGGTTAGTCCAGTGGCTTTGGCCGGAATAGTGCGCGGTGCTTGCTCCGATAGCGCGAGGCCGAGGCGAACTTGTCAGCGCGTGACGCGGAGGCGGAAGAAGACTTGGTTGCTGACACTCAAAGGCACGCTGGCGCGCCACGTGGCGGTGGCGCCGTTGGTGGAAACCGCTTCGTGTGTCACGTCGGCGGTGCTCCAATTTGTGAGGTCGGTGGAACGTTCGACGGCGTATGCAACATCGGGGCGATCGACGGGGCGCGTGTAGGTAAACGTCCACGCGTTACCAGACACGGTGGGGCTCGGGAGTTGCGTGGTGGCGTCTTGCGCCGGTTCGAGGCCGAGGGCGTATTTCAGGAGATTCGCCACGCCATCCGTGCCGTAAATCGCGTTCGGGCCACTGCGCGCGGGGTCGGCTAGCTCGCCATTGGTGAAACGTGTTTGTTGCCAATAGGCGTAGTCAGACTGCACCGCGAAACTGCGTTCCACCGCGGTCGCCGCGGCGTAGTCGGCGCTGCCGTTTTGCGTGGCGCGGATCGTGACGTTGCCGACGCCCGTGGGGGTCACGGTGCGGCCGGTGACATTGGCGGGGCCGGAGACGAGCGCGTAGGTGACGGGCAAGCCGGAGGACGCAGTCGCGGCGAGGTCGAACGCGCCGCTGCCGAACGAGCGAGTGGTGGGCGTGGGGAAGTTGATTGATTGCGCGAGAATGATGAGCGCGGGGTTGCTGGTAACGGTGCCGGCGGGGTTGGTGACTTCGATGGAATACGAACCGGCATCTTCGGCGGAGGTGCTTTCGATCACGTAGGTAGTATCGGAGGCGCCGAAGATCAGACCGCCGTCTTTGCGCCATTGGTAAGTGAGCGGCGCGGCCCCGCTCGCCGCGACGGTGAGAATCGTGGTGCCGCCTTCGGCGATGGTCTGCGATTGCGGATGCGTGGTGACGATGGGCAACGCGGCGACACTGCGCACGGTGAGTTTCAAATCGTCGATGCGCCAGTTGGCGGTGTCGATTGACGGGTTGCCGCTGCCGCTGTGGCCGTAGATGCGCACAGTGACGGGTGCGCCGGTGGTGCCGGTGGCTTTGGCGTCGAGGAGCGGCGTCACGGCCCACGTGCTGTTCGCGTTGAGCGAGCCGAAGACGAGCGGCGCGGCGAAATTATCGATGCTGGTGAAAACCGTGAAGCCTTGCGGACCGGTGCCTGTGCTGCGCGAGCCGAAGCTGATTAATTCCAACGCGAGGCGGCGATCCAACGGCGGCGTGAGCGTGAAGGTGAAAAACGCCGAACCGCTGGTCGCGGTGTTGAGCGCGCCGATGCGCGCGGCGGCACCGGCGTTGTTGCCGCCGGAGGATCCGGGGTAGCCGCTCGACGCCGACGTGGTGCTGAGGAGCGGCGTGGTGCCGTTGTTGTTGCCTTGCGTAACGGTGCCGCCGGTCACACCGACGGGCAATCCACTGGTGGGCGCGGCGGTGTCGAAGGTCCACGTCACGGCACTCGTAGGTGCTTCGACCACGGTAAGGGTGGCGGCGGCGCTGACGATGGAGCCACCGTCGTTGGTGAGCACGGCGCGGTAGCTGCCGTTGTCGGCGGAAGTGACGTTGGTGAGCGTCAAAGACGCACCAGTCTGTCCGGAAATCACGACACCGTTTTTGCGCCAGAGATAAGAGACGGGGCTGGGCGAACTCATGGCGGCGGTGAAGGAGGCGCTGCCGCCCTCGGGCACGGTTTGCGAGAGCGGCTGGGTCGTGAGTGAAGGTGCGGCCGGCGGGACGCGCACGGTGACCGCAAGGTCGTCGATGCGCCAGTTGGCAGTGTTAGTGGTGGGGCTGCCCGTGCCGTTGGTGCCGTAAAGGCGCACGGTGATCGGTGTGCCGGCGATGCCGCTGACGGGATTGGCAAAGGTTGCGGTTTGCAGCGCCCAAACGCTGTTGTTGAGCAGCTCGCCCGAAGCCGCCGCGGTGCTGTAATTGCCGACGCTGGTAAAAATTTCATAGGCGCGCGGACCGGTGCTCGTGCTGCGGCTGCCGAAGCGGA